>NVXL01000045.1 GCA_002746115.1 Alteromonadaceae bacterium
GTGGCGACCCGTGATGACGTTCAAGGCTGCATTGTTATCAAAGCCATGCACTTTGTTTTCGGCAGGGAATGCGCTGACAGCTTGCTCGTCCACAGATATACCCAATAAGTCAGCCAGCGTGTTACGGAACTCGTAACGGGTTAACAAGCTTAACTGACGTGGGCCTGGCACTTCGGTAGTGTTCGGTGGATTTGTCCAGAGCGTGCCGGATATGTAACCCGCCATTGCTGAAGCACAGCTCGCGTCACAGCCAGTCACGTTTCCAGAAGGCATGTTCGCTTCGATGTACTGAGCGAGTTGCACAAGGTCACCATTTTGAACGTTGACCATGGTGTTCGGGTCATTAATCGGAACACCTACGGAACCGCCTGAGCCATCTGGGCCATGACAATTTGCACACACCGTGCCGTATTTCTCAGCAGGCGTTTGTGTACCACCGCAACTATTGGTTTGCTGAGTCATCTCAAGTTGATACCAGTTGACGTTTATATCACCTTCGAGAAAATCGAGGCGCATATTGTGCGTACCAGCGCTTAAGCATGTGGTGCCCGTGCTGCTTTGAGTGATGAAGCTTTGCCATCCGCCGGTGTTTCCAACGGTATTAGTCAAGACCGAGACGGCATCGATACTGAGGTCATAGTTGCCGCCGCCAGCGTTAGAGGCAACACGGACTCGAATGGCATATTCACCCGTAGTTGGAATATCCACCTGATAAGTCAACCACTCAGTCGCTGCGGTCCAGCCAACATTAAAGCCTCCGCCAGAATCAGCCGTTGCTTCAAGGTCTACATCGTCATTGCGATAGGCATTACCGGTATTGCCAGGGCTTGTATCGAAGAAGTCGCTGTAGTCTTCCGCTTGCACGATGATGCCGTTTTGTGAGGCAACAGGCTCAAGCTTGTAGATACCAGAAGGCGCACCAAAGTTAAATGGCATCAGGTAGAGCTCGCCATTATTCGCTTCACCAAAAGTTGCTATAGCCTGGGCTGAGTCGATTAGCAGTGTTTTCTCAAACGTACCCGACGCCGCTTCGGTCATACCCCAGATTTTGCCATTGGACCAATCACCGAAAACATAGACATTTTGCAGGCCGGTAATTTCTGTCCCGTGGTAAACATACCCACCGGTAACAGAGGCGCCATCACTCGCATGGGAGTAGGCAATTGCCGGGTCTTCAAACGGGTCACTGCTGGTGCAGTTGCTACCAGCGAGGGCAACAAACCCTTCTCGGCAGCCCCAGCCATAGTTCAAGCCTTTTCTCGCCCAGTTAACTTCTTCCCAAGTGTCCTGACTCACATCGCCGATCCACATATTGCCGGTCGCTTTATCAAAGCTCCAATGCCAAGGGTTACGGAACCCATAGGCCCAGATTTCAGGTAAGCCGCCGCCATTAGCGAAGGGGTTGTCAGGTGGAATAGAGTAGGGTGAACCATTAAGCACATCGATCCGAATGACGGTACTGTCGAAAGTGTTGAGGTTCTGTCCGTTATTCTGCTGATCGTTCTGCGTGCCGCCGTCACCAAACGCGGCATATAAATAACCGTCGTTACCAAAGGCGATTTGACCACCGTTGTGGATATCGTAGTTCTGGTCATAGATGAGAATATCTTCTCGTGAGGACGGAATCAGCGAGTTGCCATCAGCCGACTCTGTAAAGCGAGCTATTACCGATTGCATACCCGTGGGGCCATTACTTTGAACCATGAACAAGTATACAAAACCGTTAAGAGCGTAGTCGGGATGGAAGGCCATCGACAACATGCCATTCTCTGTGCCGCCATGAAGGAAGCTTCCGTAATCTAGGTAAGTATTTTTAACAGTAGTGGCGTCATTGGCCGCATCGATCCAAACAATACCGAAGTCTTTTTCGTGGATATACCAGCGCGCACCATTAGGGGACATGTACATGGATACTGACTGATTGAAGTCTAGGTTTGGAAAAACACGTACCACATCAACTGATGGTGGTGTTTGCGACGTCAGGCCGCTTCCGCCAGATGATGAAGAGGACGAGCTAGAGCTACTTGAGGAGCTAGAGCTACTGCTAGATGAACTTGAGCTGCTGTTCGAAGAGCTAGATGAGCTAGACGAACTAGACGAACTAGATGAACTAGAGCTACTGCTTGAACTGCTTGTAGTGCCGCCGCCAGTAGAAACACACATTGGAGCCGTTAGTGTGCCAGCGTTGTGTGACCCTTGTAGTCCTAGGGTGGCAGAAGCTCCCGGAGCGAGCGTACCGTTATTTTGATCGCCCGTAACTGTTGCAGTGTTACCCGCTTGTACGACATTTGAGTTCCAGTTGTTCGTGATAGTGACTGACTGACTAAAAGTAATATCGACAGACCAAGTAACTGGGGTGGTGCCGTTGTTGGTTACGGTTAAGTTGTTCAACGTAAAGCCGCTATTCCACTGATCAAAGTTCGGTATAGCACAGCTGACATTACTGGTGGGGGCACCGGAAGAGCTGCTTGATGATGAGCTTGAGCTGCTAGAACTGCTTGAGGAGCTAGAGCTACTTGAGGAGCTAGAACTACTTGAGGAGCTAGAACTACTTGAGGAGCTAGAACTACTTGAGGAGCTAGAGCTACTTGAAGAGCTAGAACTAGAACTGCTTGAAGAAGATGAGGAGCTTGAGCTTGAGCTGGACGAAGTGTCACAGGCGCCTAAGCTTGTCCAAGTTGCGTCACTGCCGGGAACCGAAGTGGTATACCAGTTGGCTTGATAGAGGGCGTTCTGGTAAACCATTTGCTCGCCCCCCTCTGCGTGGTTAAGCGGGCCACCAGACCAGTCCTTGGAAGTCCAATTGGGGTACACGTTTACGCCTACACAAGTCGCAGCATATGCGCCTTGTGTAAAGCTCAACACCAGTAAAATTATCGAGGAAAAATATTTAACGTATCTCATACGGATATTCTCATATTGTTTATTCAAATCAATTATTTTTTTTATTGTTACTTAAAGTTTCAGATGGAAAGGTTTTTTGTGTCGGAGGGGGAGAGTGCTTGGCAGCGCAATATCGAATTGATACTTAGTGCTGCTGTAATTGTCTGTCGAAGACGTAATCCGCAAACCATTGCGTGCAAGCCAATATTAAAATAGTTATTTGGCGTGTGCGCGTAATAGGTTACACCTATAGATGTGGATAGACCACGTAGATAGCGCTGAGCCAGCGACAAGATGCTCACGAGAATACCTCTATTTTTTTATATTTTTTATTATTTCCCCGCACTAGGGGCAAGTGCGCTGGGTTTTTGATCAAATCTAGGACGGAAGTTAACACAACAGACTTTGAAGAGCCAGTCAAAAAGTAGTCTCAATTTAATGAGGCCGGAGCGTTAACATGAAGTTGCTTGGCATCACTGTCTCAACTTAGTGATGCAAGCGTAATATTGCAATTTTTATTGGTGATAAGAATCGCAATATTTGGGTGTTAAAGCCCGTGCTGTCAGGGAAGATTAGCCTACCTAGGAAAAATAATTGACAGGAAATTCTCACCTATACTTGTTTTGTATATCGATATAAATTACCGCTTATCGTATTATTTTTATCTGYCAMAAAYGYTTATTYATACTTTGTTTGRRCTTGGRTTATAAAGTTAAGTRCACAAAGCGGATGAAGTGTAGCGGCRCTAGATGCGAACGATACGAACGATACGCATTTGAATCGTTTAATGGCCGCAGTTTAAGCTTGTAAATCACGAGCCTTCAATAGAGAGCTCCTACTNAGGATCACGCAGCTTATAAAATAAAAGCCATCTTCACGATAGTCGTAAGTACCTGAATAATTAGATATCTATTCGATTGTTTTTAATTGTCTGATACGTTTCCCTGTGTGCCCTCTGGAGGAGGCACAAAAACTGTGTCAGTAAGTTACACACGGCTGCAAGTGCGAATGGTGCGTATTTGAAAATCGTTTGGCACGTTTAAGCCGCTTACTCCGATTCATCGCGAGTATGGTGTTTTTAAWAGTGGGGGTAGCTTAAAAATACCGCTTAAGTTTGGATGAAAGGTAAATAGTGAGCTTTAATTGCTTGAGGTGTACCCAATCTTAACGCCATAACCAATAATGAGAAATAATATGAGCGCAAAATACACATTAACCGTTAAAAACAACTCAACACGACGCGGTGACTTCGCAATTTTCCAAGAATCGCCAAACGTAAATGTACCGAATGTCGTCACCTTGGCGTGGTTTGCAAAAAGTGCACATCCAACGGCCACACTTGAATTCCAATGGGATACAGATTATAGCTTCGTTATGGCCGACTCAGCAGCGAGCGGGACTGGCGAAACGATCCGTGCACGTCAGGTATCGCCTTGCAATCTCAGTACAAGTAATAAAATAGCGCTCCAGAAAGGCGGTGGTGACTACAGCCTCAAAGATCAATCACAAGGTGAGACTGCTGGTTCTCTTTATATCGAGGAAAGCGAGGATGTTGGCGCTAACGATGTGTTGGTGGGTATTGGTATGTCTGGGAACCCATCATTTTTGGTGCCATCGCAAGCGGGTATGGAAGTTGTTTTTACCCCCCAGCCGGCTTACTGGATAACCTTTGGCTCGTATACGCAAGGAGAGCTTATAGATGTGGCGCAGGCTAAAGAAAATGCAATTAAACTCAAATTTGACGATGTGACGGATATGCTGGTAACGTTTGGTGAGGATGGTGCGTGGAATATTTCGGAATAAATGTAATAATCAAAAAGTTATTGTAATACATATATTTTTCCGTTTTGTTATGTTTTAAATAGGTGGCTGGAAATTAAGTTTCACTTTTTTTGCGAGGTGTTTTGTCTTTCGAGGCAGGGTGGGGCACCTTAGGGCCTTTACCTCGGAATGTGCGGATAATATTGTGACTGATTATTTGGTGAATAATATTATGCCTGAAAAAAATACGGTTTGTGACCCAGGCAGCACGCCGTTTGGTGCTGGTTTACCGGTTTATGAACCGCTATCTCGTTTAGATCGAAAAGCTTGGTTCAGGTAAGCGTGATTGGCATAAAAGAGTGGGAAATCGTCGTAAGATGACGGCACCTATTTTAAAGTACCTAGATTAATTGAGTGTTTTGTAGTTGATGTAAGCTCGTCTCTTACCAGAGCCCTATAAGTTTGTGTGCTTATAGGGCTCTGGTTTTTTGTTTATATTTTTTAATATTCTAGGTTTTGAATTCTAGGTTTTTAGATTTGCGATTGCAGGTAATTTTGTAGGCCGACTTTATTGATTAAGCCCAGTTGCTGTTCTAGCCAATGAGCATGATCGACTTCTGTATCATCAAGCAATACCACGAGCATATCGCGACTGACGTAGTCTTGTGCTTCTTCACAAATTTTAATCGATGTTCTAAGCTCGGCGGCTACGGCGAGCTCTACATCGAGGTCGCTTTGCAGCATTGCCGGGACGTCGTCACCAATACTTATTGGGTGACGGGTGATCATGTCTGGGCGAGCTTCAAAAAGCAGAATGCGTTCGATGAGTTTTTTCGCGTGTGCTTTTTCATCATCAAACTCATGACCGATGCGCTCATGGAGTTTGCTTAAACCCCAATCGGCGTACATTTCTGAGTGAATGAAGTATTGATCCATTGCCGCTAGTTCATAAGCTAGTAGGGAATTTAACGCAGTAATGACTTTCGGGTTGCCTTGCATGGTTTAGCCCTCTTCGCTGATTTGTGCTTGGAGATAGTTCTGGATGCCCATTTTGGTGATTTGGTATTGTTGGGTTTCGATCCAGTCGGTGTGTTCTTCTTCGTGTTCGAGAATCTCAGTCAACATGTCGCGACTGACATAATCTTGCTCAAGCTCACAGGTGGCGATGGCCGATCTGAGGTTGCTTTGAGTTTGGGATTGAAATTGAATG
This sequence comes from Alteromonadaceae bacterium, assembly GCA_002746115.1. Taxonomy (GTDB): domain Bacteria; phylum Pseudomonadota; class Gammaproteobacteria; order Pseudomonadales; family Cellvibrionaceae. The sequence goes on from NVXL01000045.1 coordinate 5,855, forward strand.
TCGGATGCTAGCATCTCCTCGGTGTGCTCACCAATGCGAAGCGGATTGAGGTGCTGAAGGTTTGGGAGTCCTTCTAAGAGCAAAATTCGTTCAATCAGCTCGTCCGCTTGTTTCATATCCTTGATGGATTTTTTGAAGTTGACTTTATCGAGAGCGGAAAACCCCCAGTTTTTGAACATTCTTGCGTGTAAAAAATAATGATTAATCGATGTGAGTTCATCACCTAAGATGTTATTTAGGGCCTCAATAATGCCTTTCTTTGCTTGCATGATTCTGAATCCTTAGCGGGGCTAAAGTTGGACTGAAGTGCTCTTTGAGTGAATTCTAGACGATGTGATGGGAAAAATAAATAGAAATTTCTAGTTGTAATTGCGAATATTTATCAGTCGTATTATGAATGTTGTTCGTATAATATGTTATCTAATTCCTTGTGGATCGAAAGGGTTAATCTTTTCGGTTTTTAATGCGGATAAAATATGGCGATAGTGCGTGTTTATAAGTAAATAGCCGTATGGGAACGAAATTCTGGGTTGTTGCGTATCCTCGATGATAATGAGACTTGTTATTGGGCGAGTGCTGAGTTGACACTTACTTTTTTGGTTATTATACAAGAAGTTTTTTGTCTAAACTTCTTGTGGTTTTTACGCTTAGCACGCCAAAAAATTATGTTATTTCGGGTGCCAGGAGGGTGCGTGTGACCGGGGCGGTGGAAAGAATGGCGTGAGTGGCTTGAACGGTTTGAATGGGATGTGTACAGCTCAAGTTTTCATTGGGTAGGTGATGACTCATGCATTGTGAGTGTTTGCTATACAAATCATCATCGTGGCTTGTTGGGGATAGAAACTCTAGCATTTACGTTTCATGAGTATTTCGCCATCTATGCCAGCATGACGCTGCGCGGGCGTTACAATGTTAATTTTACTGTGCTTGTTATACCCTTCCACAAACCAACCCACAAACCATTACACCCAATCCCTAGTCTCTTCTATGCTTTTAAAGCCTGATGACGACCACTCTGGTCGGTACTTTAATGTTTTGAGTATCGCCTCAGATAATGGATTGAATTTACATTTTTTTTACATAGATTTTACCAAGTGCAGACCATTACAATTGGGGGCTCGCTAAGCTAAGCGCTATTGTTAACTCATAGCATAAGAGAACCGTAATGATGAATATCAATCAACTCACACCCCCGATTAGGGCCACACTTACGTGGTGCTTGGCGCTGGCCTTATCCCTTACTGCAAGTCTTAGCGCAAGCCTTGCCTACAGCAAAACGAATGAAGTGACACTGTTGGTCGAAGCGGCTACGCCGGTATTGTCTTCGAACGAGAGGCAAACAGCTTTTCTTAAGATATCCCTTACAGGATTTAAACTAGATAAGCCCCAGGCCGATCGCGCGCCTACCAATATTGCCATCGTGCTTGATAAGTCCGGCTCAATGGCTGGGGAGAAGATCGATCGTGCAAGGGAGGCGGCAATTCTCGCGGTCAATATGCTTGGCCCAAATGATATTGTCTCTATTGTTACTTATGAGTCGACAGTGGATGTGGTTGTGCCTGCGACTAAGGTGAGGGACAAGGATGCCATCCGTAAAAAAATTCGTAATATTCGTACTCAGGGCTCAACCGCGCTGTTTGCTGGTGTGAGTAAGGGCGCCGCTGAGTTACGCAAGTTTATTGATAAAAACCGTGTTAATCGCGTCATTTTACTTTCAGATGGCTTAGCGAATGTTGGGCCACATACGTCGGATGAGTTAGGCCAGTTGGGGCTGTCGCTGTCAAAAGAGGGGATGAGCGTGACTACGATCGGTCTGGGGCTACATTACAATGAAGACTTAATGACTCTGCTGGCCAGTTATAGTGATGGCAATCATGCCTTTGTTGAAGACGCTGACGATCTTGCAAAAATATTCGCTCTTGAGTTTGGTGATGTTTTATCTGTGATTGCGCAAGGCGTTGACGTTAGCATTCATTGTCGAGACGGTGTACGTCCTATTCGTATCCTTGGGCGTGACTCGCAAATTACAGGCAATAAAATAACTACGCGTTTTAATCAGCTATACAGTGAACAAGAGAAATACTTTGTGCTTGAGGTCGAGGTTCCTGCAAGGCCTGCGCGCGAAAGTTTAGAGCTAGTGGATGTTTCGGTGACTTATAATAACATCGTGAGCAAGAGGACGGATAAGCTGAGTGGCGGCGCAACGGTGAAGTTTTCTCAAGAAAAAGCGGTGATACGCTCGGCGATTAACGCGCGCGCTTATGAAGACTCTGTCGAGCAAATTGCCAATGAGGTGAGTAAGGACGCAATTAAACTGCGAGACAAGGGTGATATTGCTGGTGCAAAACAACTGATGAAAAGTAACGCTAGTTACCTACGTCGTGAGTCTAAGCGAATTAACTCAGAAAAACTTATGTCGCAGCAGCAAGAAATGTTGGACGAAGCTGAGCAAGTCGAGAACGAAGACGAATGGAAGAAGAACCGCAAGCGCGCGAAAGAGAAGCAGTATCGACGCTCAAAGCAACAAAGCTACTAGTTAATATTTGAGCACGCCAATACGGGAACAAGCTTATATACGTAAAGCCCTAATGGGACTAAAATTAGGGCTTTACGTTATAGCGGTTTATCTGCGGGAAGATTCAAGTGCACAAGCCAGCCAAGCTCAAAGTATTACTCGCTTTATTACTAATGTTAACCATTGGTGGCTTGGGCTGGGTGAGTCTTCAGTTGCAAGAAAACGAAGATATTATGCGTGTTCATCAACATCAGCGTCTTATAGACAGTCAGTTGCAGGCTACCATAGTGACGGTGGCTAACTATTTGCAGCACTTGGAGTTGCAGTTGATGGCTGACGCACAGAGGCTCAATCAGGGCAGCGTTGACCCTACTCATGAGTATTTAGCTCGTTCACCTCTGGTGAATCAGCTAGTGGTAATGGATAGCAATAATAGTAAGCATAGTATGCTGTTTCCATTGCTTTGGCGAGCCACAAATAAAGAGCGTAAATTTCTCAAGCAAACCGAAGAAATATGGGCGAATAACGGCTTGTTTGAGCGGGTATCCAGTGATGAACTTAGCGCTACAACAGGTAACGCATCGTCGTTTAGTTCGTTATTGAGTGCTCGCCAGAAAAACACTATTACCTCCGCGGTATTGGGTGACGCTAGTGGTTGGTTAAATTGGTATCACGGCGCTCAGCAGCGTTATATTTTCTGGGTGAGAAACGGGAATGATCGTTTAGTTGCTTTTGATTTGATTCCCGCCCGCCTATTATCCGATCTTATTAATCGACTGCCTAACGATCCGGGTACAAATAGCACTTTGCCTCACAGCGCAATCCGACTTTTTAATAGCCAGGGTGAGAATTCGTATCAGTGGGGGCGCTACCCGATTGCTGATAAAGATGTCAGTGTGAATAAACTGTACTTGTCACGGCCTTTAACGAACTGGCACCTAGCTTTTTATGATGATCCACAGGCGGTGGAGTCAGCGGGTTTTGTTTGGTTGTTATCGTTCTTGGCTTTTGCGTTAGCATTGACGGGGCTTGTGGTATTTTTATATCGTGAGCAACAGCGTGGATTGCGAGATGCCGAACAGCGCGTGAGTTTTGTGAATCAAGTATCTCACGAGTTGAAAACACCACTGACAAATATTCGAATGTACGCTGAGCTACTTGAAGAGCAGGTGCCTGATGACGAAGAAAAAGCGCGAAAATACCTTTCTGTGATTAACGGTGAAAGTATCCGTTTGTCGCGTTTAATCGAAAATGTGCTAAATTTCTCACGTTCGCAGCGGGAAAAATTGCAAATTAATAAAAAATCCGGCGTGATCGATGAGTGTGTGGAACAGTGCCTCAATACCTTTTCGGCCAGTTTACATAACCGTGGCATGCAGTGTGATTTTTTGGGTCAATCAAAAGATGTAGTTTTTTTTGATCAGGCGGCACTTGAGCAAATATTAAATAACTTGCTGAGTAACGCAGAGAAGTACGCGAGCAAGGGCGGTAAAATCAATATTACATCAAAATATTCGGATGATCAGGGAGAGGTATTCATTCAGGTGCGTGATTACGGAGAGGGTGTTGATAAGCAAGCCAAGGCGCATATTTTTAAACCTTTTTATCGCGCTAAATCCTCCCTTACGGAAGGTGTCAGTGGCACCGGCATTGGTTTAAGCATCGCGCGTGAATTAGCGCAAAAACACGGTGGTGATTTGAGCTTGCTTGAAAGCGACAGCGGTTGCTGTTTTCAGATTAATCTCGATGTTAGTCCGCTTGATTAAAACAAGAAAACCTTAAAGAAAAGATTTTAAATAAACCTTAAAAATAAGCGGATATAACCATGAATGTGCTAATAGCGGAAGATGATGTGTTTATTCGCGAAGGCCTAAAAGACCTACTTGAAGCCGAGGGTTACACCTGTATTCTAGCTGAGGACGGTGAGGTGGCGTTGCGTATTTTTAACCCACAGGCCGTAGATTTGGTGTTATTAGATATTATGATGCCGAAAAAAGACGGCTATAGTGTTTGTCGAGAGATTCGCAGGCAAGACGAAGATATTCCCGTGATTTTTATTACGGCGAAGTCGGAAGAGATCGATCAAGTATTAGGCTTGGAACTCGGTGCGGATGATTACATCATGAAGCCTTTTGGTACGCGTGAGGTGGTCGCTCGTATTCGCGCTGTGACCCGGCGAAGCATCAAGCAGCGCTGTGCCAGTAAAGCGGAAAATTGTGAAGTTGATAATCGTTTTGTAATGGGGGATCTCGAAATTACGCCTGATGAGCTGCGGGCGCAACGTAAAAGCGCTGGGGGTGAACTTGTGACAATGGAGCTGAGCCTTCGGGATATTAATATTTTACGCTTGTTAGCGGATAATCCCGGTAAGGTAATCTCACGAGATGAGGTGTTTAATGCCTGCTGGGGGCGAGATTATTTGCCTTCAAGCCGAACCTTGGATCAACATATTTCTAAGTTACGTAAAGTGGTTGAAATTGATTCTAAGGCGCCAAAAATTATCTCTACTGTGCATGGGGTAGGTTATCGGTTTGAGGGCTAAGGCGTAGATATAAAATATTTAGCACGAGTTACCGGATTAAATGATTAGTTGAGAAATGTCATCTAACCCGGTAATTCACGCAGTTCATATTAAAGCTCTAGCGCAGGGAGGTTATCACCCATATCACTTGCGTTGCCGCCACGATTTAGAGTGTCCCCAGAGCCTAGCTGTCCGGTGCCTCCGGCGCCCCAGCATTTTATGTCATCATTATCTAGCAAGACACAAGCTTGCCCTGTACCGATTGTGATTTCCTGTACTGTTCTACCTGTGCCGAAATCAATTGTGGCTAAATTGTTGCCCATTTCATTTGGATTATCGCCTCGATTTAGGGTATCTCCATAACCTAGTTGGCCGTTTAAGTTATTACCCCAGCACTTAACTTGATCATTATCGAGTAGCGCGCAAGTATAGTCGAAACCCAAGGCAATCTGTTTTGCGGTTCGACCAGTGCCTAACTCGACAAAGGGTAGGCGATTACCCATCTCGTTAGGGGCATCACCTCGGGTGGCTTGATCACTTAAGCCGAGCTGGCCTGAGGAATTGTAACCCCAGCATTTCAGATCACCGTCGTCTAAAATAGCGCAAGAGTGGTTGCCACCTGTTTCAATTTGCAGAGCTGTTCTACCAAGACCCAAATCAATGGTGGGTAAGCTATCATCGGCCGCTCGTCGAGCGCTACTTCCTATACCTAAGACGCCATGCGCATTTAAACCCCAGCATTTAGCTTGGAAGTTATCTAGGAGGGCGCAGCTGTGTGCATTCCCGGTTGTAATTTGCAGTGCTGTTCGGCCACTACCTAGGTTAACTGTGGGTAAGTTATCGCCCATTTCGCCTATAGCACCTCCCCATTGGCGGGAGCCTTCGAATCCGAGTTGTAATCTTCCGTTGAATCCCCAGCATTTTACTTGCCCGTTATCTAATAGTGCGCAGGTATGAAATCCATAGGCTGAGAGCTGGCGAGCTGTTCTATTGGACCCTAGGTTAACTGAGGGCAAGTTGCGACCCATTTCATTTAGATTGTCGCCTCGATAATCTTGGTCTTCCAAGCCGAGTGCTCCGAAATCATTTCGACCCCAGCATTTGACTTGCCCGTCATCCAAGAGTGCGCATGAGTGAAAACCAGCAACAATTTGTACGGCACTTGCTCCGGACCCGAGATCCACGGCTGGTAGGTTGCCCCCCATCTCATTAGCGTTGTCGCCACGGTTGATGGTATCGCCTAATCCAAGTGCACCGCTGTTGTTATTACCCCAGCATTTAACTTGACCGTCCTCGAGAATAGCGCAGGTGTGTCCATCACCAGCACCAACGGCTTGACTCACGTCCGGTAAGGAGGGGACGTCTGGCTCGGGCGTTGCTGTTGGCTCTGATGTAGGTACTGGTGTCGGTGCTGGCTCTGGGGTAGGTGGAGGAAGGGTTTCTAGTAGTGCTAACAACTCTGCGATTCTCTGGTCCACATAAGCCTTGGTGGTTAAATGGTTGTTTTCGGTGGGGCTTGCGCCAATCACATTACCGTTAACATGTAAGCTTGCTTCTGGCGTCTGAACGCCTATGCCGACCTTGAGTGAGGTGGACACGGCTCCAGAACCGTCGGCCCAAGAGCTTGTGCCAGATGGCCCTTGCGGCCCCATGAATCCAATCGGTCCGGTTAAGCCTTGCAGGCCAGCGGACCCCGCAATTCCCGGGTCTCCTTTTGTGCCTGCAGCGCCTCGCTCGCCGTTTTCTCCCGCTTCACCTTGAGACCCAGTTGCACCAATTGGCCCTTGCGCCCCTTGCGTTCCAGTTGCACCGATTGAGCCTTGTTCACCTTGCGCTCCAGTTGCACCGATTGGTCCTTGTTCGCCTTGCGTTCCAGTTGCGCCGATTGGACCTTGTTCGCCTTGTGACCCAGCTGCGCCGATTGTGCCTTGTTCACCTTGTGATCCAGCTGCGCCGATTGTGCCTTGTTCACCTTGAGCTCCAGTTGCGCCGATTGAACCTTGTTCACCTTGCGCTCCAGTTGCACCGATTGAGCCCTGTTCACCTTGTAATCCTGGCGCGCCGCTTGTCCCTTGCATACCGGGTAAGCCTCTTGGCCCGGCCTTACCTTGGCCCCCTGGCTCGCTAGCGAATTCGAGCCATTCAATACCATTACACCAAATTGGAAAATTCAAGGCGGTATCGTAATAGACTGAGCCGCGGGTCGTCTCGGCGCAAACGAATGGCGCGCTTGCTTGCGGCGTTAATTGCAGTGCACCTTGGATGCGAAAATGATCATTTACGGTGTTTTCTTCCGCAAATGGGGAGGGGAATGAGCCTGGGTCTAGGGGGTCTGAATTGGCCGTAATTTCATCAGCATTTGAAGCATTATCGCCATCCGAATCAAACTCTCCATCGTTAAGTAGGCCTGAGGGGTCAAGGCTGTAGGCATCGTTGGGATCTGACATCAAAATATTTTGTTCAGCTTCCCCTGATACGCCGTCGTTGTCAAAGTCGACTAGCTCTATGCCTTCAATATTGACGTTATCCACCAGAACACGGCTATATTTTCGTGCAGTGTTACGAAACTCAATGATCATGTTACCTGCATTAATTAATTCCGCAGCATTTTCATCGGCGATGTATTCCGCCTGAACCGTAATAAACTGCCCTCTATTTGGCAGTTCATCTGTGCTTAAACTTAAGGGGAGCTCGACGCTATCGACCATTAAGACTACTTGGTAGGCTAGCATGTGGCGATTGAATGCCTTACCAAGGTCGAAGGTGATGCGGTATAAAACTCCTGCTTGCAGTGCGACGCCTAGGTCTTGCCTAATAGCAGAGCCATTTGCAATCAAGCCAATCACTTGGTGGGAGGTATCGCTAACGACGAATTGGGTCGTCCAGTATGAGCGAACCCTGCCTCCTACATTGTCCCAAGCAGGGACGCCGGTTACGAAGGCTCCTGGCCAACGAAGGTCGTCACGGTTCGATTCAAAATCGGCATTCTCGACAAACACTTCAAATGCGAAGGATTGCTGGGTAAAAAATAAAGTAAATAAAAGACTTAACGAGTAAGAAATAGACTTATGACTGCACATAACGTGATCCATTGATTCTTAGCAGGGTAAACTTATGAATTTTGGCCTGACCAACATTCATAATGTTTACCCATAGTTTTTAGCTGATATATGGTGGCGGCTTGGAGCTCAGATACAGTTATAAGGTGAGCGATACATAGCCCTCTTATTTCATAGTAGTACAGAGATACTTAAAAATGAATATATGCTTATTTGATTTGGAAATAGCGAGAGAGGGTGAATTGTGAACTAGCGCACATTTTACTTATGTCGCTAAAAACTTGTGTCGCTAGAAGTTATAAATATAGACCTGCATGCTAGTTGCGCAAATATAATTTGCTAAAAAGTGGCAATTATGATGGGTTTTTATAAATACTTACAGGGGATAACCTTTGAGTGTAAGAGGGGGTGGTTGTGGTGTGAGGTGAGTGCTCGGGTAGATAGTGTGTTTAGGGACTTGGATTAAGTGATGCTCCGGAGCGATAGCAATCAGGGTAAATTAAATTACCCTGATTGAAAAATATAGAATGCTTACAAAAACGCCGAAATTGTTACAGTGATAGCGATTCCGGGTTATCTAAGTCATTAATGATCCCCCAGTTGCCGCCGCCTTGAGTGACTTTCATGCCCCAGCTGGCGACACGATCTAAGTAGACTTGGGGGTTTTGGTTGTCGGCGCGTAGTTTGGTGACGTTCAGTGCCTTTACCGTAAATCCATCTAATACAAAGTCGAAATCACGGACGTAGCCTTTAGGTAGATCTTCTTTTAAATCGGAGTAAATGAAAATAGTTTTCTTTCCGACGCTTGATTCATTTAAAAATTCAATTGCCTGTAGCAGACCGCCAGATATATCCGTATAAGCACTGCTTGTTACTTCTTTGACAAAGGTTTCGATTGTTGCTGCGAACTCACGTTTTTGTTTGTTATAAATAGAGGGTCTGCCGTCAAGTATTACTTTAGCGATAATGTCTTTCTCGCTAAAGCTACCACTGTCGATACGAGCTACAACAAAGGTATCGCCGGGCTCAAGGGTGGCGAGGAGGTAATTGATAACCTGTCTAGCCTTAATTAACTCTTCAGTGTAGGTTCCAGAGGTGTCGAGTAATAGGTATACGCCCTTGGTGTAGTTGTTTGTTTGTTTCTCATCGCTATTACAGCTAAAGAGGCTAAGCAGTATAAGCCCCGTTAAAATCAAAGGTGCTTTTTTGATGATAGAAATCATGGTGTTTTCTCCTGCTGTTTATATATAGAGAGAGTTATAGAGAGGGTTATAGTGAAGCTTGTTGTGAGCAGTTTTGGCTAAGGCCACTCGTTTTCTTTGACGACTTGACGAGCGATTCTATCCAAAGAGGAGCGGCAATTAGGAGGTCGTATAAGCTATTAATGACCGTCGTAGCGCGTCCGAATACTAATGCTAAGATACGTAGTACGACCGCGATTGAACCGATAATGATTTCTAGTATCGTCCCGAAGACGGTTCGGCCGGTTTGTAATAAGTATTCTAATGGGATTGCGACCATCGTCAGCGCTATCGGTAAAATAAACCCTAAAATCATGTTCGCGGCCAAGGGGATCCACTCATTGACGCCTGATCCTGCGTAAGCTTCCGTTTGAAGGCCTGCGAGTGAGCCTCTTAACGCGGCGAGATCTGCAGCGATTTGGTCACGCATAAAAGCAAGGGCTGACTCGGTGCAGGCAAGTATCAGTAGGACGCTGGCAGCAGCAATTAATATCGACCGGCGAGCCCTGTCATCCATGGAGCCAATGAGCGGGAATAGCTTGGTGATACGTAGGCATTCGAGTAGAAATATCCCTGCGGTTACTTCGACACAGATAATCACCAAAGCCGCTAGGTCCGCGACTTTAATGCCGCCAACACGGTTGACTGCACCGACCATTTCAGACATTGGTAAGGCAATAAGGTGGAAGTTAAAAAATGCACCACCGATGGCAAAAGTAATTACTAATGACGCGATAATAAACTGTGTGAGTGCGGAGGCTTTTAGCATGCGTTCTGCTCTAGGCGTACCGCTGACTATTTCGCGGTAGTTATTCATTTGGGCATCAATGCTTTGACTGCGGGTGACCAAGTCTTTTAATCGAGTACCAGTCTCATCGATACTGTTAGAGAGCTTTCTCCAGTAGGGCGTCATGCCCTTTAATAATTGGTGCCGGGTGGATATGTCGTTGCGGTATTCGGATAAAACTTCTTTGTGCTGCTGTTGTGCTGATTTATTTATTTCTTCGAGAATTTTGGCGTTTAACGCGGGGTTTTTATCAGTGGTTTTTAAATTGGCGACTGAATCTACGGCCTCGACCCATTCCGGGGAGGGCACGGGAACCTCTGAACACTGGCTGTAATCTTCTTGAATTTTGGTGATTTGTTCTTGCATATTGCGTTGGAGTTTTGGGTAACCTCCCAAGTCTCGCTGAACAAATTTATTAATCTCGAAAAATTCTTTTTCTATTTCTCGTTCAGCGTGTTCRCGRCCTARRGMAAGYAATACTTCTCGGTTRCGTTSRCGTAATTGGTTTCGTGYTTTAACTAAAGATCTAGAKCCAAGCTTTAAAGCTAAAGAAATTGTKCCGAGAAATGCWTTTACGGTCTGGTGAGCAGTATCCCGAGCGGCGTACATAACGGTGACACCTATGARGATTAGAAAAATACTRGTTGCCCACACGGGTAACGGCGAGGCTGCAAATAATGAATTCATGATATCTACCTTAAAAAAGTGAAGGCTTAATGCCTGGTAGTCCTAAAGAATATTTTTTGCTTGTGGCCTATCTTTGTGGTCTATGTTTGTTTCGCCAACGATTCTTTTGAACGTCTTCCCATCTGCTTTAAACAATAGCAAGAGACTTGGGGCGAAGTGGGCATGGATGATGGTGATGTTCTGATCAAATCGGTTGAATTGTGGCGAATTGTGGCGACTTGAAATTATGACGACTTGGCCATGTTTCTGAGGTGTAAAAGAGGGTGTCGATATGTTGGGTATACAGCAATTGATATTTAACGATGTGTGCAGCATAAAAAAGGGACCAAATTAATTGGCCCCTTTGTACGTTTTTTGTAGTGATACCCGCGCATAATGTGTGCAGGCATCACGCTTTAATAAAAGCTTACATTAAAACCGTAGTTTTACAGATGTTGCGCCACCTTCGTTCTTAGTGACAGTCATGGAGGTGGTTGCTGCATTAACGCTAGCGAAATAGCCGCTAACGTTAGATACCGTACCATTGATGTTTAAGCTCACATCAAATGGTGCACCAGTGTTATCTACAAAGATGGTCTGAGTGGTTTGACCAAAGCTGACGTAGACTGGGCCGCAGCGCAAATCCGCTGTTACTTCAACGTTAGATGCTGAAATAACAAGTGGCGACGCAGGGTCGATGCCAGCACAGTCAGATGGTGGTGGCGGTGGAGGTGGTGGTGGACCTGCAGGATCAGATGCTGGCGGGAAGGCATTTTGCAGTAATACTGAGAATGCTTCAGGGAACCAGCGACCAGCGTGAGGTGCGTTGTCTAAAGAGTCAGTCGGTAGTGATGGATCACTGGTGTTAGATGCAAATGGATCACACATTGGGTCGTGACGTTTAGCTGGGTCGTTAGGGTCAACGACGAAGTTAGGATCACTGACACCATCAGATTCGCCTTGTGGTTTCACCCAAACAAAGGCATCAATACCTTCATAAGGATTGGCCCATGGTTTGAAGCCAACGCCACCAGGGATGTTACACCAGTTACCACGGTGTGAACGGCGATCAATTTTAGACTCGTTAACGAAGGTGTTAAGGTCGCTCGAAGTACTTGTTGCTGTTGGGCGAGCCGCGCCACCCCAGCCGTTACGGGCAGTGTCGATAAGGTTGCCAATAGTTGCTGGTGCACCTTGAGCGATCATAGCTTCACGCCAATCTTGTGAAAAGTCTAGCTCTTCAAAGTAGTCGTTCCACTCGTAGAAGTCGGAAGAGCGAATGGGTAAGCCGCCGACAATCAAACCTGGATCTGGTAGGTAAGGCTCTTCTACTGGAGTGTAGTTAGCCGAGTTAGAGACGAAGCCGTTGATGCTGCCCCAGCCTTGATCAGTCGCTGTAACAACACCAGCAATTAATTCAACCGCAGGACCGAAGTTAGAACTCCAGCCTAGCCAACCTGAATGTGCGATATCAACATAGCTGTATACGTTAGGAATTTGAGACAGCTGGTTTAGTGCATAGGTAATACCATCTTTGTATCCACCAGGTCCATCAGCTTCAGCGCAATCAGGAACGTTTAGGTTGGTTACCAAGTTAGGTAGTGAATCAACTTCAATAATAGTAACGATGTGTAATAGGCTATAAGCTGGATCAGATAAGATCTCAACGTATGGCGCTATGTACTCATTCTTATAGCGGTTGAAGCCGTCTTCACTAATGCGTAATTCACCGCTAGAAGCCAGTGCAGCACAGTCACGGTTTGGTAGGTCATAAACGACGACCATAAATAGCTCAGCACCCTGCATAAGAGCGGTGTCAAGGTGGCTACGTAGACCCATACCGTCGCCGGTTAGAGGCTCAGCAATTGCACCGATACGATCCATCCAGACTGCAGTGTTGAACCCTGCGATAGCGCTACCGCCAGGCTCTGCAGCCGCTTGTGATGACCAGTTAGGGTCAATGTAGTAGTTGCTAACAGTCCACGGGTTATCAAGACGAACAAACGTTCCAGGAGGAGGCGTTGATGTTGGTGTTGGAGTTACCGTTGGAGTAGCTGTTGGCGTTGGCGTTGGAGTAGCGGTAGGTGTTGCTGTTGGCGTTGGAGTAGTAGTAGGTGTTGCTGTTGGCGTTGCTGTTGGAGTAGCAGTAGGCGTTGCCGTTGGAGTAGCAGTAGGCGTTGGTGTTGGGTTACCACCACAAACAGCACCGGTTACGGTGACGGGCGCAACGGGCGCGCTGCCTTTTGATCCTTGAACTCCGAACTCAATAGTTTGGCCAGGGTTGATTGTGCTGTTCCAGTTAAGTGGCGTTGCGGTGTAAGGGTTACCGCCGGTCACGTTAGCATTCCAGCCGCTAGTACGTGCTGAGCCGTCGCTGTAGTTCCAGCTGACTTCCCAGCCGTTGATTGCGCTAGTGCCGTCGTTGGTAATACGAACAGCGGCAACAAAGCCGGAGTTCCATTCGTTTTGTACGACGTGTTCACAGATTGCGGCATTGGAGGTGCTTGCATAGGTGCTTGCAAGTCCAATACACGCGAGCGCGATCGAGCCGCGCAAGGATCGTTTAGATGTCTTCATCGGGGATGTAGCCTTTTTTATGGTTGTTGAAATAATATGAACTTCTTATTTATTATTAGTGGCGTTTTACTACCTCATGAGTGTGCCATGCTCACGACGGGATTGTGAATTGCTTCACAAAATTATTATTTTTATTATTATTATTATCAGTTTTTGCCGGTGTAGCCTAGGTTGAGGGAGGCCTTAAGCTAAAAGGGCAGTATTACAGGTAGTATGAATGTTGGTCATAATCAATGTTGTGCCAAGAGTATATTCTAACTTGTGATGTAATTGTAGGGAAAGTTTATTTGGGTATAAAGTTAGAATAGAAAAATACTTTTAAAGTGTTCAATTTTCCATAGAAAATTAGCTGTCTTATCGTTACTGGCATGGGTATATACTCGTGCGATTTCTGTTTAACACTTAAAGCTTTAAGTGTTAAACTTATAGCCCCAGGGATGAGGCGGTAGGCTTATCTGCCGCTTAATTATAATCTTGATATATTATTATTTTACGTGTTTTGGATGTGTTTAATCTGCGCCATTATTCACATAAGTTGGCATTTAATTTAAAGTTCTGTGAGTATATAAACTATATTATTATGAATGTTTTTGTCGCTGTTTGTTTTTTGTGCCTATCAGTGTCGCCCTACATTTTGTGTGTTTTTGCCCTACTTGGTAGGTTGTATCCCCCTATGTATCCATCTTGTTGCCCTACAGTTAGTGTCGGTGTAGTGTTATATTCTATATAGCTCTTAAGTTGCTAGGGGGTGGCGGGGGCGCAGGTTTGATTGTAGCGGGTTACCGTGTTTTGGTGGTATATCTGGATCGATTGAAATGTCGGTTGTCAGGTGTTGATGTAAAAAATAGATAAATATCAGGGGCAATAATATGAAGGTGTTATTCATCGGGGGTACTGGCAATATTAGTACGTCGGTCAGTCGCTTGGTTTTGGCGGCCGGCATTGATTTGTGGCTACTTAATCGCAGTGGAGCGGGTATTGGTGTTGAGGGACGTGCCGCCAAAGTGATTCAAGCGTCCATTCATAATGAAGCGGAGGTTGAGAGCGCGCTGAACAATCATCGTTGGGATGTGGTGGTTAATTGGGTTGCTTTTGATGAGGCGGATATTGAGCGTGATATTCGGCTTTTTCAAGGGCGAACAGCGCAATATGTTTTTATTAGCTCAGCGTCTTGTTATCAAAATCCGAACCCGTTGCTGCCCATCACTGAAGAGACGCCTCTGGGTAATCCTTATTGGGATTACTCACGAAATAAAATCCGTGCCGAAGAGCGCTTGATGCGTGCGCATGTGGAGGCTGATTTTCCTGTCACGATTGTGCGTCCTTCCCATACCTACGCAACTGTTATTCCTATTACCATTGGTGGTTGGGATCAGTACACCACGATTAATCGAATAAAGCAGGGCTTGCCGATTGTTGTGCAAGATGATGGAACATCTTTGTGGACGCTTACACATGCGGACGATTTTGCGAATGGCTTTATTGGCTTGCTTGGTAAAAAGCAGGCTTTAGGGGAGGCTTACCACATTACCTCGGATGAAGTGCTAAGCTGGAATAAAATTTATCAGCTCACCGCTCAATCGCTCGGTTGTGAGGCCAAAATAATACATGTGGATTCCAAGGTCATTTGTGAACATGATCAGGAGTATATCGGCACTTTGTTGGGTGATAAGGCTGTGAATACGGTTTTTGATAATAGTAAAATTAAGGCTATAAACCCGAGTTTTAAAGCAAAGGTTGCCTATGAAGATGGGATTAAGAAAACGCTTGCGTGGTTTGAAGGGAATAAAGATCATCAAATTATTGATGATAATACTAATGCTCTTATCGAGAAGTTAATTCGCCTTTAATGGCTGTGAAGTATAATGACATATTTTGTGTTCTATACGTGTTATATAGGTGGTTTAAGCAGTGCACATGCATGTGCACTGTTGTGTGCAGGGCGATTACTTTACGGTATCTTTGCTTTCGACAATTGTGGGTAGCTCGGCAAGGTTTTTGGACGCTGAGCTTGTTGGTTGCTTTTGGCTGGCGGCTGCGCTGTTGTTTCCTGATTTGTCTTTGCTAACGGCGCCTACCACCATGACTTCTTCCATGGCCTCGCCGTTATCGTGAAAATCGGCCCATAATGGCGTAGAGAAAAGCGCAAGCATTAGAGCTGATGTTGTGGCAATCGCAATCTTTCGTGTTACGGATATGAGTTTACTCATACGTCATTCCTCGGTTTGGTGTTGTTAGTGTCTTGTTTGGTGTTATGGAGGTAAAGGTATAAACGTAGTATAGCGTTTTATGGTGTGTAGGGTTCTTCTTGTATAACCCTTGAGGCGCTAGTGATTTCTATCTGATGGATGTGGCGTGAAATCTCGATGTAATCACGCTTGTTGCCATCAAAAATGCCCAATGCGATATAGCCGGCATCAAAGCCATCATAGGCCGCGTCGTAGCTTTTCCAGCGGTCGTCAACCCATGCTTGGACCCAAGCATGGGGGATAAATATATGGTCTCGACCTTCGAAGGTTTCTTCTGAATACGCAAGGCCAATTACGACACGTGTCGGGATGCCTGCGCTTTTCGATAAGGCGGCAAGTAATAAAGCAAATTCCGTGCAGTCTCCGACTTTGCTGGTGTAGGCATCAAGTGCGCTGCCATAGCCTATGTATTGGATTTTACCGGTCATACGCGCTTCTACATAACGCTCTAAGGCTTTCATTTTGGCGTGGCTTGATCGTTTTTTTCCCGCCTTTCTCTTGGCTGCTTTTTGGATTGTAGGGTGATCGCTTTGCACCCAGGCGTTGGGGCTCAAGTATTGGTCTAAGGAGTCCGGCGCTGACTCTGTTCCGCATTGATCGCAGACATCTACAAATGTACGGCCGTTTTTTGTAAAGGTGTTTTGTTCAAATGTATTGGGTAGATCGAGTTTTTTTTCACCGCTAAAGCTTAGCTCGTAGCGAATTTTCCCTTGCCTTGCTCTTTTGGGGAGCCTGTAGGGGGAGTTTTTAAACATGGCTGAAAAGTTGTTGTAGGGTTTGTTGCGCTTGGTGGCGCAGGCTTCGCTGCATTCGATGATGTCGACTTTTTTACCTGACAGCTGGAAACTTATTTCGCTTTGATAAAATTCGGCGTCAGTATAAAAGTAGCTTTTTTTCGGTTCTGGGCGATCACTGGTGACAGTCTTTGCTATCTTCCAGTAGCGGGTGTTGGTTCTTTCTTCTGGGTTTTCTATTTTCAGTTCGATGAGATTAAAATCTAAACGTGTAAAATCCCAGCTGTAATAAGAGAGTGTTTTGTTTTTGTTGTTAGCCAAGATGTTAATTAAATGCTTCCTAACACCGTTAAATAATAAAATCGGTTGCGGTAAATCGTACTCCTTGGTGGTGTCGGAATTGTTGTCGATTGTCTGCACGAGGAGTTTGTCTGATTTGATGGTGGCAATAAATCGCCGTTCAAGGTTCGGAACATTCATTACCTTTCGAAAGCTGAGGGCTTGTCCGTCGAGTGTTTCTTCATGAACAGATATGATGTTGGTTCTGACTTTCTGTCGAGCCTGTTGCTTTGTCTCGATACTTAAGCTGTCGGTGGTTGTGGTGCCATGTTTATGAGTTAAAACATGCAGGGTGCTACTGCCAACCTTGCGATCATTGATCAGAACTTTATACCACTTCTGAAGCTGCACGTCGTCAATGACGGGGTGTGAGGCAAAACATGAGAAGGTCGTGGCAAGGAGTATCCCAAAGATACTTATGGATAGCTGGAATGTGGTACTCATCTTTTTGCGCCATCCAGTGTTGTGGTGTTTATTATCGTAAACCGATAATGAATCGTACGATTCAATTGTTTAAGTGAATTATACTGATTAAACGGTTCATTGCCTACCAAGCAGCCGTCTCGAATCTGACCGTGGCCATACTCTTGTGTACGTGAGTAGGTGGTTTTTACGTACAAGCTCCTTGTCACTATTTGGAGTGTTAATTGATCGAATATTGGCGGATGACTTTGTTGTTCGCCTTTTTTTACGTCTAACGCAAAATTAAGTCATGTCGAACACCACGCAGTAGTTGTATGCCTGTATCATGCCTCATCGTACTGAAGCTTCGATGTTGTTTTGGTGCCGTATAAACAAGCATTACCCTTGTTAAACAAACACTCTTTCGACTAGATAAGCACTATTCCGATGAATTTAGAGAAAAAACACCTCGTTGCGTTAGCAAATATGAAAATGCCGTTTGGTAAGTATGGCGGTAGAGTTCTGATTGATCTTCCTGAGCCGTACTTGCTGTGGTTTCAGTCCAAAGGCTTTCCCGAGGGGGAGCTGGGAATGTTGTTAGCCTGGGCCTTGGAGATCAAGGCCAATGGTCAAGAGTCCTTGCTCGATCCTTTGCGTCAATACCCTGTGATTCATTAACGGGGGATCTGCCGCTTTGGGTTTGGTGTGCGAATGCGTGGCGTGAGCGTTTGTTATGGCCTCGCTAAGCGCTTACTTGGTCGATTGTGTTGCTGTCAAGGGTTATAACAAATGTGCGTAGATATACTCCGTATCTATATTATTTTATTTTCTTGCTTAAGTTCGCCGAAATGCTGCCGAAAAATAGATTAAGGCGGGGTAATCTTGTATGAAACTCTCTCGTTATAGTTTGCATAAGATTTTACTCAATAAAAATTGTAATTGTAATTGTAATTGTAATTGTAATTAAAAAATTTAAGTTAAAATATACTCAAGTATGGAGCGCTAGTGTTTATGAAAAATATCGTAGGGTCGAATTCTATTGAAAGTTACCCAGCAGGGCTTCAGGAGCCACAAATGTGGATGCCTGAGCGGCGTTATTTAGGCGGCTATAAGAGCATGAGCGTGGAAACCTTAGAAAAGTTTAACCCGTTTGCTTGCGCTGCTGATGAGCGTGTTCAGGCTATGAAAAAGGAGAAAGCTCTGTTTTTAAACGATCAACTCGGTGATAGTGTCGTTCAGGTGGCGCTTGTTAATCGGCATACAAAAGATGAACAGGATTGGCTCGATGACCTTTATGACCATCTAGTGGATTGTGGATTTTATTCCCCAGATGGAGCGGAGAATAGTGCTGAATGAGCCGTGTTTGCAGTTGAAATCGAGTAGCTTATTTTATGCATATGCTATGCTAAGGTAAGTAAGTTAYTWWNGTTTTWAMTRKNTTTRASWGWRTTWWWRWWWWTWAAWWTAAATAAATAGCTAGAAATAACGTGGTTAATTAGTCAGTTAGCTGTTCTTGTTGAGTAAAAAATTCAATATTAAATCGCATGTGTCTTTTGGTTTTTCTAACAAGCATAAATGATCCGCGCCTGGGATCATTGTGAATTGTGAATGAGGCATTAGCTCGCTGAGTGCACGGCAACTTTTCACTGTTACATAAGGGTCAAATTCGCCAGTTGTGCATAAGGTTGGGCAAGTGATGTTTTCCAAATTTGTAGGGGAGTAGCTCATGAGGCGAGTAGAATTGCTGACAAAACACCACATTTGATCATCAGTGTAAGTCTTCGCTTTGGCTTTGGCGGCTTTCTGTATCGCGCGTCGCCTAGGGATCAGATCATTGTCACTCGTTAATAGCTTTATCACTCGCTCAGCAAATATATCTCGATTTCCGCTTAAACTGTCAGACATAATGCTAAGTGTATCGCCGATTAAGTCCTGCGGTATGTGGCTCATGCCCCCGACAATTGCGAGTCGCGTCACTTGGGACGTATCTTTGGTAAACTCTAGGGCGATTGCTGTGGCATAACTGCAGGCTAATAAATGTACAGCATCTAACTCTTGATCGTGCATAAAATCTTTCAGGCAGTCAGCTAGATACGCAATAGTGTAATACGCATGCAGGGGTTTAGTCATGCCGACGCCAGGCAGTTCAAGTGCGTAATAATCAAAGTGCGGGCTTAGTCTCTCATTAAACGCAGCGAGGGACTCAATCTCTTGTAGGTTGCCGGGCAGTACAATAAGCACTGGTTTGCCTGGATTTGAAATGTATAAATAGCGGGCGTCGTGGGTCTTTAGAGTGATGTTTTTTATTGTCATGGCTTCTTATGTCGCGGTGCTAAGGTTGCTTGATTGTAAAGTAGGTGCTCGATTGTACGTAGGTGTTTGCCTGTACGTGGGTGTATATTTAGGATACTAACGATAATAGTGTGTTGGTAGTGTTGTAAGTTTGCGTCATTTGGCAGCAGTTGCAATAGCTTACCGAGGATCATGGCCTTACTGTATTGCTTTGTGCATGCAGTCCTCACTGATTCGTGGTTTTTGTCCGTTCGTATTTACTCAATGGCGCTATGATACGGTTTAGCAAGTGAAAACTCTATCTTGGCTGAATTTTGGTCAAAAAGTGATTCCGATTAGGGGGTAAATACTTGCTGCTTGTGATAGGTGGGTGGCTTTGGTAATGTCTGCGCTTAAGTTTAATACCCTGATTGGCGCCTGAGGCGTCTTAGCTAAATAGAGGACGCTATGTCATATAAGTGTATATCAGTTAACGAGGCCAAGGCGCTGCTTGAAAATTCATCAGTCATTTTAGTGGATGTGAGGGATGCAGAGTCTTACGCTCAAGCCAATATTCCAAATGCTATAAATGTGCTGCAAGAGACTGTAGATGAATTTCTATCTCAAACGGACAAAGAAACGCCACTGATCGTATACTGTTATCATGGTAATAGTAGTAAGGGAGCGGCAGACTACTTCTTTAGTCAGGGGCATAAAGAGGTTTATAGTTTAGATGGTGGTTTTGAGGCTTGGCGAGTTAGTTAAGTTGATTAAGTTTTGTTAAATGCTAAGTTAGCTGAAGTTTAAGGTGGCTCTGTAGTTCCATGGGTGGGTTGACACCTTGCCTGACGCTCCCACTGTTTTTTGATTAGCGGTTCTGTGTTTTATTTAGGCTGGTATGTAGTCCGTTGCTGACTATTATTGTGTTGAACAGCTGTAAGTCATCAGCTAGACTAGCTAGGCTTATGGCTCACATAAAGTGCTTGGAAGTACGGGGGTCTAATATTGCTCCCGCGACCTTTCTCCAGTTCTATGTGGATCTCTTATAATACTATTCATCTAATGGATTAAAAATATTCCAAAATGCGTAATTTCTTTAAAAATACATTTCTTATTTTTATTAGCACCGTCGTGGCTTTATTTGTCGCGGAAGGGCTTTTTCGTCTCGTTATGCCTGCGCCTGAAGCTTCCATAGATATAATGTCTGAAAATCTATACGACTTGGAATTTGATGAAAAAATAGGGCCTGTTTTAAAAGGCAGTGATTTGCGCCGCGCTAAAAAATATTATATTGATGACAATGGCGATGAGAAAATTATTTACGATGTTGAATATTCTACCGATCAGCATCGGCGCCGCACTGTCGGCCACACTGTGAACCCTGAGGGGCCACATGTTCTGCTTTTCGGTGGCTCGTTTGCTTACGGCGAGGGTTTGAAAGATGAGGATACGCTAGATAACCATTTGAAAGAGTTGCTTCCAGATATTAATGTATTCAATTACGGTGTCCATGGTTTGGGAACCGTGAATATGCTCAGGTATATTGAAGCTCGCGATTTGCCAAACGAGGTAGTATCAAATAAAGGGGTGGCGATATACGAATTCGCTTGGTTTCATCCTTACCGTAATATCGGCTCACCAAGGGCGATTTGGACCACATCTTCGCCACACTATTCTAAGAATTCAGATGGAGAGCTAGAATTTTCTGGGGTGATGAACCATGCGCGTCCCGCGTTGAGTGTTTTTAACGTACTTGTTTCAATGTTAAATGGAAAATCGCGCATAATGACTCATTTAGGTCTAGATACGGATACGCTGTTTTTCGATCGATATTCACTGACTGCAGAGCTTGTTCTCAAGGCCAAACACGAGTATGAGTCTAAGTTTGATGGTGTATTTATTGTCGTAGTGCACCCGGTGACGGCTGTGACCATGCCTGCGCAAGATGTTGTAGGTGTGCAGAGGGTTATCTCGATGTTAAAAGAGGCGGGTGTCGTTGTGATTGAAGGTGGTGTCGAGGTTGATAGATCCAAGCATGCAATACCAAACGATGGTCATCCAACGGCATTATTTAACCGCGAGTTTGCTGAATTTTTAGTCAATGGAGCCGCCCTTAAATCGTATCTTTACCCGTAAGTTGACTGGGCTTGTTGGGCCTTCGTAAATGAGTATCAGTGGTTTAGGTGGCACCCATTTTGATATCGCCATTTATTTGGCGAATCGTCCCCCCATTGATCATTACCCTATACTTAACCAGCTGCAAGCCCTTGCGCCGGGGGAACTGAGCCATATTGTGACGCATACTAGCAATCATTGGCGTAAAGTGTTTAATGTTTATAGCAAGTTTCTCTGGGCTCTGAGGGAGGAGGCGGTATTTCAGTCCGAGTCACAAAGTAGTTGGCAGTGCTACCGGGATAGGCGGCTGTTGCAGCATGATTGCCGAGAGGCGCTGCTATTTTCCCCTCCGTCCTTTTCCTCTACGGTTTTATCTACGTTTGCCTCTCCCGCTCCTTCCGTCTCTTCGCCTAAGGTTGTGCACATTGTTGCAGGTAAAACTTATGCGCAAACGCTGGATTTGCCTTCAGACTTACGTTGGTTGGACGGTTCATTTGCGATAGCAGAAAGCGTCAGTTTGATTGTTTGCCCTTACCTTGATTATCGTCAATTGAGTAACGCTCGAATCGAGCGTTTGGCCGACTTAGTTAGGGGCTTACGCGCTTCTGCTTGATTAGTGCGTTTTAGTCTAAGGGCTTAGATTAATCGATTATCCTCTTTTGGGTCACTTGGCAGCCCCTCCAGTTACGTTGATTTTGGCGCCATATTGGCGCTAGGCTTTCTTTTTTAAGCTTATCCCTGAGCTGTTGCTGTCTATATATCCGGCGTATAATTCTTGTAAAAAGCGTCGTTAATAAAAATTAATATGATGTCTTGGTTTAAAATTTTGTGTTGTTCATATATTTACAATGAGTATCCTATACTCTTTGGGACTATTCGCGTATTGAAAAGGGGGCACGCATGCATGATCACAATGTGGATTTTAGGGTGTTAACGGTTGGATCCACTCGTAACGAGCATGGAATGATGCAGTTAGACTCTTTGATACAAGTGCGTGCCCAACTCTACGGCATTGGCCTTTCCTCAAGGCAGCAGATGTTGGCGCAAGAAGATGTAAAAGCCACGCATGTATTGGCCTATATTAGTAATACCTTAGTTGGTGGTGTGAAGTTTTTGCCTTATGGTGATTTTGACCAGAACTGTGCCTTGCACGGTTTTATTGAGCATACAGCCTTTGATGAATTTCGACAGCTAAATCAATTAGACAATACTGATGTTTGCATTGCTAGCGGTTGGTTTATTTTGCCGGAGTATAGGCGTATGGGGATTGGGGTCTCGCTTATTGAGGTGATGAAGGGTGAGGTAAAAAAACGCGATTTTTCAATGATTGTTGGTGCTGCAGGTATTAAGCGTGGAGAGGATCAAATGCTTTATCGCCTAGGGTATAAACGCGTATTAGGGCGGCCAATTGTTTATAATGAAGCATTTGATGACCACCTGATTTTTCTCAGTTGTGAGGTTTAGTTTGATTCCGGGCGACAGCTGGCACGTATAACTCTTTGGCAGAACTCATTAAGGGTCGTTTCGCTAACATTTGTGTTAGCTACTCTGACCTCTAGTGAATCGTCGGTGTTCGTGAGGTTGGCGAGGCCGCTAAGACTGTTAAGTTGCCTTGCTTGAGAAATATAAATAATACTGTTGATGTTTCCCCTTGCCTCTAATCTCTCTAAGGACTCTAGACCCTCTAGGCTTCTCAGTTCTGGGCTTGTGATTATGTTGAGATTACTCCCTATAGTAACAAGATTGTTTAGGCCTGTTAGGCTCTCTAATATTAGCGCATTGTGGATCTGTAGGCTGCCACCAATATTGGTCAGCCCCTCTAAGCCTGAAAGGCTCGTTAAGTTCGGAGCGAATATGATGAGATCTTCTTCCACGCTTTGAATCTGTCTTAGTCCGTTTAAATTCGTTACTGAAGCGTCAGGCATAATTACGAGCGTACCGCCGATACGGGTACAAGACATGAGCTGATCGATGTCGGCGCTTGAGCGAATGATGGCGTCGCCACTAAGGCGACTGCTGTCCGCCGAGCAGGGAGTGATAGGAATAAACAGTGGGTCAGTTAAGGCGTTAAAAGCGCTGAATAAACCGCCGTTGATAATGATGTTGTCAGGGCTGCTATCGAATTCGTCTAAGTCGCTAATTTGAGGGTTCTGAGAGACAATAATGTTGTTCTCGACACGCCCGATATTCGTTAAGCCCGTGAGGTCATTTAATTTGGGGTTGTTGAAAATAACAATGTTACCTCTGACTTGTTCGAGTTGATTAAAGCCTTGTATTTGAGTTAAATTGTCGTTGTCTGAGATGGATAAATGGTTGTCGATATTGGTGAGTTGATCGATATTGATGCGTTGATCGATATCGATGAGTTGATCGATATGGTTTATTTCTGTGAGTGCATCATTGTTTTGAATTATAAAACTACCAAACACTTCTAATAATCCCGACAAGTCGTCGATGCTTGTTAAATTGTTGTTGTTTGCAATTGTAATATCACCTTCAGCGACACCTACTGAATTTAGGCCTGAGAGGCTGATTAATGCGTTATTGCCAATGATGTCGATATTTTTTTTTGGCGTTGTTAGACGGCTTAAAAATTGCAAATCGGGTAAGCTGTTGTTACGTCTAATACTTAGGTTGCCTGTAACCTGCCAAGTGCTTGAAAGTCCCAATAAGTCCGTTAATAAGGCGTTGTTATGTATGCGTAGATCGCCCTTTATGTGACCGGTGTGGGCAAGACGGGAGGTAAGCTCGCGTAGCTGCGGATTATTTTCAATAATAATATCCCCATCAATAATTTGAATGCCCGCGTCACCTCCGAAATTTGAAAATGATTCTAGCGTGTCGTTGGCGCTAATCACTAGTTGCCCTGTGATTACACGGAGAGAGTCGGTACCTGTAAGGGCTTCTAAGCGACTGTTGTCAGTAATTACGACGTCGCCAGTCACTTCATCGAGGTTATTTAAGCCTGTTAAATTATTGAGGCTATCGTTGTTTGTGATGATGGCCTGGATTGTTTTTACAGTGTTCTCCAGCCCTGAGAGATCGCTTAGTAGGGGGTTATCGTTAATTTTAAAGCCACCAGCCGCATCAATAAAAAAGTTGGTAAAACTGGTTAGGCTTGATAGCGACGCGTTCTCGCTTAAGGTGAATAGGCCACTAATTAGCAAGTCTTTGGGGAAGTCTAAGGTGTTTAAATCTCGGTTGGTCTTAATGTTGAGGTTGCCTGAAACAGCACTTAGACCTAAATGCCCAAGGTGACCGAGTGCATCGTTGTCTGTAATATTTACGTCGCCGCTTATAGTACTCAGATTCTCCAAGCCGCTGAGTGTTGCTAATGCGTTGTTTCGAGTGATATCAAGCTGGCTTAATTGTGTAAGCTGCGCGTCGGGTAAGTTTAAGGCGCTGATGCTGGTCAGTTGAGCGTTTGAATCTATTGCTAAAGACATGGTTGATGCTTGAGTGGTACTGGTGTTTAGGGCGTCTAAGCCTGTGAGTGCGTTTAGAGCCGCATTGTTATCAATGGATAATTTCCCAGTGACATAATTCAGCGATTCGAGGCCTTGTAAATTAAATAGCTGTTCATTGTTGCTGATAATAAAGTCGCCGTTTATGTAGCGAAGGCTGGGGAATCCAACAAGGTCGCTCAGGGTGTCGTTGTGACTGATTTCGACTTTGATAGTGCTTCCAATAAGGCTGACGCCCTGAAGTCCGCGCAAGCTATTTAAACGCGAATTTTCAGTAACGGATAAATTCCCGCCGATGCTATTTAGTTGGCTGAGCTGCGTAATATTCAGCAGCGCTGGGTTTCTTGTAATGTTGAGACTTTGGTCGATTCTTGTTAATGCTTGTAGGCCATCAATGCTTTGTAATTGGGAATTGTTACTAATACTTAAATCACCTAGAACTCGATGTAATCCGCTTAGGCCTTGCAGGTGAGTTAATACGTTTGTGGAAATAGACAATTCACCTCTAATTAAAGAAATCCCTGAAAGCCTGTCTAGATCGCTGAGCGTATCATCACCTTCAATTCGAAAGTCGCCGTTAGTAATAAAGCATCTATTGAGCGCCTCAAGGTCGGCACTTGATCTGATGGTGATTGAGCCGCTGCTTGTATCTCCGCTGCCTTGATCCTGGCTAGATTGACACATCATATCAGGAGAAAATTGTTCAAAGTCTGAATTTAATATGGCGTCTAGGCCAGATAAATCATCGATTACAGAATTCGGATTGATGCTAAGGGCTTGCACGTCTGTGAGTGTTTCGAGTCCGCTTAGGCTGCTCAAGTTACTGTTGCTTTGGATGTTAAGCGTACCGCTGATATGAGTTAAGTTTTGTAAGGCACTAAGAGAATTCAGTGCTAAGTTGTCGCTTATGTTTAAGTCGCCATTGATCCCTTCTAGCTCGTCAAGGCCGCTTAGGTTTGTGAGTGCGCGGCTTCCTGTAATGTTGAGGTTGCCATCAATAATCTCGCAGCCTAATAGTGCGGTGATATCATCAGTTGATTGGAGTGTTATGTCTTTTTCCCCATCGGCACTGCAAGTTGACTCAAGCGCCCGAGTTGCGCTGATGCCTTCTAAGCCTTGCAGGCTTTGAAGTTGCGGGTTGTTTGAAATCGTAAGTGTTTCAACGGAGTTCAAACTGGATAGGCTGTCTACGAGGGTGAGGCTAGGGTTATTCTCAATTAATAGTACTTCTGTTGTGGCTAAATTGCTCAGACCGTTTAGGCTTTCGAGTCTTGGGTTGTTACGTATTTGTAGCGCTTCTGTTGAGATGAGGTTATTTAAACCCACTAGGTTAATAAGCGATGAGTTATCGGAGATAACTAGTCTGCCGTTAATACGCTGTAAATTTTCTAGCCCGGAAAGACTGCTTAAATTTTGACTGTTGCTAATAGTCAGGTCGCCGATAATCATACTGCACTCGCTAATTCGCGTAATATCATCACGGTTACTAATGCTAACGTCGATGGTCAGAATTTTTAAACTGTCCGTACAGGTATTGGTCGCCGATGCGGGTTGATTGTTATTGTCCTCGCCGCCTTCGTTACAAGCACTTAGGAATATCGCAAAAAACACTAACTTGCATGCGGTTTTAATGGTGCGTGTCAGGTGGGGCATTGTCTTAGCTCGCTTGTGATTTCGAAGGGTATTTGTCGCTACCTGCTTAAGGGCGCACCTGCGGAAAACGTGCAATAAAATTGTCTATTTGCGCTTGTTGCAAGTTATTACTTTCGATTAATACCGATGAACCTAAATCCTCTAAGCTATTTAATCCGTCGATATTGTTAAGTGAGAGGTTGTGTGTAATGTTTAGGTTACTTGAAATGCCTGTTAAGTTACTTAGGCCGTCCAAATTAAGTAATTGGGGGTTGTATTCAATGCTCAAGCTATTAATACCGCTTAGGCCATCTAAACCTTGTAAACTCGACAAGCTTGTTGAACTAATAAACACATCGCCGTTGATATTGATGATATTTTCGAGACCGACTAAAGAGTCTATTTGCTCGTTAGCTAATATCGTTAGGCTACCAAGAATAGTGCGGCATTGTGCAAGGTTGGTAATATCCAGCTGTCGTCGTATTAGGATTTTACCGCTGATTTGACCGTTATTGGCGGCGCAATTAACGTCGCCCGCGTCGATATTGAAGTCGCTAGGGTCAGGTATTGCATTCGAGGCGGCTAGCACGTTACCTTGTGGTGAGAGTCTATGTAAATCATCGAGCTGTGCTAGCGAGGCGTTAAATGCGGTAATAGTGTCGCCAATGACGATAGCACTTGGTGCGAAAGCGCTGAGATCCATTAGGCTGTCGTTGCTAATAATCTCTAGGCGCTTTACGATTTGACCTAGAACGTTAAAACCCTCGGCGTTAACTAAACGGTTGTTGTTAATAATCGAAAAGTTACCGGTGATAACACGTAGTAAAGGGAAATCGCCAATATTTTCGAGGTTTTGATTGTCGTAAATGGATAAGTCGCCGACGATGGTGCTCAATAGGCTAAAGCCGTTTAAGTGGCTTAATGCTGGGTTCGAGTTGATAATCATGCCTCTTCTCGCGACGACAAAACTGTTAAATGCTGAGAGGTTTTCGAGGTGTGTATTAGCGGTAATACGTATACGCCCGTGAACGGTAATTAGGCCTTCAAGGCCTGTGATATTGGCGATATTTTCGTTGCCTGAGAGCGTAAAGTCGCCTTCAATTTCGCGCATACCCTCTAGGCCTTCAAGGGTTATTAGCGAGTCGTTATTGATAATACTAAGCTTGGATACAAACAGGCCTTTTATTTTCAGCAAGTTAAAATCGGGCAATCCGACTAAACTATTAAGTGATGGGTTAGCTTCGATTCGAATGCTGGGGCCTTGTCTTACCAGCATTTCTAATTTATCTAGGCCTGCCAAATTGAGCAGTGAGTCATTATTGATAAGCGATAGTTCACCACTGACCTTGGTGAGGTTTTCCAGCCCTTCCAAGTTTATTAGCAATGGGTTGCCACTAATAATTAAGTTGCCCTCTATTTGCCAGTCCTGCACTGAACCCTGCAAATTTGTTAATGCGGTATTTGCACTGATGCTCATATTGCCTTGAACGAGGGTGAGGGCGTTTAGAGCGCTGAGGCTTGCAAGCGCGCTGTTGGCACTTATGTTGAGATCCCCATGAATCTCTTGTAATTGCTCCAGACCGCTGAGATTTTCAAGTGCACTGTTATTACTGATGTCAAGGTTGCCTGTCCACGATTCGATGCCTGACAATACTTGCAGGCTATTAAGGCGAGGGTTGGCGCGGATGTTTAGTTGAATATTGGTATTGCTGCTGGTGTTGGGGTCAGTATCGGAAAACAGCTGCTCGCTACCGTTTAAGTTTTCGAGCTTATTATTGCCTTCGACATTGAATGTGCCTGCGACGGTTTGAATCGCGTCAAGACCATCGAGGTTGGTAATTAGATTGTTGTATGAAATATTTAGATCGCCGTTAATATCGGTGATCGCTTGCGGGAGGCCTTCGATACTGAGCAAGCTGTCATTGTTCGAGATGTCGAGACCACCAGCTAAGGTGGACAGGTTGAGCATGCCGTCTAAATGAGTCAAGGCGGCGTTGTTAGTTATTTCGAGGTTTCCGCCAATATCGACTAATTGTGTGAGGGCTTGTAGGTTTTCCAGGTTGGGGTTGTTGCTGATGCTAAGGTTCTGGTCGATTAAAAAAAGGTTGTTTAGTCCGCTCAGGTTGTTAAGGGCAAGCGATGATATGTCGACATTGCCCATTACGAGGCTAATGTTTTCTAATCCACTTAGATCCGTTAGACCCTCTTCGGCGTCAATGGTTAAATTACCGTTAATAATAAAGCAGTTGCTAAGGTTGTTAATATCTTGGCGTGAGTGGATAACAATATTCTCGCCCCCTTCGTTGTTAAGGCAGTGCATATTTGGTGAGCGTTCGAGGTCTGGATCTAATAGGAGATCTCGCAATATGGCGATGTTGTCTAAAAGGGGGTTCGCCGAGATGTCTAGCCGGGATTCAATTGCGCTTAGGCTTTCCAGCCCGTCAATGTCGATCAATAAAGAGTTGTTAACAATCGTTAGACTGCCACCAATACTGGCGAGGCCTGTGAGCCCGTCAATGCTTGTAATCTGGGTGTTTTGTTGAATGCTCAGGCTACCCTCAATATGGCGCAAGCCTTCCAGACCGGTTAGCGTGGTTAATTCGGTGTTGGTATTGATGATAAGGTCGCCGCTTGTTGCTGTACAGCCGATCATATTGATAATGTCTTCAGCAGAATCAATGACGATATTGGGATCAGTGCCAGTGCTGGTGTTATTGTTAATACAGGGCAACTCATTATTACCGAGGCGACTTTCGATTAGGCGATCCAGACCGCTAAGGCTTGCGAGTAGAGGGTTGCCTGAAAAGCTAAGGTCACCTGCGCGGCTAAGCGCCGATAAGCCGGAAATGTTTCTGAGTCGCGGGTTGTTGATAACATTAAGGGATTCAACGGTGTTGAGTTTTTCTAATCCATTGAGGTTCTTGAGGGCGCTATTGTCAGAAATCTCCAAGTCACCGACTGAGCTTAAGTTATTCAGCCCTTGCAAACTTTGTAATGCCGTATTAGAGGTGATAATTAAGCGGCCACGTATCTTACTTACACTTTCTAAGCCTGTGAGTGTTAGCATTTCATCGGTTTCAACGATGAATAAATCGCCATCAACGATAGAGCAACCGAATAGGGCGAGTATATCTTCACCGTTACGAATATTAATGTCGCCGGAGGAGGCGTCAACAATATTGCTGGTGCAGGTTTGACCCTCGGAGATGGCGGCCGGGGGTATTTCCTCTCTGCCGCCGTCCCCGCAGCTGAAAAGTAAGCTCGTAACACTTAGTAAAACGATCCGAGGGAGTAATGTGAGCTGTGGGAGTATGGTGAATAGGTGTTTTATTGTTGTCTTCATAACGCCACTTCCAAAGAGATTAATACCTGTCGCCCTTGCCCTTGATAACGCCGAATTAAACCCTCCGAGGCGTAATCGTAAGCGTTGTCAGCGATGTTGCTTAATTTAAAGCGTAAGGTGTTTTTGTATTTATTTAAATAAAATTGATAATCCGCAGAAAAATCAACAATCGTGTAAGCGGGTAAGCTCTTGGGGCTGCTTGCGGAAATTCTGGTAGTATTATTGATGTCGTCAACGAAGCGCTTACCAATATAATAGGCACCTAAACTGAGACTAAGGCCGTGCTCGGCGGCTTGATCAAAACGATAATGCATAAAGGCCGATCCCATTTTTGGGCTCGCTAGGGCGGGGAGATTTCCATTGTTGCTGTCTGTGACAATTGCTTGCTCATCTGAGGCGATAATTTCAGCGTCTAAGAAGGAGGTTCTACCTATAATGTCTAAATGGCGGTTGACTTGGTAGGTGAAATCCCACTCTAAACCTAGGACTTTTCGTTTACCGCTAATGTTCTCATTGCGGCCAAAAAATGATCTTCGAAACACATTTTCTTTATTAATTTCGAACACGGATACGGTCGACATTAATTTGCTTTCGAATAAGCGCAGGCGTAAGCCGAGTTCAATTTGATCGGATAGTTCTGGTGTGGCGTCGGTGGTCAAATTGTTGATGTCGTAATTGGTTTTTACAGATTCACTGTAATTAAAGAAGAGCGAGTAATTACCCTTCGGTTGATATGAAAATCCTAGTAAGCTGGAAAACTCTTTGATTGTCGCTAAGTTGTTTTGCGTTGGTTTATTCTGATTTTCTGGTTGGTCTGCAAATTCGATGTTTAAGGTGTTATTACCATTTGTTTGTAAATACCTTCCGCCGATGGAGATGCGCAGGGATTCGCTTAGCTCTATATTGTCTTGCAGATAAAGCCCGTATTCGTCAAAATTTAGGCGTGATTTCTGAAGCTTAAAACCATTAATGTTACGCAGCCGTTCTAAGAAATCTTGTTGTAGTCCTTGATAATTGTCTGTGCTTTTTATGAGCCGAGCAAGGCTTAATGATGTGTCCGAATCGGAGCGGTACCAGTCGAAGCCAACTTTTACATGGTTGGGCAGATTAAAAAGGGTGGGGGAGCCTTCTATCGAAAAGTTTATAAAGTCGACGTTAAGCTTGCTGTCCTCGTCTGGGAAAGCATCGATAATAACACTCGGATTAAACGTTTCTGTCGATGTACTAGCATCGGCGCTAGGCTCCAAAAAAAACAGACGCAGATTGTCGGAAAGTAAGGTGTGGTAAAGTTCTAAGGCACTCGCCAGTGCATTACCACTTAAGAAGTTACTACTAAGCCCCCTAAAGCCTTCGCTGTGTTCCCGCTGATGAAAATAACCGGCTTGAATCAACCAGTCGCTATCGAAATAATGGCTATAGTTGATACTTGCCAGCTGGTAGCGCGATTCAAAATCAGGCGTGCCGCCAGTGTTGCTGTCGTCGTATGGGAGGTGTTGTAAGGGTAATATTGCTTCTTGCTCAGACGAAAAAACATTTAAGCGGCGTTGATGGCTGGATACTTGGTAATCGTAGCGTAAATCTAAAGTACTGCGCGGATTGGGTTGCAGGCGTAACGCCGACGATATCAACTCTCGTTTGACGTTATTGACGTCACGGGATTGCTCACGAGATTCATTGGCGTAAATGAGGCGGTAAGCAAGAGATTGATCGGCGTTAGGGAGGTTGATGTCTAAGTGCAGGTCTTGTTCTTGCTTTGAACCTCCGGTGAGGGTAATGCGTTGGTGAGCCTCATTCCTTGGTTTTTTACGTACGATGTTAACGACACCTCCGGGTTCTGATTGTCCGTAGTAGAGCGTCGAAGGGCCTTTGATTATTTCGGGTCGTTCGATCAATACGGGCAATATCTTGGTTCCGGTGGTGTTTTGTAGGCGGAAACCATCAATATAAAGCGCATGCCTCGGAAAGCCGCGAATGTAAAAGTCGTCGTTACTATCGGCTAAACCATCACCAGGGGTAACACCGCTGCCATAAATAAGCGCATCGCTTAAGTTGTTAGCTTGCAGATCCTGCATGAGCTGTGGCGGGATGACATTGAAAAAGCGGACTGAGTCGTAAATCGCGACGTTGCCGTTGATTTGGGAGCTGGTGATTGCGTGGTAGCGGCTGGGTAGGCGTGTTCCGTTGATTAATACTTCTTCAATTCTGGGTAAGGAGATCTGTGTTGGT
>NVXL01000227.1 GCA_002746115.1 Alteromonadaceae bacterium
ATAGACGACCTAACCAAATCATTTGCTTGGGCATGCATTGAAAGGGCTAAAGTAAATTCATCATGAAAAGGCATTGATGTCAGCCCAAAATCTTCAAAATCGATAACATGGAGATCGTTTAAATCAATGATCAGATTATTTAGACAATAATCACCATGTTGAGGGTATACCGAAATGCGCCCAAGGCTATCCAAGCGATCAGCTAATACTTCTACCAGTTTTATAACCTCATTTGATAAATCTGTACCCGATTCAATGCACGAATCAAAACACCTGCGTAACTCATTTCCAGGTTCGCAAATAGTTTGCCAGCGCTGAATTTGAAATGAACCTTCGTGTAATCGGCTTAGTGCATCAATTGCCCTTGTCCGGAGCTCCTCCCATTGATCACGCTCTGTATAATTTGATGCCAACTCAAACCAGGGGGCACCCCCTACACCTTTCTGAATGGAAGCCATTCCAGCGTCGATTTTGGTTAGCGCTATTGGCATAGGGATTAGGTCGCCTACTTGGCCATACAGCTGTTCCATTATTGTATGCGTCTTTTCTATATCAATTAACCCAGAAACTCGAACAACAATAGAAGGTGAGGCTTCGCTTTCACAAAATACCAAATACACTGGGTTGCTAGTGGAAATACATAAAACGTCTAACTGTGTATTGGCATTCCACTTAGGTACAAATTCAAGTACCAATGTTTCAATAAATTGCATTATTTTTTTTGCGCCACAATAATAACTCCAGCCACAGAGGGGTGGAATTTGATTATAGCCATGACTCCTTGACGAATCCGACCGTTAACACCTGCTGGAAAAGCAGGTAACACATGCTGATTGGAATATTTCTCTGCTTTCATGCCAAGCAAATATATAGCAATAGGATATTCTACTGTAGGATAAACACCGTAAAGAGCAATAATCGCCTCCCCTTTACGCAATAGCTTCATTCTCAATAGGTGTAACTTAATCCACGCCACAATCAAAGAAAAAACCTTAATAATTGGATTTGGGCGATCCTCAATACGAACTAGAACACCAAACTGCTGACCGGACTCTATAGAGGCGACAAAGCCGTCCATCGAACCATACTCACAACCACTTGGGGGCGCACTAACATCAAACATACGAACACGCATATTATTCTCTAAAGCAAATAGAGGAGATCCATCGCTTGCTTGGGTATGAAGTATCATAAAGTTACGCAATTCCTCGGGAAGCTAGGTTTAACTATCGAATTAGAATCTTTTCCCAACGCTATTCGCAAAGGATTATCGGCGTTTTTCAGGGAGAAATCAATTGAGTTTAATCTCACCTTGAATCCATTTTTATTAGATAACCTGATTTTATGGCTAAAGGTATTTGTTTAACACTAACGAATACACTCTGCTGTTATCTCCACCTATTACCTCGCTAACAAAAGATACAAATTACTTCATCGAGAGCCCTTCAAATGCTAATATATGCTGCTAAAATTTTTTGGGAAGAATTAGGGGCTTAATATACACAAATCGCCTTTATCGTTTTTTCAGGCAAACCAAACCGGTAAATCATCCCAACATAGGAAGAGCGGGGTCTCTAGGAATACTTTCACCCCCCCAATTAGTGCAAAAAGATGAATAAAAACAACATACTAGTTAGCATTTTCTCAAACTGGATGAACTTGGCCCTGACGGTTGTTGTTGCCTTTTTCGTAAGTCCAATCCTTGTCAACAAACTCGGTGATGAAACTTATGGTATATGGGTTTTAATCATTTCAATAACCGGATATTTCACTCTATTGGATTTTGGGGTAAATACAGCAATTGTCCGCTATATTTCCAAGTATAATGCCACAAAAGAACACAGCAAGGCTGTAGAAACATACAGTTCATCGTTTGCCCTTTTTTCTGTTATGAGTGCGACGGTTATAATAATCACTGCAGTATTCGCATTCAATTTTAAAGATCTATTCGAAATTCAGGCGTTTAGCAAAAGGTATCTTTTCGCCGTTTTCTTTATTGTCGGTGCAGATTTAGCGCTAAATCTGATATTTAGCGTTTTTATGGGCACTTTAAAAGGGCTTCAAAGATTTTTAGAGCTGAATATATTTTCAATGCTAACATCATTGATCAAGAATGCGATACTGGTCTATTTGCTATACAACGAATACTCACTGCTAGCTCTAGCAACCTTGCACATTTGTGCCAATATAGTGCAGTTCGTACTTCAATACATACTTATTAAAACAAAATTCAGTTTTCTAAAATTTAGCTTTGCGAGCATAAATAAAAAGACACTAAAACGGCTATATAATTACAGTATCTACAGTTTTCTTATCGGCGTGTCGATGCAGGTTTTATACTTCACTGACTCAATAGTAATTGGCTCATTAATTAATGTGAGCCAAGTAACTTACTATGCAATTCCAGGGATGATCGTTGAATATCTTGAAAAATTCGTATGGGCGATAATTGCAGTTCTAATCCCTATTATAAGTTCTCAAGAGGCTACTGGGAGCAATGAGAAAAACAAAACGCTCTATATTACTGGAACAAGATATTCAATTTTGCTTATTTCACCTGTGATTTTTGTTCTGTATTTGGCAGGAGATGATTTTATCGGGATGTGGATGGGCGATCGTTATTCGGGGCCTTCCGGGGAGATCCTTCGCATCTTACTCACAGGCTACCTGTTCTTGCTTTCTCAGCTTATCGCCCACGGCATATTAAAAGGTATCAGCAAACATAAGGTCCTCGCTCTATTGCTGTGCGGGGAAGCTGTTCTAAATTTGGGGCTAAGCGTAATTCTAGCTCCAATACTCGGCATTAAGGGGGTCGCCATTGGTACCATAATCCCGTTAATCTTAGTTAACGCTATATTAATACCTTATTTCACTTGCAAAGAACTTAAAATAAGGTATATCACTTACTTTTACAAAGGGCTGATTCAGCCTTTAACGATATTGATCGTCCCGCTATGCATTTTCCAAACGTTTGACTTTACTATTGATAGCTATATCGAGTTAGTGACTTTCAGTACCTTGGTAGCGTTATGTTTTTTTCTATTCTCATTATTTTTCATGCTCGAAAACATTCATAAAACCGCTGTATTTCTTATATTCAACCGTGTAACAAGAAGAGACTTAAAGCTCTAAAGCTATTTTTCAACAGCAATATTATTACCACCGCAATTTGCCAGAAAATGAGAGCAATATATCATAATGAAAGTTTCAATAATAACACCTGTCTATAATCGAGAGCTGTACTTATCAAAAGCAATTGACTCGGTACTAAATCAAACCTATCAAAACTATGAGCTAATTCTAGTGGACGACGGCTCTGAGGACGGCTCAGCTAGAATAATCGAGTCGTATAAAGCCAAGTACCCAGAAAAAATCGTCGTGATTTCACAAAAAAATGCGGGGCCAACAATTGCCAAAAACAACGGAATTCGAGCTTCAAAAGGAGAGTTGATCGCGTTTCTAGATAGTGACGATTTCATTGAACCAAACAAGCTTGAGTTACAAGTAAACATCTTTAAACAAAACCCTCACCTAGCATTTGTTTATACTGGCTACTGCATTGTAGACACCAACGGCCATCTTATACGAACAGTTACACCTGACCCAAAATTCTCTGGAGACATCTACGAAAAACTCTGGTTGATAGAAAGTGAAATATCAGGTGGCACTATAATGGCCAAGAGAAAAATGTTAGAAAAAGCCGGACTATTTGACGAGACTCTGAGAGGTGCAGAAAATTTAGACCTAAGAATAAAGCTTTCACAGCATGGGAATGTTAGTTACGTCAATACGCCGTTGTATAGCTATCGAAAACATGACGACAACCTTACGTCGCAAACGCAGTTAATGTCCAGCAACCGCCTTGCTATCATTGAAAATCATTTTGGGGAAAATGGTGATAGAAACAGAAGTCTTTGGAAAAAAGTCATGGCAAATCACTACTACAAAATAGGCTGTGAAAGTTTTTCTACAATGGATCTTGTTGTTGCGAAAAAACAATTTCTACTATCGATTAGAAAGCAACCGTACAATTTTGTCAGCTGGAAAAGGCTTTTTAGGTGTATGCTTGGGATAAGGATCAATTTGTTACTGGCAAAGCTAAAGAGTAACACTAACGGCGACTGTCAAACTAGTGGCCGCGATAAACCGTAATTATTGTATAATCTCTACGTTTTCTTTTTCTGAATTCAGATGCTCTTCTTTCGGTAACACCCAGTTTCACATGTCACCTCCCCAGCGATTAGGGCTCTTGTTTTTAGCTTGCAGATAAAGCCCATTTTCCAGTGCTGTAATCCTATCTGCTTCACCGCCAATCCTTTGCCCCGGACTCAAGCATTTGATCCCACAATGTTTATGTCAATATTTATACCCGTGTGTAAATTCTAATACCCAGCGCCACGCAGCAGTCAATGACTGAATCCTTGATAAGGACAATTCGGTCGATACTTACAAGTCCTGTAAATGGAATCCGCATAATCAATATCATTGTTTATGCGTGACTGACTATAGATATCCAATACCAGCTATAGATCGTTTTATAAAAATTGTAATTGTTTATTTAATCTGTTCACTTTTTGTTATGGTTATTACTACCCCCTCAAATTGATTATCCATATATGTGAGTAAGGTATATATAAATATTGCAATACCAAGCATTTCAAGAAGCTCTTCGCATGTGGTGATAGTGGCATACGTAATATTTTCCATTCCGTATAGGTCAGTCTGCCTACCGCCAAGCAACTCTAATCCAACTGCACCTGAAACAAATGTAGCACCTGAAATCAAAAACATAATCATTGTTCTCCTAGGCAACTTAAATAAAAATTTTGAGTATGCCATTATAAAAACTACTAAAGCGAGACCATAAGGTATTACCCATGCATAATATAAAAAACCTGATACTCCAAGGGTTTCCTTTACAGGCCCCGTAAAGCGCTCGTGAATTGAAGATATCTCATCAACAGACAGAAACATAAAAATAAATGACAGCCCAAACCAAGGAATATAAGACAAATCCAATTTTTTACTTTGAAATGCTATGATCGAGAGCAACATACTGGAAAAAAGAAGTGCAATTGACGAATATAATGTTGGAATATTTTTTTCAGTATCAAAATTAAACATACCAACCAACCCATAAACATGATCGTGATCGAAGTAATACTTAGAAACTATTCCCAGTATATTTGCACATAGCAGAAGGCCAATTAGGTACAAATTTATTTTAAAGAATGCTTTTGGGCTAAACTCAATATTCATCGGTTTCCTCGATCATTAGTATTCTAACGCCACGGCGGCGCAATGTTAAGTGATGGAAATTAGTTCCTACAAAGGATTTTGATAACCAGTACTTCGCTTAAGTTGGGCAATAACAAAGCACAATACCAATTCTGGTGAGCTATTGCTACAGTTGGCAAGAATTTGAGTAATTACAGACTGGTGAGGTATTGTTTTATACTAGATTTTACTCTCGGCACGAAACTTCGTTTTTTCTGATAGTGGCTATTCTTGAAACTTTACAGACTTGCAATTAGACCGCGCTAGGGGGCACATACCTATAACGATTCATATGAATAATAGACTGTAACGGTAACGCTTACATCCAACCAACATTTAAGATTTGTCACCATAAGCCAATTTAATTTGCAGGGTAATGCCGCAAAACAATCTGACAATGACAGATTCTTGCCGTTTCTCCTTCCTCATGAAACAGCTTACACTCTATTCTTGGCCTGTTTTCAGCCATTATACAGGATTGCTTCGGTAGTGCCTGTCTCTGCGAAAAGTTTTGAAATTAGTATAATACTGGGTAGCATCATCTTTTGGGTGACTGCCTGATTGCACTCAAGTGAATAGTACTTCATTATTATGCCGTGCCTTCCAGCTGTCTTTGATCGAAAAACGATCACAGCAACTGGCCTGACAGAGAGGGAGAGTTTATTTGTGAAATTGAACCCCAAAATAAAGAAATTGGGTGTTATTTACACCAAGAAAACGGATGGAGGAAACGTTGGCGTTACTTTTTATATTAGGCAACAAGGGGTGCAAGTGCCCGCCATGGGTCACGATATAGCCAGAGGTACTGATGCACCAGCGAGGAAAGAAACTTCAACCACGATATAGGTTTGGAATAAAGGTTATTGTTTCTTCAAATTAACTTAACTAATTGATTATTATACAAAAAAGGCTCTGAAGTTGAGAAGAGACATCCAGATTCTAAGGGGAATAGCGGTATTAGTTGTGGTGCTCTACCATAGCAATCTCGGTTTACTAGCTCAGGGATATCTCGGAGTTGATATATTTTTTGTTCTTTCTGGTTTCTTAATTACAACCATTATATTAAAAGGGCTTGAAAATAATAATTTTTTGTTTTCTGAGTTTTATTTAAGAAGAGCTAAGAGACTCCTTCCTGCTTTATATAGCACATTGTTTTTTACCACTTTACTTAGTTTGATAGTTCTAACAAATCATCAGTGGCTAGAATATTTGGAACAGTTGAAAGGTGCATTAACCTTTACGGCTAATATGGTACTTCCAAGCCAAACAGGCTATTTCGAAAGTGCATCGGAAGGAAAACCATTACTACATATTTGGTCACTATCTTTAGAAGAGCAGTATTACTTCCTACTCCCGATATCACTTTATTTTTTACCTAAGAAATTCAGGCTAATTACTATCTTATTTTTCACGCTAATCAGTTTAGTCTGGTGTTTTTCATGGGTTTATAGCCAAAACCAAAATGCTCCTTTTTTATGGCGAATAGCAGACTCATCAAAATCCGAATGGGCTTTTTATCTTTTATTTACGCGGGCATGGGAGTTGCTAGCTGGCTCTATCTGCGCCTGGGTGATGTTAAATAAATCACAAGTCAACACACCTAAATCACTCAAATTTTTAGCATTAATATTTATAAGTATTGGCTGCACTATAAATATAAACAATGAGCACCCAAGTATTGAATCAGTAATTATTGTCTTATCAACAATGGTGATTTTAATCGACAATAGAGAATGGTTGCCAAAGAGCCCAATTATTCGTCTCATAGAAAAAGTTGGTGATTGGTCATATTCAATATACTTAGTGCACTGGCCTTTATTTGCTTTTGCTTATTTAAGTTATGCTGGAGATGTTCCTGTAAATGTCAAAGTAACTCTAATTGGCTTATCCCTGGTTCTGGGCTATTTGCAGTTTAGATATGTAGAAACACCATTTAGAGAAGGCAGGTTTAAAAATCAATTTTCGAGTTGGAAAGCAACTATATCTGCAACATTAGCTTTGCTTGCTATCCCAATAGCTGCCGCATACAGTGTTTCAGATACAGAGGATGGGTTTTCCCATATTAGAAGAGTCAATCACGGTTTAGGAAAGGAATGCGATGGTTCGTTTGATGATAACAACAGGTTGAAAGGCGCCTGTATCTCGGGAGGCACACCGAAAATTGTAGTATGGGGTGACAGCTATGCGATGCATTTAGTTCCTGGTTTATTAATAAAAAACAAAGGGCTAACTCAAATCACCAAAAGCGCTTGCGGTCCAATAATGGGGATTGCCCCAAATAGTGCTAGATACGGTTCTATATGGGCCAAAAAATGCCTACAATTTAATGCTAATGCCATGGATTATATAGATAAGCATCCGAGTATTACTCATGTTGTTCTAAGTTTAAAGTTCAGTAACTATCTGGAATTTAAGGGTTTAGATTATATGACAGATCAAGGTGCAATTGATGGAAGTCATGAAGTATTTATAATAAAATTCAAGAATACTGTTATTGCTTTGAAACAAAAAGGAATAACGCCAATTATATTTTCACCCCTTCCCAAGTCTGGCTTTGATGCTGGAGAGTGTTTAGTTCGGCAATTGGGCCCTGCGTTATTATTGCGGGAGAATTGTGAAATCAAATATGATAAATCCGAAAAACATCAGGAAATTGCTAATAGTATATTGGAAGATATCGAGGAAATATCTAGAGTTGTTTGGCTAAAAGAATATTTGTGTAACGATGAAATCTGTCAGATTTATGTTAATAATACATTTATTTATAGAGATGATGAACACCTGTCAATTGATGGTTCCATTCAGTTGCTAAAAAATATGGATATTACAAACCTCTAAGAATGCAGTCCTCAAGTTTAAATTAGCCACTGTGTCTGGACATAGATTGCATTAAGTTAAATTTTCGGAAAAAGCATTTATA
Source organism: Alteromonadaceae bacterium (assembly GCA_002746115.1). Lineage (GTDB taxonomy): Bacteria > Pseudomonadota > Gammaproteobacteria > Pseudomonadales > Cellvibrionaceae. The sequence goes on from NVXL01000227.1 coordinate 8,198, forward strand.
ACCTTGGTTGGATAGCAAGATTGAAACAGGGGATCTATTAGAATGATTACAAATAACACGCTGTAGAAGTGTTATATTAAACATGTTGGCAGGGCTATTCTTGTAATAATAATTTAATTACTATTGAAACTTTACGACAAGCGAATGAAAATAGTTTGATGAACAAACCGGGTTACTTACCTCACCCAGACATAAAGATGCTATTTTAAATTTGACAATCTTATTTATCCAATTAAAATCCTACTCAGGATCACGACGCTCATTAACGCCAGGTTGATTGGCCATGTTGTGCTACCATTATTTTTATAATATAAGTATCCAAGAGTGTTTACAAAACAACGTACCTACTAGAAATCATCGCATCATGAAAATTAATTCTCCAGTAATCGGTATTTTTGGGCACTACGGAAACCACAACCTCGGTGATGAATCGATCATTGAATCGTCAATATCACAGGTTCGCAGCCGCCTTCCAACTGCCAAAATTTGTTGCTTTTCATTGCGTCCTAAAGACTCTGCACGAAGACACGAAGTAGAAGCTTATGGTATACGTTATACAGTCGATGACTACGGTCCTATCAAACCGGAACAAGCACCAACCGCTGAGAGTATGCCCTGGAATATTCATGCGAAAATGGTTGCTCAAGGGTCAAACCCAGACGACTATTCTAGCGACGTTAATGCCACAGGTATAAAAGCCCGTATAAAGCAACTCCCGCTCATTGGAGACTGCATCAAAGCACTGATCTTTATAATACACCGGTCTAAAACTCTAAAAAATGAAGCTGAATTTTTGCTCCGATCCTATCGCTACCTACAGCAATTTGATCTAATTGTTATTGCAGGGTCCAATCAATTCTTAGACCATATGGGTGGGTCGTGGGACTTCCCCTACACGCTTCTTAAATGGACGTTTCTTGCTAAGTTAACAGGCACTAAAATAGCCTTTGCCAGTGTTGGCGCTAACCCGTTTGAACAACCGCTCAGCAAAAAATGATCCATGCGGCATTAAGAAAAGCTGACTATATCTCTTATCGAGACTGCGCTTCCAAAGAACTAATAGAAAGTGATCAGCCTGGGTTTGAGGGTGAGGTGTTTCCAGACCTCGCATTTGGCCTAAATTTTACTCCCATATCAAAAACCACTCGCCGTAACAAACCACTAATCGGCATTAATCCAATGCCAGTATACGATTACCGCTACTGGAATGTCCGTGATGACGGGCAATATCATGCCTATGTCGCAAAACTTGCGCGCCTTGCCGAACGGCTTATTTCTGAAAATTACCCTGTAGTCTTTTTCCCTACCATGTGGCGCGATGATTACGTCATCATTGATATTTTGAAGGAAATGGACCCTAAGATTCGTAGCAAGGTTGAGGACTCAAAGCTAGTCAATCATTGCGATGAAGTATCAGAACTTACTAACTTACTACAAGACATTGATATTGTGGTCGCAACACGCTTTCATGGCACGCTACTCCCCTTGCTGGTTAATACGCCGGTGCTAGGTATCAGTTACTATAGAAAAAACGCCGATTTAATGAATGAATTCGGGCAAGATGACTATCATGAAACCTTAGAAGAATGTGATGTCGACAGGCTATACTCAAAACTAATGACATTAGCCAGTAACTTACAGCAGACTAAAGCTGATATTTTTCAAAAAACCAAAGAATACCAAGACCTAACTGCCAAACAATGGGACCGCATAATTCAACTTATTACCTAAGCCCCCTGCTTCAGTCCCTCATCATCGTCCTCATATATCATAACTACTTAACGTCATACCAATTGATTATAGCCAACCTTATTGCCTATATTTTAACCAGCTGCTTAACTTAAATTGCGACGTTGACGATATGCTTTCGTCAGTAATTAGGCACTAGGTATTCGACGGGGATATTGGTTATGGACACTCATGACAACCCACTGGTCAGTGTGATTATGCCGGCATACAACGCTGAACCCTTTTTAGCAGAATCGATAGAATCTGCGCTAAATCAAACCGTTAAATCACTTGAAGTTATTCTTGTTGATGACGGTTCAAAAGATCATACCGTAGAGATAGCCGAATCTTATGGTGAACGAGTCAAGGTTTTCCATCAAGAAAACAGTGGTTCAGCGGCTGCTAGAAATAATGCCGTGCAACATGCTCATGGTAAGTGGGTAGCTTTTTTAGACGCAGACGACCTTTGGGCGCCAGATAAAGTCGAAAAACAAATCGCGGCTTGTCCAACTCAAAAATGGTCCCATACCAATTCAGTTTTTATTGGTGCCGAGCATGATGGAAAAACCAAAAGTAGTGACAGAGCACCGCAATATGGTGGCAACGTGCTCCAAAACTTAGTGGCAAATAACTTCATTGGTACCTCATCCGTTATGATGCAAAAAGAAGTTTTTCTAGGGTTGGGGGGGTTTGATGAATCTCTACGAGCTATTCAAGATTGGGATCTATGGTTGAGAGCCGCTATGAAATATGAAATTTCCTATTTACCAGAGGTGCTAGGTAAATACAGGGTGCATGCAAGCTCAACCTCTAGAAACACCAGAAAAACACTGCCACACCATCTAACCGTTATTAACCGGGCATTCGCAAAGGGTGGCGCCGGCGAGGCAATGCCTAATCTCAAACATATTGCACTCGCTAACTCTTATGGTACCTGTTCGATAATCGCCGAAGAATCTCACGACCCCTGGTTTGCCTTGTTGTGCGGGCTTCGGGCGCTTGCTTATCAACCCGATAGTTTATGGCGTTGGAAAACGATTGCCCGAATTGTATTACGAGAAATACCAAAAGAGTTGATTCGAAAACATTGATACTTTCTTGGTTCCCTATTTAGGTTACCAAACAGAGGTATTTGATGGCGGCAATGGTGGAGAAAGTCCACTCACTACTTCGAGATATTCATCAGCGCCAATATCACTTGTGGCTCCTCGACTATGCCCATCAAAATCTGTTGTTACATCTGCCAATAGGTTTCCTTGGTTTATGACGGATGTTGCAGTGGACTTAAGATGAAGGTCTCCATTTGCCGGATCAACAAACAAAGAAGTGCTGGCATTTGTCACATTCCCACTTGTAGTGAACTGTACTCCATCTCTTGCGCGCATAGAGTTATCTAATAGATTATTTCTCACTTCTACGCCAGGAGGAGAAAATCGTAATTGAATTGCGTCACTCACATTGCCATTGGTTATCACGGTGTTATGTAACACTTTTGTTTGTGGAGAATCCCAAACCAAAATCATGCCATCCGAGTCTGCTGTTCGAGAACTACTCATTAAACCAGGCGTTAAATAGATCATGTTATTACGAATAACGCCTCCAGAGTGATCGGAATCCCTATCAATCAAACCATAGGCGATTGCACGATCTACATTAATAAACGTATTATTTTCTGTGAGAGTGCCGCTAGCGCCATTCCACATGAGTACTGCAGGGTTCCAGCGATAAGCAGCTGAATCTGGGGTATGAAAATTCTTAAATAAATTATACCTAATAATCCAATTTTTTCCCGCATGTACATCTACGCCATTTGAGTAGCCAGAGCTTCCACTATGGTTAGTTGTTGCCCCCGTGTATTCCATAATTGTGTACTCAACCCTACCGTTATCATTGCCGCTAGCAAAACCAAATGGATTTGATTTTATAAACTGTTCACCTGTATTCAACAGTTTAACGTTATACACTACAGGGGACTGAGCACCGGGGTTAAAATTGATGCCATGTCCATACACATCTTGTATAGTAAGATTAGATACCGAGAAATCCACTGCATCGGTCCAGATACCATGATAGACACTGCCGTAATTTGCGTTATCCATACCCTTACCAATTAGAACCACATCATCACAATTGTTTGTCGCTCCGGTTATTGTTACGTTAGCTCGTTGAATATAAAGTGTGTTGGAAAGCACGTACTCCCCTGCAGCCAAAACAATGGTGGTGTTATCAGATAGATTACCAACAGCATTGTGCAATTGACTCACGTTCGACACATTTACGATATTGCCAGTGGGCGCCGGTAAAGGTGGGGCGGGTAAACAAGCTGCGCCTAGGGCCGCTTGTGCGCCCATCGGTATACCAAGCAATAACACGCTTGCCAAAGCAAATAAGAAGCGCCAACGGTACTTTGCCTCAGACTTTGCAGGTTTTTTATTGGACATGTTTGCGGTTGCGTTCGACATGATTCAGCCCTCAATCTATCAACTTGTTTATCCATAGTATGCCTATGGCAACCAGTATTCTAGTGTCTGAAGTCCTTAAAACCCGAGCATGTGGCCTGGTTCTTAGCCTAAATTTGAATATTATTAGATCAAATTATTACCAAATTAATCCGTCATTAGACGAATAAGATCTGCCCCAAAAATTGCCAATATAGCCCCTCCGACCTATCGTTATATTAATTGTATCGTCAACCGCCCTTTTGTGGATGCTCTGCATGATTAATGAGACCCCGCTTCTTAGTATCGGCATGCCCGCATACAACAGCGAGAAAGATATTTGCGCTTCACTTGACGCGATTCTTGATCAGTCTTTTGATGACTTTGAGCTAATCATTTCTGATAATGCCTCTACTGATGGCACACAGGCTATCTGTGAGACGTATGCCGCCAAAGACAGTCGTATCCGCTATATTCGTAACAAGGCCAATGTCGGTGCCTCGGACAACTATAATAGGGTTTTTACAGCCGCTCGAGGGAAGTACTTTAAGTGGGCATCATCTAACGATATTTGTGCCCCCACTTTTTTTGAAAAGTGCGTCGATGTATTAGAAAATAACTCCGATGCTGCCCTCGCCTTTCCGCGTACTCGGTTATACGCTAACAGTACTGACAACTATTTCGATTACGAGGAATCACTCAATACTTCGCAAGAGCGTCCCATTGAGCGCATGTTATACGTAATGGACAACCTTCGACTAAATAATATCATGAATGGTATCTTTCGTTCCGATGCCCTAAAACAATCTCAGTTGATTATTCCCTTCCTAGCATCAGATAATTGCCTGATGGCAGAAGTTGCTCTTTATGGGAGTTTTTTGGAAGTCCCTGAGTTTTTGTTTTATCGACAAATGGACGAGGAATCTTCTACTTCTATGCAGGGGGAAGATGCAGTAAGGGAACACTACAACCCTAACAGTAAAAAACCGATGCGATTCCAAAACTGGCGAGGCTTTATCTTTTATTTTGTGGCGTGTCATCGGAGCCACCTAAGTATAAATTCAAAAATCTCACTCGACCTAGAAATAGCCAGACGTATGGTGTGGAAGAAAGAAGGGCTTATTAGAGATTTCCTTTTTTGGAAACCCCATCAAACTCAAACCGTTACCGATTGGAAGGCACTATAACGTGATCAATGCCCATATAAACTGCAGATTCTGTAATACAAAGTTAGAACATAGCTTTGTGGATTTAGGCATGTCCCCTCTTTGTCAAACGCATATTAAGCAAGACCAACTTAATTCAAAAGAAGCATTTTATCCGCTACACGCCTATGTATGTACCGAATGTTATTTAGTGCAGCTCGATGAGTATGTTACGCCAGATGAAATATTTAGCGATTATGACTACTTCTCATCATTTTCTGAAAGCTGGGTAAAACACGCAAAAGACTACTGCGAGATGATAACCGAGCGAATAAATCTAACCCCTAACAGCTTGGTCGCAGAGATTGCAAGCAATGACGGCTACCTGTTACAACACTTTGTCGCACAAAACATTCCTGTAATCGGTATTGAGCCTGCGGCAAACATTGCGAAGGCCGCCGTTAAAAAAGGTATCCGTACAAGCGTACAGTTTTTTGGGGAAGAAACGGCAAACAGCATCAAAGAAGAATATGGACGCGCAGACCTTCTTTTGGGTAACAATGTGTTAGCTCATGTACCAAACATCAATGATTTTGTTTCCGGTATGAAAGTTTTGCTCAATCAGGGTGGCACCATCACGATGGAGTTCCCTCACCTCTTAAAACTGATTGAAGAAAATGAGTTTGACACCATATACCATGAGCATTTCTCTTATCTATCTTTCTACACCGTAGAAAAGATATTTGCGCACCATGGTATTACCTTGTTTGATGTTGAAGAGCTACCATCACATGGCGGTTCCTTACGAATTTTTGGTCGCCATACTAATGAAACGGATCGTCCCGTTTCACAAAATGTCATCGCGCTACGTGATCGTGAGATTGAACTTGGTATCAATGATCTAAAACTTTACCAGGAATACCAAGAAAAGGTTAAGGAAACCAAACGCAAGCTACTCAGTTTCTTGATTGAAAAGAAACGCGAAGGAAAAACCATAGTAGGTTATGGCGCCCCAGGAAAAGGCAATACATTGCTAAATTACTGTGGTATTAGGCAGGACTTTCTCGACTATACGGTAGACATTAGCCCACAAAAACAAGGTAAGTTCACGCCTGGCTGCAGGTTGCCCATTCTTGATCCAAAAGTTATCAAAGAGACCAAGCCTGATTATGTATTGATATTACCTTGGAACCTAGCAAAAGAAATCAGTACTAAACACGCCTATATCAGTGAATGGGGTGGAAAATTTGTCGTACCTATTCCGGAAGTAAAAGTATTGGATTAACGAAGAGAAGTTGGAGTGCCCTATGAAGATCCTAGTAACAGGTACAGAAGGCTATATTGGTTCTATTCTTGCACCAATACTAATGCGAGCAGGACATGAAGTAATCGGCGTGGACACCGGATTTTATCGAGACGGCTGGCTATATAGCAATCATAAAGACACCCCTTTCCAGCCCAAAATGCTCAACAAAGACATTCGCAACCTAGACCCCAAAGATCTCGATGGTATCGATGCGGTTGTCCACTTGGCTGAGCTGTCTAACGATCCGCTGGGCCAAAACAACCCTGAAGTAACCTACAAAATCAATCATTTAGGCAGTCTAAGTCTAGCCAAACTGTGTAAACAAGTTGGTATCGAACGCTTTGTGTATACGTCTTCTTGTAGTGTATATGGTGCAGGCGCAGGCGATTTCCTTGATGAAACGTCCAGTGTTAATCCGCAGACCGCTTATGCCGAGTGTAAAGTTAGGGTAGAAAAGGATGTTGGGGGGTTAGCCGACGCTAGCTTCTGCCCGGTCTTTTTACG
>NVXL01000228.1 GCA_002746115.1 Alteromonadaceae bacterium
AAACACTGAAATGACAAGATTCACCTATTTTGTATCTGGCATCGATGTAAAAGCAAAACGAAAAACTAAAACAATTGTTGTATTGGGAGACTCTATTATTGACGGGGTCAGTTCAACCTTCGATGCCGACAGTGGGTTTATAAATGTTTTTACAAGACGTCTGCTAAGCAACCATAGAGCACACAACACCAGCGTTCTTAATGCGTCGATTTCAGGCAATAGACTTCTAGGTGATGCAGGTGTATTTTCAAAGAATGCCTTAGCGCGTGCCGATCGAGACGTTTTCTCTCAAACCAACATTACACACCTTATATTGCACGAGGGTATCAACGATATTGGATGGCCAACTTTTTCATTTTTACTCCCCAATGACACATTCAACCCAGTAACGTCTGAGGAGTTAATCGCAGGAATGAAACAGCTAATAATTAAAGCGAAAATAAAAGGAATTAAAGTGTATGGCGGAACTTTATTACCCTACAAAGGAGCCTTTTACTTTACTCCAGAAGGTGAGTCTGTTAGACAAGAAGTTAACCATTGGATCAGAACAAGTAACGATTTCGAGAAAATGCGAGATGACTTAACCAGCGATTACCTTCACCCCAATGACGCAGGCTACGCCGAAATGGCAAATACAATCAACCTCAACATTTTCAGATAGATGAATGTATGAAATTTAACTCTAATTAAATACCCTCACCGTCAAGGATGACAACCCCAGCATCATCCTTGACTTATTTTCAGACTAAAAACATATAAAATCAATCATCACCTCCATCACCTCCATCACCTCCATCACCTCCATCATCGCCGTCATCACAGGAGCAGTCACGCTCAAAGAGGACATTCTCTAGTTCTTTGTTAATTATTTTGGTTTTAGAATCTGGATGTAAGCCGTCACCAATATGATTAAAGCCTTCCCATGCCTCAATCACGGTTAGTATAGACATTCTCCTGAAGCACATCGTCCAGCGCCTCATACTTATCTTGATTGGCACTTTCAAAGCCCAGGTATAACACTAGAAAAAACTTCCTGAGTCAGCGGTAGATCCAAGTCTGCATAACTCGCAATCCTTATGACAAAAATTTTAATAGTTTGATCGTTCAAATAGTTAATTGCCTCTATCGCATTCGCCACCACCCCATCCTCAACATCCTAAGCAGTAGGACATATACCGGCAAGAGAATGTAAACAATCATTAAAGTTAAATAAAACAGCAGCTTTTAATTTACAGGTCAGCAATGTTCCGCTCAACCATCATTCAACATCAACAAAATAGTAATTATTAAATATACCTATTTAATCTAGAGTCTCAAAAACCTATAATTCCAACAAAAATACAACCTGAAAAAACAAACCAAAAATCAATTAGACACACAAGAAGCAAGAAAGAAAGGAAAGAAAGAAATGCCAAAAAAAATGGCGTACTGAACCCCTAAAAAACTGACAGAAAACACTACCGACCAAACACAAAAACAACTACGAGCACTCAGGGCTTACCTACCCCAAACACCCATAATTATTAAGCTTCTGCAATTTTAGCACAACGATTCTACTGAGTTATCTCCGTATTACATATATCCAGCCGGCGGCTGATCTCCGCCACCAGTGCCGTCTTGCAAGCTCTTAACACGATGCGCCATCGGCGGCACCGCATCAGGGTCAATGCGCACATCAAGCAAGGTTGGCCTATCGCTATTGAATATCATATTCAAATCTAATTCATCGAGCTGCTCAGGCCTCTCGATTAAAATTCCACGAGCACCGACTGACTCCGCCATCATCGCAAAGTCGACCTTAGGTAATTGCCAGCCGATCGATTCAGCGTTGCTAAGCTCCTGCCCAAAGCGAATCATCCCGTAGGCCGCATCGTTTAATACAACAAACAAAATAGGTGCCTTATGCGCCACAGCAACGGTAATTTCTTGGGCACTCATTTGATAAGCGCCGTCGCCAGTCAAACAAATATGCGGTTTTCCGGGTGCAGCCAATGCAGAACCAATCACCGCACCAATTGCCCAAGCCATGCTGCCAAAGCCCATAGCCATACGGAATAGACCTTCGTTACTATCCGTTAGCAGGTAATGCGTCGCCCAAGCCCACACGTTACCAGTATCAATAAATATACGGGTATCTTTCGGGAGATTCATCGACAAATACCCCATTAAACGGGGTGGTTTAATAGGTACATCATTAGATAAACATAGTTCGCTATCTCTCAATTTCGCATATCCACCAAGCACGTTTTTCTCGGCCTTAATATCCAGGCCTTCCCAAGTACGGCGCCAACGCATAGCTTCTTGCATGTTTTCTATTAATCGGTGACAAATTGCGTCAAGGTGACCACAAACATGTAGGCGTGCTAATGGGGAACGACTAAAGCTCTCAACGGAGCTATCAATATGCACCATTCGGTCGCCGAGCGATTCAACCATCTCAGCCCCCATTCCCATTTCAGATAGGTTCGCGCCAAAAACGAGTACCAGCTCAAGATCTTTATTACTAAATACTTTAGCTGCAGATTCATGCCCAGCATAACCAAGCACACCGCAATACAAGGGATGCATCTCATTCACCCAGCTTTTGCCCATAGGGCCACTCGCAAAAGGTGCATTTAGCAGCTCTATCAATTCTTGAATTTCTTTATATGCGCGCTGACAACCGTTACCTAAATAGATTCCTACACGCGAAACTTTAGCTAACTCGTTAACCAAATCGAGTACCGCGCCCTTATCCTCCATTGCCCGATTCTGAGTAAGATAGCTAATACTCACATGCGGTTTAGTATCACCATAACTATGCCTCAAAACATCAGAGGGGATACTCAAGTGAACTGGCCCCTTAGGGGACTGAACTGCAGCCATTAACGCACCGACTAATTTACCCTCGAATTGGTCTGGATGAGATACCATCGCGTTAAACTTAGTACAGTGTCGAAACATTCCGACTGTATCAATAGCGGTCTCACTGGAATCTTGCAACGGACGTTTACCGAATTTGGGCAAAGCCGTTTGTGCTGTAATAACTAATAGAGGAAAACCGTCAACCGCAGCGGTTGCGACTCCTGTAACTAAATTAGTGGCACCGGGACCTGTGGTGGAACAAACGACACCAATGGTTCGCTTCTCACGGCAGTAACCCTCGGCCATAAACGCCGCACCACACTCATGGCGAGCAATCACAATCCTTGGGCCACCTTTACGTTCAGAGCGAGCCAAAGCGTTAAATAACGGTTCGATCGAGCCGCCAGGAACACCAAAAACTAAATCAACATTCATCTGGTGGAGGTATTCCAATAATACATCGGCAAAATCCATATCCAATTCATGGTTTGGATCATTTTCGTCAGAAATTTCTACGCTCATAGTTTCTTTTACCTTGCTAACGGCTTATAGGCCAAGACACGCACCCAAATATTTTCGTGCATCACTTTTTGGGTAAATATATGCTTTGTTCTATCCAAGCTTAGTCTAATTTATATATTTTCAAAGAAATAACACTTAATTTACAAGCAAGTTAGAAGCCCCATCAAAACTATCCCACATATAAGACAACACACCTACGCACACATTACATATAGCATCAAAACATATAAAATAAATTGTGCTGGCACTATTATTGCCAACCTCAATAATAGCAAAAAAACATATGTATATACCCATAAAACCGACAGATAAACTCATGCATGAAAGACAGATTTCTTATATTAAATCGGCAAATAAAACTATTTTTTTGTATTACAAAGAAATCAAAAAAACCCCTTGTTGATTTAGGCGACAGTCGGTATAAGTACACCCACGCCGAAGAATGATTTACGCGCCATCCGACAAGCCAACCCATGTCAAAGGACGACGCATAAAAGTAAAGAGTGTCATCTATTGGCGGGTACTTACTTTATATTGGATATACCAAGGATATTTATCATGAACATCAGTAATACTATTAAAATCATCTCCGTTATTTCGTTCGCTCTACTTTCAGGCCTGTCAGGTACAGTAGTCTTAGCCGACAAACAGGCAGACAATAAAGAATCATCTCCTGCCATATTAGTTATCGGTGCCTCTTTTGCGAACGGCTCAACGCCTTACTTATCTGGCTTAGAAGCTCCGCTAGGGGGTATTGCAGTCAACTTTGGTAGCTTCCTATCTCTTGGCGATGCACTAATACGCTCCCCGCATCTCTCCGGACACGTAATAAATGAAGCCCAAGCTGGCGCAACGAGCTTCGATCGATTGGCCTGTAACCCAAGCCCAACTTGCTCTAATGCCGGCTGGGATGGATTGGATAAGCAATTTACTAAGGCTCTCTCCCGCGTAAGCTTTCCAGATGCAAACAATCCAGGCCAGTATGCAGTACTCAATGCGGAGTACGTTGTAATATCTTTTCTTAATGACTGCCTACATCCCGACGCGTTTGGCATCCCTTTTGGTCAAACACAAGAATGTAACTTTGACGAAATGTATGATGCGATAACTAACGTGATAGACGTAGCCAACCGCGCGCTTAATGTCGGTCTAACGCCTGTCGTTGTTTCTATGCCAGAATATGAAGATATGAGCCTTGAAACGTTCAGAGGCGCAGTAGGCTTTAGCTGGGTCGCTGGTGAGCAAAGTTATAGCATGTTTAAAGACTTAAGAGACGCAAGAGTACTCGCGGAAGTACCCGAAGCACTGCTCGTTGATGCTTGGACCGGCTTCACTCCAATAGCAGACGGCCTTCACCCTAGCCGAAGCGCTACGCTAAAAGCTGCGAAGAAACTAGCAAAAGCTATGCGCCATCATTCACGGGTTAACAATCACTAACCCACATATAAAGCTCGCTAGTAAATTTATATTCCTCTACTTTTATAAGCGGGAATCGCAAGCTACACAGTGATTCCTGTTCTCAGTTTTACACCCTTACCGCAAGCACATCGCAATGCGCACCATGCAACACCCCTGTCGAAGTTGATCCAAGCAACAACGCAAAACCATGACGACCGTGACTACCAACAAGAATCAGATCTGCGGCCTTTTCGTCCGCTAAACGATGCAGCTCATGCGCAGCCTGCCCAATGACGACTAAGCGCTCAAAGGGATCCAAACCCACCTGAGTAATCACCTCATTCAGACGCGTCTCCGCACGCTTTACAATTAACTCTTGTGTACTATTTAAATCAAAGGGGATATCCCCGCCGTAAGCAAAGGATATTGGCTCGCAAACGTGAGCAACACTAAGCTTGGAGCCAAGCCCTCCAGCCAACTCTTTCGCTTTTTTTAGCACGGCGAAACACTCATCAGAGAGATCCAATCCGACAAGTATATGCTTATATATAGTCATTACAAACTCCTTGGAATACCAACCAAATGGTTATAAGCTAACAAACACTGGATACATTAAAAATATTTCTTTAGCACAATTATGGTAGCTTAATTAAAGCTTAGCCTCTTCTTTTTAATACAGGTTGTTTAATATCAACCGCACGCTCTCAAGGTAACGAAATATGATTCGACCCAGCGACTTTTCATCAATTGTGGTTTTAACAGGTGCTGGTATCTCTGCAGAATCAGGTCTTAAAACTTTTCGCGATAACGACGGACTATGGGAAGGGCATCGCGTAGAAGAAGTTGCGACACCAGAAGCTTTTATTAACAACCCAAGCCTGGTACAGCAGTTTTACAACACTAGGCGACAGCAGTTGCAAAACGAGGCTGCGCCAAATACTGCCCACAAAGCTCTTGCACACTTTCAACAGCAATACTCCGGAAGCTTTACCTTAATTACACAAAATGTAGATAACTTGCATGAACAAGCAGGCAGTCAAAACACCCAGCATATGCATGGCGAGTTATTAAAAGGGCGCTGTTTAAGTACGGATGAGATATTTCCGTGGTATGAGGATATGAATGAGCAAAGCCTTTGTCCTTGCTGTAAGAGTCGAGGGAATATACGACCTCATATTGTTTGGTTTGGGGAGATGCCATTATATATGAAGGATATAGAAGAACAGATACTCAAGTGCGATCTGCTTATTGCGATAGGTACGTCAGGAGTTGTATACCCTGCTGCAGGGTTTGCTCAACTCGCTCAAGCGGCTGAGGCTTGCACCGTTGAACTTAACCTAGAGGCCAGCGCAGTTCACTCAGACTTTAATCACGCCTACTACGGGCCGGCAACAAAGGTTGTTACGGAGTTTTTCAGAACTTAAACACTCAACACCAAGCACTCGAATCTAAACACTCAAATCTAAGTATTAAGCTCAGCAATACCCTGTATTTTTTTCACCATTGCTCTCAAGCCATTACCGCGTGTCGGGCTTAAATGCTTTAATAAGCCAATAGTTTCGAAATAGGCTTCGATATCAAAAGCGATTACCTCAACAGGGGTTTTACTGTTATAAGCCGCAAGCACCACCCCTAGCAGACCTTTAACAATAAACGCATCGCTATCGGCAATCAGTAGGATTTTGCCATCACTGACCTGATGATCAATCCATACCTGACTCTGACAACCTCGCACTAAGTGCGCCTCGTCTTTTTTATTCTCATCTAAGGCCGGCAATTCTTTACCTAAATCAATAATGTACTTATAACGGTCTTCCCAGCCATCAAAAAATGCCAAAGTTTCAATAATATCGTCAGTAGTAATAGTGGTGCCGAAGGGGTTATTCTGGGTCATAGTGTTATCAATTTTAAAAGAACATTCCGGTTTCTAATTGCGCTTCTTCTGACATCATATCGCGATGCCAAGGTGGATCAAAGACAAGATTCACATCAACAGTTTTCACCTGGGGCACAAGCTTCACTCGATGAATCACATCTCCCACGAGTACAGGCCCCATGCCACAACCTGGGGCTGTGAGCGTCATATCGATACTGACCTTACCTTCTGCTTGGTCGATTTTCGTCGCATAGATTAAACCGAGACTGCGCAGGTTAACAGGGATTTCTGGGTCGTAAACGCTTTCTAAGGCTTGCCAGACTTGTTCTTCATGGATACTTTTATCACCAAGATCCTCAAAAACCAACTCGTATTTTTCCAAGCCTAATGCATCCGCATCAGTGCCGTCGACACGCGCCATATTACCTTGATAAACAACGGTATAATTACCCCCAAGCGACTGGGTAATCGTAATAAAACTATGCTCGGGGATGCTGATTGCATCGCCCACTGGTACTAAGCGAGCTGGGCAATCACGAGTGGTGACGACCATTTTCTGTTCAGACATAAGCGCTGACTTACCTAAAGTTTTTTAAATTAAAATCCAACTGATTCGCCACAACCGCAAGCATCTTTTACGTTAGGGTTGTTAAGTACGAGGTTTCGATTAAGCCCTTCTTGTATATAGTCAATGACCATACCACTAAGCTGCGGCAGGTAGCTTGCGTCCACATACATATCAACATCGTTAGCAAGCGCTAACTTAATATCGCCTTCTTGCGGCGATTCAATCTCGTCAATAATGTACTTGTAGCCGGTACAACCACTTTCTTTTAGGGTAATGCGTAAACCTTGCTGACCGCTTTTCTGTAACGTTTTACTAAAATGCTCGGCAGCGGCCGGGGTTACGGTGATAGATTCTTCGATGCCAAATGATTCAACTGTCATGACTCGTACTTCCGCTTAATATTAATGATTTGATTCGCACCGCAAACATGTAGCGAGAATCAAAATCCCTTACCTCAGAACTCTAAACTCTGAGTTCTACCATTTAAACCATGAATGCTGAATAAGTCAAAGTGCTAACGTAAAAACTGCAGCACTTTAATCAGTGCTTCAAAAAACCGATCTATATCGTCTCGGGTATTGTAAAAGGATATCGACGCTCGAACCGTACCGCTAATACCAAAGCTTGCCATTAGCGGCTGGGCACAGTGGTGGCCGGTGCGAACAGCCACGCCTTGCTGATCGAGCAGCGCTCCTAGGTCCGAGGGGTGTATACCCTCAATCACAAAACTGAACACCGCGACAGAATCAACGGCTTCGCCAATACGCCGCAAGCCTGAAATAGCCTGTGATTTCTCAATGATGTACGCGAGTAACTGCGCTTCGTAAGCATGAACTTGCTGCCGATCAAACTGATTGAAATAATCAATAGCAGCGGCAAGACCGATGGCACCTGCAATATCAGGCGTACCGGCTTCGAATTTATAAGGTAAAACGTTAAACGTGGTTTTTTCAAAACTCACCGTCTCGATCATCTCACCGCCACCATGGTACGGTGGCATCGCTTCTAGTATCGACTTCTTGCCCCACAGCACGCCAATGCCTGTAGGACCAAACAGCTTGTGACCAGAAAAAGCATAAAAATCACAGTCGAGTGCTTGCACGTCAACTTCAAAATGAGCAACTGCCTGAGCCCCATCCACATATACGATGGCACCGACCTCGTGAGCCTTTGCGATAATGTGTTTAATTGGGTTAACCGTACCTAAGGCATTTGATACATGATTAACCGCAACCAACTTAACAGTAGCATCGAGCTTACTATCAAGGTCGCTCAAATCAATTTCACCAGCATCGGTGAGCGCGATAGGAATCACCTGAGCGCCTTTTTCTTCGGCAAGCAATTGCCAAGGCACAATATTAGAATGGTGTTCCAACATCGGCACTAAGATTTTATCGCCGGTGGTTATATTGGCTCGACCCCAAGCCGCTGCGACTAAATTGGCGGACTCGGTGGTGCCTCGCGTCCAAATAATATGCTCGCGACTGGGGCTATTCAAAAAAGACGCAACTGTTTGACGTGAATTTTCGAATTTCTCGGTCGCACGATCACTTAAGCAATGAGCGCCGCGGTGTACGTTAGAATTATCAAAGCGATAATAATGGCTGATCGCGTCAATCACGGCATTCGGCTTTTGCGTAGTCGCTGCGTTGTCCAAGTACACCAAAGGGTGCCCGTTAACCTCCTGATCTAAGATCGGGAAATCAGCGCGAACGCTGGCAACATCAAAAGCTCTAGAGTCTTCGCCAGTCATCACACAATATGCCTTAAAAGTTCAGGGTCTCTCGCAAATAAAACAGCAAGCTTGGGACGCAAATATTCCGCTATTTCAGTGTGCGGTATTTTTTCAATTAATGTATTAATAAACCCAAAGCTAAGCAATACTCGCGCTTCCTGGTCTGAGATGCCGCGAGTGCGCAAATAATGCAAAGCCTCGTCTTCTATCTGAGAAATGGTAGCACCGTGAGCACACAGTACATCATCAGCGTAAATTTCTAACTCTGGTTTGCTATCAATTTCTGCACGATTGCTAGTCAGTAAGTTTTTGTTACTTAACTTAGCCGAGGTTTTTTGCGCATCTCGGTGAATGTGAATACGACCATTAAATACGGCACGAGCACTATCGCCAATAATTCCGCGAAAGACTTCATTACTAGTACAGTTCGGCACGCGATGTTCTATGCAGGTATGGTAATCCACATACTGATTATTCCGAGGTAAATATATGCCACTTAACTCACTGTGCGCGCCCTGACCACGATGATTCACAACGATATCAATACGCGTCAATACGCTACCAAAGGCGAGATGAAAGCTATTTAACAGCGAGTTTTTACCTAAGTCAGCAAAAACGCCACCGATATGCAGAACGCTTTCATGCTCTTGATGTAGACGATAATGATGCAGTTGTGCGCCTTCCCCTAGTGATAACTCGGTAACACCGTTGGTAAAGCTATTCTGCTCGGCATCGTCGCTCAAGTGCTGCTCCAGTACCATGGCTTGGCTATTCGCCCCCATAAGCACTAATAAGCGCTGAGTCACTGAAAACGGAACCGCTTGTGCACTGCCAAGCCAAAGAATACGCAGTGGCTTATCTAATACCACGCCGTCATCTAAACTCAGTAATACACCTTCTTGCAACTGGCTATTGTTTAAGGTCGTAAACAAATTAACGCTGTCATTGGCAATAGTACCAAGATGCGTTTTTATGGCGCTTTGCTGGGCTTCATTGGCATCGCCAAAACGACACAAGCTCACACCGGTTTGTAACTCCCCCAAAGCCGATAAGCTTTCAGCATAAAAACCGTTAACAAAGACCAAACGATAGCAATCTAACTCGTCACCGTTTGCATCGGGCAAACTGATTTGCTCTTGCAAGCATTCACTGCACTCATGTACTTGTGCTGGAGCCCCAAAGAAATTACCTTTTTCTAAACGATTAAGAGGGGTATATCTCCAAGCTTCAGTTTTGCGCGTCGGCACGGCTTGTCGTAGCCAGGTATTATTTTGCAGCTGCTGAAAATCAGCCAACCACGGCAGTGGCGTTGTTTTTTCAGCTTGAGCTGCCTGTAAAATCAAATCACTCATTAAACAACCTCTTCCGCCAACCAAGCGTAACCTTTAGCTTCAAGCTCTAAGGCCAAACTTTTATCACCAGACTTCACAATTTTACCGCCCGCTAATACATGTACAAAGTCAGGCTCAATATAGTCAAGTAAACGCTGATAATGTGTTATGACGATGAACGAGCGATCTGGGCTACGTAAAGAGTTAACCCCTTCAGCAACGACTTGCAAAGCGTCGATATCCAGACCAGAATCCGTTTCATCAAGAATAGCCAAGCGCGGCTCAAGCAACATCATTTGCATAATTTCATTACGCTTTTTCTCACCGCCAGAAAAACCCTCGTTAACACCACGCTTAAGGAAGCTCTGGTCAAGGTCAACCGCTTTACAAACGCTACGAGCTTTCTTCATAAAGCTCACAGCATCTAAATCAGGTAATTCGTTATGTGCGCGTACGGCATCAACGGAGGCTTTTAGAAATTCCATGTTGCTAACACCGGGGATTTCAACCGGGTACTGAAAGGCTAAAAACAAGCCTTCGCGTGCACGTTCTTCAATGCTCATTTCGAGTAGATCTTTCTGGCCGAATTGCACACTACCTTGGGTGACCTCATAGCCTTCACGGCCAGACAAAACATGCCCTAAAGTGCTTTTACCAGAGCCGTTCGGCCCCATAATCGCGTGTACTTCACCGGGCTTAATATCGAGGTTGATGCCCTTAAGGATTTGCTTCTCTTCAACTTCGGCATGTAAATTATTTATTGCGAGCATAAATGCTTATTCTCCAGAAAATGTCGGGTATCGTTTGCGTGTATTAATTAACACTTATATTAATCAAGCTAAGTACGATTTAACCCACTGAGCCTTCTAGGCTAACCTCTAATAATTTACCCGCTTCGACAGCAAACTCCATGGGTAACTCTTTAAATACTTCTTTACAAAAGCCATTCACAATCATCGAGACGGCTTTTTCTGCATCGATACCGCGTTGCTGGCATAAGTACAGTTGATCATCACTCACTTTGGAGGTCGTCGCCTCATGCTCGACTACCGCAGTCGGGTGTTTACTCTCTATATACGGAAACGTGTGTGCTGCGCATTTATCCCCAATCAATAAGGAATCACACTGAGTAAAATTACGCGCACCTTCAGCACCGGGGTTCATGCGTACTAAACCACGGTAAACATTACTGCTTTTTCCAGCAGAAATACCTTTAGAGATAATCGTTGAGCGCGTATTTTTACCAATATGTATCATCTTCGTGCCGGTATCGGCTTGTTGATAATTATTAGTTAAAGCAACGGAATAAAATTCACCAACGCTGTTATCGCCTTTTAAAATACAACTCGGATATTTCCAAGTCACCGCGGAACCAGTCTCAACTTGCGTCCAAGATAAGCGCGCATTTTTATGGACAATGCCTCGCTTGGTCACGAAGTTATAAATACCGCCTTTACCTTCCGCATTACCGGGGTACCAATTTTGAACGGTCGAGTATTTAATCTGCGCATTATCCAGCACGACGAGCTCAACAACAGCGGCATGCAATTGGTTTTCATCACGCATCGGCGCAGTACAGCCTTCTAGGTAGCTCACATGACTACCTTCCTCGGCAATAATTAGGGTACGCTCGAACTGCCCAGTGTTAGATTCGTTAATCCGAAAATACGTCGATAGCTCCATTGGGCAACGGACACCCTTAGGAATGTATACAAATGAGCCATCGCTAAATACGGCACTATTAAGTGCGGCATAGAAATTGTCTTTCTGGGGAACAACGCTGCCCAAGTATTTTTGTACTAATTCTGGGTAATCTTTAATCGCTTCAGACATAGAACAGAAAATAACGCCCGATTCCAACAGCTTAGATTTGAACGTGGTCACAACGGACACAGAGTCAAACACAACATCCACCGCTACGCCAGCCAATGCGGCTTGCTCGTGCAAAGGGATGCCTAACTTATTGTAAGTTGCGATGAGCTCAGGGTCGACCTCATCCAAGCTTTGAGGCCTGTCCGCCATACTTTTAGGCGCGGAGTAATAGGAGATCTCATCAAAAACAATCGGCGGGTAATCGACATGCGCCCATTCGGGTTCTGTCATTTCTCGCCAAGCTCGATAGGCTTTTAAGCGCCAATCTAGCATCCATTGCGGTTCATTTTTTTTGCCCGATATAAAACGCACGACATCCTCGTTCAGGCCAGGCGGCAATGTTTCGGATTCTACCTCGGTAACAAAACCAGCGGCATAATCGCTTTCAATAAGCTTATCTATGTGTTCTTGTGACATTTCCAGGGAACTCTTTAATTTCTCGCCGTTTATTTAATTTAATCGGGTTATCTTAGCGCTGGCTTTTAAGACTACTTACCAAGGAGCAGTTGTCTGTATTTGTGCCTGACGCGCTTGCCACTGTGGCGATATTTGGCGTAACTTCGCCACAGTATTAATCAATTGCTCAGTCGCGAAGGCGATTTCTTGCTCGCTCGTATAACGACCAATACTAATCCGAAGCGAAGCATGTGCCAGCTCCGCTGACAAACCCAGCGCCTTTAGCACATAAGACGGCTCGACACTCACCGAAGTGCAAGCAGAGCCTGTCGACAAAGCTAAATCTCGCAAGGCGATGAGCAAACTTTCACCCTCAACATAAGCAATCCCAATATTCACAATGCCTGGGACGGCGCAATCAGGGTCGCCATTAACCTGTAATTCTTCAACACAACTCAGGCCATCCAATAGCTGTGTTTTTAGGTGGCTTATTCGTATTTGCTCATCGTGCATTTCTTGCAATGCGATTGCTGCCGCTTCACCCATTCCTACAATCTGGTGTGTTGCCAATGTGCCAGAACGCATACCGCGCTCATGTCCACCACCGTGTATTTGCTGTGCAACTTTAACCAAGGGCTTTTTACTGACGTATAACACGCCGATGCCCTTGGGGCCATACATTTTGTGCGCCGAGATCGACAATAAATCAACCTGCATGGCTTTCACATCAATGACCAATTTACCGGCGCCTTGAACAGCATCAACATGAAAAAACAGCGGTTTATCTGTGTTCGCACTGCCTGTATCCGCATTACCTGTATTCTCATTCTTTCCATTCGAACTACCTTTATTCTCAGAGTAATCTCGGCACAAAGCGCCAATGGCAGCAATATCATTAATTGCGCCAACCTCGTTATTTACCATCATTAACGAGACTAACAAGGTATCTTCTCGAAGCGCATCCGCCACCTGAGCAGCACTTATCACACCGCGGGAGTCAGGCTTGAGTAAGGTCAGCTCACAGCCTTGGCTTTGTAAATATTCGCAAGTATCCAGTACCGACTTGTGTTCAATCAGCGAACTGATAATGTGCTTTCGCTCACCATCACCGTTGCGCTCAACCACGCCTTTTATCGCGAGATTATTGGCCTCAGTGGCTCCGCTCGTCCAAACGATTTCTCGTACATCCGCCCCAATCAACTCAGCTACGCTAGCACGAGCGTCCTCTACTGCCTCTTCAGCCTTCCAGCCATACACATGCGAGCGAGAGGCAGGATTCGCAAAATTGCCTTCACGGGTTAAACATGCCGCCATTTTCTCAGCAACACGCGGGTCAACCGGTGTTGTCGCAGCGTAGTCTAAATAGACTGGGGTGGTGATTGTGCTCAATACAATATCTCGGGGCATTAATTCTTTGGAATACAGCAATTCTTGGGGAATACAGTCTTTTACGCAGAGCCTGTACTGCTAATAACATCTACTTTAGCGAGTTCAGGTTTTGCTTCGATCTTTGAATCTTGGCGCATCATGATATCGCGTACTTCTGGCTTATCCACTAGGCTAGCTAGGCTAATACTACTTAAAAAACTATGTATTTGCGCACTTAGATCGGACCATAAATAATGCGTGAGGCATATCTCGCCTTGCTGGCAATTACCTTCGCCTGCACAATGAGTCGCGTCTACCGATTCATTAACTGCATCGACAATCTCGGCGATGTATACGTCTTTTGGTGCTCGACTGAGTTTATAACCACCACCCGGGCCGCGCACGCTGCGTACGAGATCGTTTTGGCGAAGCTTAGCAAAGAGCTGCTCCAAGTATGATAAGGAAATTTCTTGCCTTTTTGATATACCTGACAAGCTCACAGGTTTTGCATCGACGTGCAACGCCAGATCCAACATTGCCGTCACCGCGTAGCGGCCTTTTGTCGTTAAGCGCATAATTTGAATACCTCTAATTACCCATGACCACAAGCGGTCGCTATCAGCAAAAAAATCCACTGCCTAAACAACCACCGAGAGAATATATGAGTATTATGGAAAAACCCAGTATTTTAGTCAAGTATTGACAGCACTACTAAACCTAGATTGTTATACTCCTTATTTCTATCCAGCGCTTTGTACTTAACTTTTACTGTCGCTATTGCCCTCACTTGAGATAGACGGCTTATCATCCTGAGCACTTAAACTACTAGCGCTATACTTATGAATAAAATTCTGAATAGACGTTAACATGCCTCGCATAATACTTAACTCCATCTCATCCATGCGAACTCGACTGAACAAGCGCCTTATGCGCGTCATCGTCTGCCGTGGGTTACTTTCTGTTATAAAATCTAGGTTTAACAGAGTCTCCTCAAGATGCTTAAAGTAATGCTCCTGTGCTTGGCTAGTCGCTGGCGGCACATCCCAATCATCAAAATGAATGGGCTTACCTTCTTGCTCATTCAAATAAGACATGCGGATTTCATAACATATGACTTGCAGAGCTGAGGCAATGTTAAGGGAGGTATAATCAGGATTTGCGGGAATATGGACGTGATAGTTACATTTACGCAACTCTTCATTGGTTAAACCGCGATCTTCTCGACCAAACACCAAGGCGACGCGATGCTTAGCCGATTCTGCCCAGACTTGATCACCACACTCACGCGGCGTGAGCAATGGCCAAGGAATCCGTCGCTCACGTGCACTCGTGGCAATGACTAGCTCGCAGT
>NVXL01000229.1 GCA_002746115.1 Alteromonadaceae bacterium
CCCATCGTAATATTCAGATTGTCGATGGGCAGGTGACGGATTTTTCTGTCTACGAGCCCTTAAAAACCGAGCCCGAATTCGCGCGCCAAGCTGTGTAATCAGGAGTATTTTATGTTTCAATATTATATTAAATTAGCCTGGATTAGCGTCAGAAGTACGCCGGTACTCACCGCCTTAATGGTCTTGGCCATTGGTGTGGGTGTGGCAAGCTGCATCACCGTGTTTACCTTATTCACCTTGCTATCTCACAACCCCCTTGAACATAAAAATGATTCTGTGTTTGCGATTCAATTGGATAGTTGGGGTAAAGATGAGGCGTATAATTTTATAAATGAAGTGCCGCCACTGCTGCCATTTAAGGATGCCGTGGCGCTCTATCAATCGAAACCGATCGAAAATTTATTATTAATGATGAAAGCTGGAATCACAGTTTCTCCGCAAGATGCGATTCGGGATAAAACCACTGAGATTTCCCGAGTCACCACCAACGAATTTTTTAATATGTTTGATGTCCCCTTTATTTACGGGAAGTCATGGACCGATGAGGATGACCGTAATGCCGAGGAATATGTGGTTATTACGGAAGGTCTTAATGAGCGCTTTTTTGCGGGTGAAAATTCAGTCGGCAAGATCCTGCTTGTTGATAAGACTCCCTTTACTATTGTAGGCGTGGTGGCGGATTCCTGGCGTTTATTCCCCGGGGTATTTGATTTAAACAATACTGCGTTCGAAGAGGCGCCCCAAGTCTACATCCCATTTTTTAACCTTAGCAAACGAGGTTACCAAAATTGGGGTAATACTCAAAGCTGGGATACTGAAGACAATCCGCGTGGCTGGGAGGAATTCCTAGCAAGCGGCCTTACCTGGGTTCAGATGTGGGCAGAGCTTGAGGGCGAGGATGAAAAACAAGTCTTCAGGAGTTATCTGGAAGCGTTTGTAAGCCAAGAGAAAAACAATGGTCGCTATGAACGCCCGCTAAAAGTGCTAATTAACTCTCCTGAGGAGTGGTTGAAAATCGCCGAGGTAGTCGACAGCGACGCCTATATTCTGCTATTGATGGCCTTCTCATTTTTGCTCGTCTGCTTAGTGAATTCAATTGTTTTATTGATGGCAAAGTTCTACCGAAAAGCCCCCGAAGCGGGTGTTCGGCGCGCGCTAGGCGCCAGTCAGCGTGCGATATTTATCCAGCATTTGGCCGAGGCCTTTGTGGTTGCACTTATCGGCGGTGCCGTGGGAATTCTGCTGTCTATTGCCGGTATTGCCGGTATTGGCTATCTTTACAGTTATTTTAAAGATGTGGCCTCACTTAATCTTGTCTCGCTTGGGATGGCTCTGCTTTTGGTGGTTGTCAGCACTCTGGTAAGCGGTGTATTGCCAGCATACAAAATTAGTCGTACTGAACCCGCGCGCTACCTGAAAACGCAATAATAAAGGTGATACCATGTCTGAGATTAGTCTAATTTTAAAAAGTTTATTACGTTCGAAAGTTGTACCTTTATTGATTATTTTACAATTGGCCTTGAGCATTGCCATTGTGAGTAATGTGACGTTTTTTATTTTCGAGCGGGTCACGCAGATTTCCCGGCCAACCGGGCTCGATCATCAAAACATCGGTAAAATAGTCTACAAACACGATAATGATGAAATTCTGCATCGTCAGTTAATTAACCGGGATTTGACGTTCCTGAATTCACGCCCGGGTATCACTAGCGCATCGATTGCATCGGGTGTCCCCCTGTCCAACGGCGGTATGGATTCGCGTTATAAATCCTCGCCTGATTCAGACCTTGAATTTCAAACCCAGCAACTGTATAGCGATGACAAGATAGTCGAGACGCTGGGTTTGACCTTGTTAGAGGGGAGAAACTTTAATTCCACGGACGTAGGAATTTACCGTCCCGAAGATCTTCCGACGGATACAACGGCACTTATCTCTAAGTCGCTTGCCGATATTATATTTCCCGGTGGGAGCGCGGTTGGCAAGCAGATATATTCCGGCGACACGACGGTAACTGTTGTTGGAGTTGTTTCTGACTCTATTGGCTTCTATGTGACATGGGAGCACGTTCACAATATGGTCTACCTTGCCAGCATTCCGACATGGGCAGCGCAGTATTATCTGATTAAAACGGATACTACGAATGTTGATCAAGTACTTTCTGAAAGCATTGAAGCCTTAAAAGATCTCGAATTCGAGCGCAGCGTGAGTAACCCTAAGTCGATGTCGAGCTTGCTGAGAAGAAGCTATAATAGTCAGTACTCAATGATCTATATACTCTCACTGGTGACGCTTATGCTGGTTTTTGTTAACGTGTTGGGCATTGTAGGGTTAACGACGTTTTGGGTGAATCAACGCCGTAAGCAAATTGGCATTCGTCGGGCGCTAGGCGCAAGCAAAGCGGCAATAACGCAATATTTTCTGATTGAAAATACGCTTCTTGTGCTGGCCGCTGCCATACTTGGTGGGTTTATCGCTTATAGTGTCAGTGGTTATTTGATGCGGACTTTTTCAATGCAAATGCTACCGTTAAGCTACGTGCCCATTGCGAGCATTGTGATTTTGTTTGTTACCCTAGCCGCAGCGCTTCACCCTGCGCTCAAAGCGGCCGAAGTGTCGCCAGTTGAAGCGGTTGCTGATTAGCGTTAATCAAGCCAAAATAAAGTAACGTAAAATAAAGTATGGCCGGTTCGGCCTATAATCGGGCCGGTTTAAAAACCAATAGTGAAGTAAGCTGAATTTATGTCAAAAGTACTGCTCATTGATGATAATAAAGCCATTCTGGATGCCTTAGAGTTGCTGTTAAATTTACACGACATTGAAACCTGCAAGGCAATATCGCCGCAAGCCGGTTTGGTGTTGTTGGATAATGACAGCGCCATCTCCTTGGTGATACAAGATATGAACTTCAGTGAGGATACGACCTCTGGTGAGGAGGGCGAGGGTTTGTTTTTCGCCATCCGCGAACGCCGCCCCGACATCCCCATGATATTAATGACCGCGTGGACCTATTTAGAGACTGCCGTTAACTTAGTCAAAAATGGCGCGGCCGATTATATTTCGAAGCCATGGGACGACCAAAAACTGTTGGCAAGCGTGCAAAACTTGCTGGAGTTAAGCGAGCTACAAACTGATCAGCAACAAAGAGCGCAAGACCTGGACGCCTTGAAGCGTGAGCTGGCTGAGCGTGCTGACCTGTGTTCGCTGATATACCAGAGCCCGCTGATGCAAAGCCTTGTCACGATGGCGGTTCAGGTAGCACGGACAGATGCGGCAATTTTGATTACCGGCCCTAATGGCTCAGGTAAGGAAAAAATCGCTGAAATCGTACAATCAAATTCCGATGTTAAGAGCGGGCCTTTTATTAAAGTGAATGTTGGTGCCTTGCACAATGAATTAATCGAGGCCGAACTGTTTGGCGCAGAAGCTGGCGCTTACACTGGCAGTAAGAAAACACGCATAGGGCGATTTGAAGCCGCTGATGGCGGAACCTTATTTTTGGATGAACTTGGTAATTTGAGCGCAAATGGCCAAGCGAAGCTGCTCAGGGTTTTACAAACAGGGGAGTTCGAGCGCTTAGGTTCAAGTGAGACGCGTCACTGTAAAGTTCGAGTAATCAGCGCCACCAATACTGATTTGCTCGAAGCGATCGACACCGGTGAGTTTCGTGAGGATTTGTATTATCGCCTGAACTTGATAGAGCTTAAGTTGCCCGCATTGGTCGAGCGCCCTGACGATATTTTACCCTTAGTGAATCATTTTATTGGTCGAGAATATTCTATCGAGCCGACAGCTATTCGCACGTTGCAATCCTATGCCTGGCCGGGCAATGTGCGCGAGTTAGAAAACGCCTGTCGGCGCGCAAAGATACTCACGCAAGATAAAACTCTGACTTTGGAGCATTTCCGTATACCAGTCGATACAAGCTTGCGGCTCCCCAAAAAGTTTCTGGTCGAGCCCAGCAAAGTTATGATTGAGCAAGCCTTAGCGGATAATCGAGGTGTTGTTTCGCAAGCCGCCCGTCAATTGGGCTTATCACGACAGGCTTTTTATCGCCGTATGGAAAAACACAAGATGCCAATTAAGTGAAGTTTCCCCAGCTCAGTTTAAACGCCCGCCTGCTGTTAATTGTAAGTGCTTCTATTGTTACGGGATTCCTCGTGGTCGCAGGGGTATTCCATTTTATCAAGGATTTGGGCTTGGCGCTTATCCTTGGCGCGCCGATATCGCTGACGATCTCGTTTTATTTAATAATGCGCCAGACTAAAGCTATTTACCAGCGTATTAATGGCCTTCGATCAGGGCTGTATAATTTAATTGATAACGAGTTTGGTGTAAGTCTTACGAATGAATACGAAGATGAAATTGGTGAACTTCTAGGCTTGTATAATCGCGTCACCGAGAAAATGCGTCAAGAGCGCCAGCACTTGTATCAGCGGGAATTATTACTCGATACGGTTATTCAAAACTCATCGCTTTACCTTATCCTCACAAATGATCACGGGCGCATCATCTATTCCAGCCATCAGGCAAGGTCGCTTATCAACGCGGGCAAGCCGATTAATGGTTTAGTGCTACAGGATATTTTAGCCCAAGGGTCTGAACGTTTAAAACACGCGCTCAGTAACCCTCGCGACGGATTGTTTACCCTTGGCGATGCCGGTAGCCATGAATCTTTCCACCTTTCTAGGAGTAACTTCACTCTTAATGCTCAGGTGCATCAGCTTATTTTAATCAAGCAAATGACACGGGAGTTGAATCGCCAAGAGACTCAGATTTGGAAAAAGGTGATTCGTATTATTACCCACGAGCTAAATAACTCCCTTGCCCCCATTTCCTCAGTCGCGCACTCCGGTGCTTTGATGCTTGAACAGGGTAAGATTGACAACCTTGAACGGGTATTTGAAACCATTTCGAACCGTGCCAGTCATTTAGCGCAGTTTATTGAGCAGTACGCGACCATGGCGAAGTTACCTGCGCCGAATAAGGTTGATGTGGAGTGGGCGAGTTTTATTAAGGGTTTGGCGATTGGTTACAGTTATGAGATACATGGCGAGTTACCCGTGGAAAAGGCGTTTTTTGACCCTACGCAGTTACAGCAAGTCGTGGTTAACCTATTGAAGAACGCGAACGAGTCTGGCTCTGAACCTGCGGATATAGGTTTGCGTATTACGCAAAATTCAAAGGCGATGAATATCGTCGTGACTGATCGCGGTACGGGCATGCCTAAGAATGTTGTTGAGCAGGCGCTGTTGCCGTTTTATACCACCAAGCCAAATGGTAGCGGTATTGGTTTGCCTTTGTGTCGGGAGATTGTCGAGGCGCATGATGGTGAATTGTCTTATGCCAATCGAGAAGGTGGTGGTTTGATGGTTCGGATTTATTTGCCGTTGGTTGGGGTGTAACCGGGGATGCTCTCTTTGGGTTATCGTCAACGAGGTCGTTGTGTAATGTGGGTTAGGCATAAACCAGAAACTTCTGCTCAAGCGGGCGAGGAGTTATACGGTGGTGAGCAGTTTGATGTGCAAAGTGCTTGTAAAAATAATGAATTTAAACTGAAAGGCTATCACTCTAGGAAAGCGATTATCGTTACTTGGGAGTCTGAATCTGGAGGGGTGCTTACATTAATTTCGAATTATGGCGAGCATATTCAGAGTGACGAAAGCGGATTTTACCTTGTATGAAAAATGACAGATACGCCCTTAATTAAAAATGACAGTATTTAAAGCTCGAAGCTATCTAAGCTTGTTAAGCTGTGCAGAAAATCACCCTGGACGCAAAGCGCCTAGGGTGAGGTAAAGCTAAACCTTTACGATAAAAATAACGATTTCTGATAACATCCCAGCTAATACCTTGCCATTTAACTGTTAATTATTAACTGCTAATTACTATGCGATAAAAACCACTGAAATAAGTCTTCAGTAATTGGGTCTCTATCGGAATCGGTTTGATGGTTACCTTGAGGAAGGAATGGCCATATTGATGTCTCGAAGTGACCGGCACCAGAAAATGTTGTTAACATTTTTCTCTCTCCTTGCGGGCAATTATTAAGGGCGTTCACCGTGTCAACGGCAATATTCTCAATTATACTGGAGTCCCTGCCTCCAATATATGTCCACATCGGTATGGCTGCGGCATCGCATATATTTGACGGAACCCCGTCAAAAAGCCCGCCAGCTAGTGGGGCAAGTGCAGCTACTTTTTCAGGGTAAGCAATTGCGTAAAGAACGGATATGTAACCGCCTTGACTCCAGCCAGTCATATAAACCCTATTCGGATCAACGGCATAATTCTTTAAAGCAAACTCTACAAATTCATTTAAGTCTTCATAATCTATGGCTCTGTTTCTATGCGGGGATAGCGCAACAAAGGGCAGTGAGTCATCCCATTCAGAATAATCAAAAACCGCAGGCAAGCCGCAGCACTCGACATCAACTAGGCGTCCGGTCCCTGTAGCCCCCGAGCCGTGATTGAAAATGATTAAAGGAGCCTTGAGGTTTGTGCTGGTGGCGTAGTCGCTTGGTAAGTGTTCTAAGTATGAAAGGTTAGCGTTTGCGGAAGTGTTTAGGCGTCGAGTCTGTTTTACTGGTGAAGCTCCGGTCACTCGAACAATTCGGATAGTAGAGCCCGAAAGGCCATCGTTCGATACGCTATATTTTAAGAGGTAATCGCCAGCTAAATTTGTGTTGACGTTGCCGGTAGGCTCAATAGAAGAAGAGATCTCCTCGCCGTTTTCGTCAAATGCTGCCGCGCCCATTTCAATATACTCATCGCCTATATTTAGATAGACCGCAGGTTCTCCCTGTAAAACTATATCGAGAGAGGCTGTCTCGGGAGGTGGGTTAGCCAAAGCGGCTGAAGTTGTATTTTGGTTAGATGTTGGTGAGCTGCTTTCGCCGCCAGATCCGCCGCAGCTTGCTAGTGTTAAAGCTAAAAGGCTCCATAAAAAAATACGTATTTGATTAACCTGCATATGAATTTCAACCTTAGTGTTTTTAGGCACCCCTTTTATCCCCTGTTATATTTGTCGGGGATTGGCAGTAGGGATGTATAGTTCGATGTCATCAATACCGAATTATACATATAGAAAGCTATCTTGTGTGGACGCTCATCCTGTTACCATTGTGTGTCCGGCGTGATAGCTGTGCGGCATTGATCGCGCGGTCTTTTCAGGTTTGCTGGGGATTTGGGGTGTAGCGCAGTGGTTCTATATCTATGGTGGTCAAATTACGACCGGTATTGTTGTTAACTTGTGCGTCTTATTGCTTTGCGGGTTTTTTACCTCCGGCTGTATTCACAACGGTTTTTACGAGAAAGGCAAGTAGGGTGTGTTAAATGCTTCCTGCTGACCCGTCAACTCATACTAGATTTTTCGACATCGGGTATTATGGTGGTGGGTTTGCATGCTGGGTCGACAAAACATCTCAATAAGCAGTTTCAAGCGCACACGATTCAAAAGCGCTATGTGGTCGTGCTAGAAGGTTGGATTGCCGACGATCAGGGGTGAATTACAGCGGCGATAACTGAATACACGATATTAAAATCGCCTAGAGCAACCGCGACGGAGCTTGGTGCAATTTACGGCCCACACGAGGCGCACACATCAGTTACGGATTCACAGTCAATCAATAGGTCACCCAATTCTTGGGTGTGATTTATATAAGAGCGACCATAGTGAACAGATGGCAGATCGTTTGCTATTACATGCTAGTGAATTGTACTTTAAGCACCCTACTAGCGGCGAACAATTCCATGGGCAGTCTCCCTGTTCTTTTTAAATAATTAATGAATTGATGGGGGTAAACTCTAGGTCGCTTGAGTGTGGCTCCAATACCGCTATTGTTGTTTTGTCTGGGTTTATTGGTAGCGGTATTAGGCTTTTGATCTTTTTGGTAGAGGGGCTACTTTAATTGCCGGCTCTTTGCCCACCAAATACTCTCCCATTCCTCGGTTGTTGATTTAGTAATGTCATAGCCCCTGATGGCAGCCAACACATTTCCCGTTTTAGCATGAATATAGAGAGAATATTTATAATTTGGCTTAAAAAAGCAGTGTATATGCATACATTTTTCTTCCCCTAGATCATCAAGTAATACCAACAACTCACCAACAGCTTTTTTCAAATAGAGTTCATGTTCACTTCTCGCACAATGCCTGTCCACAAAACGATTATGGCGGACTAGCATATCATTGTATAATTCAGTTTTAACGCTATTTTTTACAAGACCCTTCTCACGAAGTAAGGCTGTAAATTCTGCCTTACCTAAGTAATTTTGACCATATAAATCCTCTTCAGTGATCTCCACTATTAGCGCCTCCTCGAAGTCATGGTGTTAGTATTCTCATTATACTCGGTGTCATATCCAAGCTGATCGAGTATTATGGCCCACGGTGTGTCATTGATATCATTATTCTCATTGTAAGCGCTAAGGTTGTCAATTCCCATGTCTCCTTCGATCTCATTTGCGTTAGAGCCCGCATGAGCAATCAGTGCCTCAAACAGACCTACGCTTAGACCATTACCCTGATACTCTTCTGTTATTCGATATATTTCGATAAAGACATACCCGTTTTTCACTTCAGCCTGCATATGCCCCAAGCCAGTACTTTCTCCATTAACGTCCCCTGCTAAAACGATATTTACAACTCCTGCATAGGCCGGGGTTACTTCTGGGGCTATATTCTCTATAGTCAAATCGTCAGCGTTTTCGCTAAAAAATATATTCTCAAAAACACTAGCAATGTTAATCAGGGGCCCCACTAGAGATATAACAGGAGCCAACCAATCTATATCATGAGCGGTATTAGTAGGCGCCAACTCATCAGGATCTAGCATCAGGTTTACCAAGTTGGTAATACTCGGTTCTGCAGGTATTGGGGTGCCTTCTAGAGTTGGTATCTCTAATGGTTCATCCGTATGTCCGGTGTGCGTCGGTCCGTTTGATTCATCAATTAAAAATTCCAGTAGGTGAGGGTTTTGTACCAGATACGTACTGAACCGTTCAATCCCGGTAGCAAGGTCTTCAGCGTGCAACCTTGCACTAATATCGTGACCGGCTTCTTCTGCGCTCAGGCGGAATGACTCGTAGCGCGCAATATCCCTGATTAGAGAATCTACATCAGAACGTGCAGCAGATGCTGCATAACTTTCCCGTGTGATTCTTAAGCTATCATCGACATCATCCAGCGCAGCAGTTATAGGTGCACTGGATACTGCACCATCAATCAACTTGGCGGTGACAAGGGATATAAAAAGCTCCACATTGGCGTTAAGGTTTTGCATACCCTGTTCCGCAGCGGCTTGTAGCAAGTTCGTTAGTGTAGGAAAGCGCTCGGCTTCAGCACCGAAGAAATTCGGGTTATTAATATCTAGTATTTCGCCATTAGCGATCCGCTGGATTTTATCAAAAGAAGAGATTGTCGTATCTATACCTAACGCCGCAAATACATTCGTCATGCGTGATAGCTGGGCGGACATCCTGTAATGCCCTAGATTGCGAGCAATAATGTCTGCGTTACCCCCGCCATTATTATACTCTGCAGCATTGAATGCACTTGCAGTGGCAATATTAACATCACCGCCAACAGCAAATGCCGTAAATGCCGCAGTCAGCTTCGCTAGGTCAGCACCTCTATCTAGTAGTGATTGCAGTTCTCTTGAAAAATCTTCAATTGTATGTGTACCAGGCTCACCTAGGTATTTGTTTGACCATGCGTGAATATCACTTTCCAGCTCCGCAATAACAGCGGCTTGGTGTTGCTGGGAAATAAACTCACCAATTACCGCACCACCAGCGCCTGAAGCGCAGCCGGTACCTTCCTCGCTTTCATTAATGGCGGCCGTAAGTCCACCCGTCAGACATCCGAGCGCTGCATGAGCAATGTACTGGCTTGCTAAATTAATTTGTGGGGGATCTGAGCGAGCGGCAACACCTATCTCTGTTGCTAAATTACGACCAATGATATTTATCGAATTTGAAGCAGCAGCTGTCAAAAAGGAATCCCCGAAATCCCCTAGACTCCCGCCATTGGCAAGAGTTTGGACGCCGGAGCTTACGGCTGCATGCGTCATTCCCTGAACCGCCTGCATTCCTAAACTGAGCTGCAGGGCTTGCTCGCGTGCAACCGCTGCAGCCGCATCAAGAAGCGTTGGGTCGGTTACCCCCGTCAACATTGCTTCCACTCGCCCTGCTGTCGCCGAGATCTCCAAAGTCTCCGCACTTGGAGTAAAAAATTGAGTATCGATGTAAGAGATTGCGCCAGCCGTAACCATAGCCACAGCGGCTGAACGTAAACCGTCTTCACTTACCGTCGCTTCAATACCATCAAGTGTTGCTTCTAATAGGTCACCACCATTCGCTGCTGAATTGATAGTTGCTGTAGTTGCTGTAGTTGCAAAAGAGGTAATAGCTGCTTGAGCTACAGCAGCGACTGTTGTCGATGTATAGCCCGCGGCTACTGCGGCACTAGTGCCAGCACCAGCTGTCGCAACAGTAACGATAATGGTTACAACAGCCAGAGCCGCAGGCGAGAGTCCCGCATTGCTCACATCCCACTCGGTATACGCTAGATCTATCGCATCCCACTCCACGTCAGGGTAATCGCTGCGAACGGTGGCCATCCATTCCATGCCCTCAAACTGACTTAATACCTGCACTTGCTCATCGAGTGTTAGTTCGGGGTTCCCTTCGTATTCAACACTTACGCCATACAAGGCTTCTGCTTGGAAGCCTCCAATAATTGTATTAGGTACAGCTGTTTCATGATTATGGCCGCGACTTTCGGTGCGAATACTAGCGGAACCGGTATTTGTAGCGCTATAACTGAAGTGGTCGTTTTCCACTGTCATAAGCATATTTATCTTGCCATCAATGGCATTTACCGTCGTACCATTGACGCTCGTAATATCGGTTGCACGTAGAGTAATATCGCCAGCGCTCGAATGGATTTTGATGCCAGCACCAGCATCCAAGATTGCACGCATAGCAATCGTCACATAGGTTGATTTATCCACTGATAAATTGCGAAAATCTTGATGAAACTGAGACTGAGATACGCCTTGCTCATCTAAAACGGAAATACCTAAGCCCGCGAGTAATTCAATGTGGCCTGCGTCTGCATGCAATGTGGCGGCATTAATCTCGATCAATCCGCCAGCCATTAAGCTGATATTCTCATCTGCGGTTAATATAGAGCGCACATGATCTACTGTAGAGCTTTGTCCGTGGGTGCTGGTGCCTGATAGCCGGAATGACGACTGTGAGGACATTGTGACAGTGCCAACACGAATATTGCCGTCGGCCTGCAAAATAATATCGTTACCCGCCTGCGCCTCAGCGCCTAGCAGCACAATGTTACCAAAAGAGGTAATACTTATATCTTGTCCGGCATTAATCAGGGACATCTGACCCAGACGTGCTTCGGTGCCGTACATCGTAGTAACCAGATAAACTTTCGTCTTTTGAGCGTAATTACTCGCAAAGATATTAATGCTATCGGCAGCTGAAATTGTGCCGTGATTTAATAAGGTGCCGCCAACTGCGAGATTTAAATCACCTTCACTATTAACTATGGCTCCTTGCTCAACAAAAAAGTTCTCCGTCGCTTGTAATACAGCATCTCGGCGTAAAATTATGCTGCCAGATTCGATTGAAATATTAGCGAACTGTGCTTGTGTTCCAATAAATTCTACTTGGTGGCCTGTGACACCTTCGCCGCTAATTGTTGTATCCGTTAAATGAACAATCGGAACTAAAATTTCCTCACCATTAATGGTACGAAATTCAGGCCAGATAACATCCACACCGCAAGTGTTGACGTCCGCAGCTACTAATCGATCACCGAATTTTTTATTAAAACTCGAGCAGGCTGCTAACTCATACGCTTTGTTATACAAGTCATTGATTTGTGCCGCTTCCGAGCTATAAGTTGCGCTCATTAAGTGGCGACCCAGCTGCAGGTAAACCTGGGAGCGAATTAGACGACTCTGTACAAAGCTATCACCAATGCGTCTACCCAGGGGGTACAGGGTTTCTTCATTTTTAATAAAGAACGTGATAGTACCTGCAATTGGAATATAGTTTACCTGTGTAATCGACGGTAAAACCGTTGCGTTATTGCTCTGTAAGCGAGCATGGAAGCTGTCGATATTTTGAGTTCCAAGCGAGTCAACCTCATTAATATGAGACGCTTTTTGGAACTGCATGTCGGCACTAGTAGTAGCCTCAAAACCGTTGGTGCCATTAACTTCGTTGGCGATATCTGCATCTGTTATTGCCCAAGAGGCGCTCGTCCCTAGCGCCGTGATAGCAAGTACACTTAAGGTAAGTCCTAAATGGCGAAAAGGTCGTGCCGTAGTTAAATTTTTAATTTTGGTTAAATAATTCATTTTAGTCATCCTTTACCTTACTTATCGTGTTAGTGGCGTAAAGCCATTGGCTTGATAGAGTGCACAATCACCTTGTTCGGGTTGTCCCAGTGAATATTGATCCACAATATTCGTCAGTGTTGTGCTGGGGGGCAAAGTGCTTACGTTGCTAGGCGTTAGGTAGGCTACCATCGCATTCAAGGTGTACTGATTTCTGATGCAGGTTAAATATTCACCGGCTTGACTACTATTGTGTTGCACCTGTAGTAGCAGAAAGTACTCGATATTGTCGACGGTTTTAATTGCACAGTGATGACCATATAAGCCATTAGCATTTGTCGTTGTTGGCGTAACGCGATACTGATCAGTAAACGCCTCGTAAAATTGACCATTACAGTTAATAAGGTCTGCCTGGGTAGGGGGAATAAATACTGGCACAGCTAGCACCTCAGACCAAGAGCCGCAGTATGCACCATTACAGGCGCTCACTCTAAAGTGGCGCAAGGTAGAACCATTACCGTTCCATGTCGCTGCGTGTACTAAGGTGTCATTTTTGCTAATCTCAAGCTCAGCTTCAACATCATAAATGCGATAAGTAATATGCTCTTGAGCAATGCTGTCCCAAGTCAAATTAGCAAAGGCGTCACCAGCGGCATTGACGCCACTATCGACAAGTCTTAAATTGCTCGGTGCCACCGGCACGATAACTTGCATTAGCTGAGCTAGATCAACTGTCACATGGCCGTGAGAGCGATTCTGATAACCGACCACATAATGTTGTGTCGCGGTTAAAGGTGGATATTCATCAGGATCAAACTCCGTATTAAACGCAATGCGTACGCTTGAATAGTCGTCTGAAAGTGACCACGAACGGTACTGGCGACGGTAATAACCAGAAATATCTTCTAATACACCTCGCTCATCAAGCGTACTTAGATATTCTATAGATTTCTCTTTTAGTTCAATGGCGGTATACGTTGTGCCGTCGACAATAGCTTCACCTGCTTCAGAATTGATAATGTCATCAAGGTTTAGGATGTTAGCCAAATTGTTACATTGACCGTTTATTCCAGCCGCTTCGCCAGCGTCGTATTCGACCCTAGCTCTGTCGTATAGTACCTCTTGACATCGCACCGTCGTGATAATCAGTTCGTTACCATTAGCACTTGGTACCACCCTCCAGCCGCTAATATAGCTAGAGATGCGAAGCGGTATACTGTAGCCATAATATATACCGTTGTAGTCACTGCTAGTTTCTACATGGATACGAAAGGCCTCAACGTAAGGGTCAATAATAGCTCGCGGATAAGCATCGTCCAGCTCATTGATCGTTGATATAATTACATCGGTATTTAATCCATATACCTTACCTGCGAATGAGCTAAGTGTTTCGTATTCGATTAAGGAGATATATTCAGCTGCATCACAACCATAGGCAGCGCAACGTACAATTTCGTAACCCAATGCCGGACGAGCCGCCATTACAAGGCCGATTGAATGAAAATCGGTTTGATGAAAATGGGTGTCACCAAACACTTCAAGAATAGAAAATTTGTTTGTAAAAGTCGAATCCGTGACGTTGTTTTCGTTGCCGTCACTAAATAGTAAATCTCCAAAACTGTACATAACTGCGGGTGGAGAATACGCCGATAAATAGGTTTCGACATTATTCTCAGATACGTTCGATTGTAGGCCAGTGTTGATCAGACCAGAGATATTTTCAACGCCGAGCTGATCCCCCACATCGCTGAAGGTTCTATGCCCAACCTCTGCCAGAGTTGCTTCAATACGGTAACGCTCATTTACAAGTGTCGGGGTGTTAATAATAAATTGTCCGGACTGGTTTAGTCCGAGAATTGCAGAAGCATTAAGTAGGTATTCAGAAGCTGAAATCTGTAAGCTTTGCTCTGCAAGAACAGATACTTGTCGGCTTTTCTCAAGATCTAAATCAACACCGGCGATCCAAGACACTCCGTCTCCTTTTGTTAAATGATAGGGGTTAATATTTTCAAAGCGTTCCGATCTGATTTTAAGGTTGTTAGCTGAAATTGTGGCCGATAGATTCGTGCGTAAACCAGTGCCAAAATTAGCTACATCTTCGTAAATGCCGTATTTGTGGTCAGCGGGGATATACGCTTCCATTAGTAGGGGGGGGAGGTCAGCTGGGTTATAGGTTTTATCACTACGAGAGCCGTTTATCACACTGCTTTCAGTAGAAATTAAGGTCACGTTGCTGCCGCTTATGCGGCCGCCAAACTGGTTGTAGATGCTACCAACTGCTTCGATTAGCGCTTGCTGCGCCAGGATATTACCTTCATTAATAAAATAGCCGGAGCCACTTTCGACGATGTCGCCCTCGATCAGTCCTGTATTGATAGTGCCGTCACGGTCGGCAAGAAATACTACTCCGGCTTTAAGTTCGCCATTAAGTGTGAGCTTGTCTAAGCTCGAAATTTGTATTTTGTTATCACTTAATAATTGGCCGTTAATGGTTAAATCAGCGTGATTTTCAGTGTGAGTCTGAATAAAAATA
>NVXL01000230.1 GCA_002746115.1 Alteromonadaceae bacterium
TCACCAAAAGGGTTCTATTTCCGTAATCCCGGCTTAATGGGTGTGCCAGCTGAAATAGCGTTAGAGGGTGGCGAAAGTGATTGTCGGAATCGCACGCTTCATTCGATGTTTTTACTGTTGGGCTTGGGAGAGAGCGGGGTATGTTCCTGCGTGGGTATAAAGTTTCTTGATCGTGTTTTGATTCTCTGGTTGAAAAATGACCGATTCCGGGCTGATTTGAGAATTAAGTCCTTTAAAAACAATGGCTTGGGTTTTTGTTGTTTCTTGATTGGGTTTTGATTCTGACTCTCGACTAATATAGTGAATGACGGATTGGTATTTTCTGGGGCAATAACCTTGAGTACACCAAGCCTATGAACAGACATAACCATCCAAAATAATCCTCATGGCGACACCAAACTTATTTTGAATGCGATAGCTAAAGGCTAGAGAATGACCATTATTTCAACAAGCGGCGACTTACTTAAACAGCAAGGTGTCGATGCCATAATTAACACCGTTAATTGCGTGGGTGTGATGGGCAAAGGCATTGCCTTACAGTTTAAAAAAAATGGCCCGATAACTTCAAAGCCTACGCCGCCGCCTGCAAAGCGAAACAAGTGAAATTAGGCGAGATGTTTATTTTCGATTTAGGCGGGTTAGCCACGCCTCGTTACATCGTTAACTTTCCCACCAAAGGGCATTGGCGCAGCGCTTCAAAACTAGACGATATCGAAACCGGCCTGCAAAATTTAGTCGCACAAATGAAAACCCTAAATATCCAATCAATCGCTATGCCGCCATTAGGGTGTGGCAATGGTGGTTTGGCATGGGGCGTCGTTAAACCTCTTATCGAACAACGCTTTGCCGCAGAAGCAGATATTACCGTTAACTTATTCGAGCCATCATCAAGCGCTACACCCGTAAACCTAGACGTCAATACGCCCAACCCCAAAATGACGCCAGGGCGCGCTGCTATTTTAGCGCTATTAGAGACTTATAAAGCCCTTAACTATGGGCTGTCTAAAATTGAAGTACAAAAACTCGCTTACTTTTTGCAAGAGGCGGGTGAAGACTTAAAACTTCCCTTTGTAAAACACCAATTCGGCCCTTATGCAGATAACTTACGTCACGCACTGAATGCAATGGACGGACAGTATATTCACGGGGTAGGGGATGGTGTTGTGGATTCTGAAATCGCACCGAATGAAGTCGCATTAAAAAAAGCAAAACAGTATTTAGCTTCACTCGATAGTAATATTCAAGACCGCATTAAAAAAGTCGCAGCGCTAATCGACGGTTATCAATCGCCTTATGGCATGGAATTGTTGGCGAGTGTGCACTGGGTAGCGACACGAGAAGGTGCAGCTAATAGCGAGCAAGCTTTAGAAAAAATTCAACACTGGAATCTACGTAAAAAACAGATGATGCAGGCCTCACATGTAGAATCGGCTTGGAATCAGTTGTCTAGTTTTGGTTGGGTTTAATACCGTAGGTCGGAAAAGCCGCAGGCGCCTTCCGACTTTTTTATCGCAACCAAGACACCCCATTCAAAAAAATGCCTTTGACGGTGCCAGAGTCTTTCCATATGCGTGACGGGGCGTGATGCATGTCGGATGGCGCCTTCGGCTTATCCGACCTACGTATTCACACCAACTCCCCGAGCTTTCTCGCCGGACCCGTAACCCTCGTTTTCAGTTCAGAATCAATGGGGTAAATTGTGCTTTACGGGTTATAATTTTGCCATTGTAAAAATATTAATACAATCAAACGATTAGATTCTAGGCAGTTGCCGCTGACAGTCATTCACAATGGTCGAGATGGTATCGCTAAGCTGGAGCCGAGGCTGTGAAATTAGAATCGCTAAGACTAGAAAATTTTCGTCGTTTCGACGCTCTTGAAGTAGATTTTCACCCCAAATTCACGGTGATTATTGCCGAAAACGGGCAGAGCAAATCTATATTGAATGGTGCCAGTTTGTTGACTCTGACGAACTTGTTCCAGCTACTCAAGTAAAAATGATGGATAAAACATGTTAAAAATCACCAGCCTTGAAGACATAGCTGTACTGCGGGAATCCTCCGATGTGGAGTGTAAAAAAGCGCAAGGGCGAGACGGTAAGGGTGAGCTGCCTAAGGACTTGTGGGAAACCTATAGCGCTTTTGCTAACACTCAAGGCGGTGATATTTTTCTGGGGTTAAAAGAAAATACCGATGGCAGCTTTAAACTGGTTGGTATTGAAAATACACAAAAAATTATCGATGATTTTTGGACGACGGTGAATAATCCGCAAAAAGCTAGTATGAATATTGTGCGGGAGCATTGGGTTGGTGTGCTTGAGATAGATGGTAAAAACCTAATCCATATCCACATCCCTCGTGCAATGAGAAAGCAGCAGCCAGTATTTATAAATGGTAATCCGCTTACGGGAACCTACCGCCGCTTTAATAGTACCGATATTAAGCAGAATGGGGAATCTGTAAGACGTATGTTGGCTGAGCAGATGATAGGAAGCCGGGACGAAAAAATATTACACGGTTTTACAATTGCCGATTTGGAGCCTGAAACTTTAGCCGCATTCCGGAATTTCTTTCGCGCCCACAAAAGCGATCACCCTTGGCTGAGCTTGAATGACCAAGATTTTTTGTCCAGCCTTAGCTGTTGGCGTAGAGACTGGGGAACGGGTGAGGAAGGTCTAACCTTAGCCGCGATTATTATGTTTGGTAAGCATCAGCCTATTCATGAGGCGCTTCCGAATTACTTACTGGATTATCAGGAACTACCAGCAGATACCACGCAAACCCGTTGGTTAGACCGGATCGTTCCTGACGGAACTTGGTCAGGTAACGTATTCGATTTTTACAGACGAGTCATTCGAAAATTAGAAGAAGATCTAAAAACCCCTTTCGCAGTTGTCGACAACATTCGTCAGGATGACTCCTTAACGCATCAAGCCGTGCGAGAAGCATTGATCAATTGCCTAGTTCATGCCGATTACTCCGATAGAGCGTCGGTAAAAGTGACTAAATCACCAAAAGGGTTCTATTTCCGTAATCCCGGCTTAATGCGTGTACCAGCTGAAATAGCGCTAGAGGGTGGCGAAAGTGATTGTCGGAATCGCACACTTCATTCGATGTTTTTACTGTTGGGCTTGGGGGAAAGAGCGGGGTCTGGCTTGCCTAAGATAAAGCAGGGGTGGACCGATCAAGGTCATGACTTGAAGCTTTATGACTCGCATGTACCGTATTTACAATCGGTGGCTGAGCTCTCTTGGGTATCTGATGACGGTGTAAATGACGGTGTAAATGACGGTGTAAATGAAAGTGCCTTGCCCGCAATACAGCAACAGATATTAGCTTGTTTTCGAGAAAATCCAAGGTATACAGCGCATCAATTGGTGGCGTTAACGAGTAAGTCAAAACGAACCGTTGAGCGGCATATCAAAGCGTTAAAAGATGGGA
Organism: Alteromonadaceae bacterium; assembly: GCA_002746115.1. Taxonomy (GTDB): domain Bacteria; phylum Pseudomonadota; class Gammaproteobacteria; order Pseudomonadales; family Cellvibrionaceae. Next base: position 3,441 of record NVXL01000230.1, read on the forward strand.
ATATCATCGAGCGTATCGGAACGGATAAAGCTGGATCGTGGAAAGTAAAATTATGATCACAGAAAACCAACTAGAACAACTCTGTATAGAATGGTTCCAGTCTATTGATTACAGCTATGTTTGCGGTTATGACATCGCTCCAGGTGGCGCCGATGAGGCGATTGAGTTATGCCTAAAGCAAGCCGATGAGCTTGGTCGTACAATGTTCGGTCATGTTACTGTCGAAAAAAAGAAACCCAGAGCCCAAAAGGTGAACGCATGAATACCATAGATAAGATTACCATCAAAGGGTTTAAGTCAATTGAAGTATTGGAAGACTTTGAGCTAAAAAAGCTCAATGTGATCGTTGGTGCGAATGGTGCGGGTAAAAGCAACTTGATTTCATTTTTTAAACTCCTGCGAGCACTCATTGATGGTAATTTAAATCGCTATGTGCGAGACAACGGTGGCGCTGGTGATTTACTTTTTAATGGCAAAAAAAATACCCAAAAAATGGTTTTTGAAACCCGTTTTGGCTCCAGAGGCTTTCGGTTTAACTTAGTCGCTACACCTAAAGATGGTTGCGCCATAGAAGACGAAGCCCGTTATTACAGTAGCGGCTCTACAGGCTGGTGGAACCTGGGTGACAGTGACGATGGTAAGTCAGCGATGGTCGAAGAAGTGAAGCAAGCTAAGTCGGATGCGCAGTACTCTAAGCCTGTGTATGACGCTATTCGGTCTTGGCAGATTTATCACTTGCATGATACCAGTGCGACAGCCCCTATGCGTGGCTATGAAATAGTACAAGACAATGCTGTGTTGCGAGCGGACGCGTCGAATATTGGCCCGTTCTTGTTAAAACTAAAACAGGAAAATAATGAGGCTTACACGCAAATTGTCGATGCGATTAAATTGGTCACGCCTTTTTTTGATGACTTTGTACTTAATCCACGCAAAAGTGGTGACAAGGAAGAGGTGAATATTAGCTGGTATCAACAAGGCTCTGACTACCCTATGCAGCCGTATCATTTATCGGATGGTTCTATTCGTTTTATTTGCTTGGCGACCGCTTTGCTCCAGCCGAAACCGCCAGCGACAATAATAATTGATGAGCCTGAACTGGGCTTACACCCCGCGGCCATTGTGATATTAGCCGAGTTGATTCAGTCTGCTGCGACGCGCACACAAGTTATCGTCGCCACACAATCCCCTGCTCTTTTAGATCAATTTGCTATTGACGATATTGTCGTTGTTAATCGTAAACAAGGGGCATCCAGCTTTGAGCGCTTGCAGGAAAAAGATTTTAATCAGTGGTTAGAAGATTACTCTGTCGGCGAACTGTGGGCCAAAAACGTGATCACTGGAGGCCCCTCTTATGAGTGATTATGTTGAAGTCATTGCCATTGTTGAAGGGAAAACAGAGCAAATATTTGTCGAAAAACTACTGGCGCCTTATCTGGCGGTCAAAAACGTGTATATGACGGCGACAAGTTGGCTGCAAGGTTAGGTGTTCAGACCAAGCTTATAAGTGATGTGCTGAAGGATTGTGGTGAACCAGAAGCGATTAACAACAGCCCAACAACCGCCCCTTCTAAACGATTGGATGCCTGGGCTGAGGGCGGCAAATTCAAAAAGACTACCACCGGTATTGCGATTGCAGAAGATATAGGAATTAATGGAATGCGAGAAAAATGCACTGTATTCAATACTTGGCTTGTTTCGTTAGAGTCGTTGGTGGGTAGCAGTTGAGTAATTTATGTACTGTTTGGGTACCGGGAGGCTTACCCAACGGTTTGCCTCAGGCCGATTTAACTTGAGGGCGCTCAGAGATCCGTAATCGAATATTAGCAGGTGGTGTGATATCTGTGTCACTTACCACTATGGCTATTGTATATTTCAGCTTTGTGGCGGTAAGTTTTGTCAAATAATTGGATGATTCGCGCGGGTCGCGGTGGTATCTATAGTGAAGATTTTGAAAAAGGTTTTGCGGCGGTTGGTTGGTCGCGGTTGGGTGATTTAACGCAATATTCAGATACCGCTAGCTTGCGAGATAAATACATCGCGCTCTACGGGAATGAGAAACCTATCGCCACGGCTGGCGCTATCGCGATGATTCTTAAATTTCGTGATCATATTTCTGCGGGCGACCATATCGTAAGTTACAACCCAGAGACCCGTAATTACCTTATCGGTGTCGATAAGGGGGAATACAGCCATCAGCCTGATGTTATCGGTGATTACGCCAATTTACGTAAAGTGCATTGGCTAGGGAAGGTGAGTCGCGATAAATTGCCGCAAAAAGCCAAAAATTCCTTAGGCTCTACACTTACGCTATTTTCCCTCGGTCAAAATATAATCGATAACTTTCTCGCCATACTAGAAGGAAAAGAACCCTCAATACCTGCTAGTGAAGACGGTGTGGATGAGCAAGAGGCCGAAACAACACAACTCAAAGACGAAACCGTTGCTCAAAGCCATGAGCTAATCAAAGACAAAATCGTTGCGCTTTCCCCTGAGGAGATGGAAGAACTCATCGCCAGCATATTGCGTGCGATGGGGTTTAAAGCGAAGGTGTCTCCGAAAGGTCCCGATAGAGGCGTCGATGTTATTGCATCACCCGACGGCCTAGGCTTAACTCAGCCTCGCATTAAAGCGGAAGTAAAACATCGGAAAGACTCGATGGGAGCACCCGTAATTCGGGGGTTTATAGGCGCTTTGCGGGATGGTGATTCCGGTTTGTTTGTGAGTACGGGCGGTTTTACACGCGAGGCGCGTTATGAGGCTGAACGTTCTACATTTCCGCTGACGTTGGTAGATTTGGATGATCTTGCTAATTTGATTGTAAGCCATTACGAAAATTTTGATTTAGACGGCAGAGCACTGATACCTTTGGTAAGAATCTATTGGCCAGTGGATTAGTGGACACATTACAAATAAAAAAGGGGTGCCGTAGGTCGGGAAAGGCGCAGCTGCCTTCCGACATTTCCCAACCGCCCATCGACATTTCCCAGCCATGCAGCCATGCAGCCATGCAGGCATGCTCAAAAAATAAATGATGCGATGTTTTTTCGAAACTTGAGAGTGTTGTATCTATGCTTGTGTTTGTATTTGAGGTTGTGTCGGATGGCGCGTTGCTTATCCGACCTACGGTCTAGATCAAGCATGTCACACCGCTTGCTGTTTTTATCTTAACGGAGTTTGAGCCGACGCTTCTTCGGCAATAGGCAGGCGTCTGTCCCAGGATACGTGGCGCACCTGATCGGATTCTTTGTGTCAGAGCTAAATGAAATAAGACCTAAAATTTCCGCTGAGAGCAATAGGTAGGGGTTGTTTACGTGTTCATGCAGCAGTAGTTAAGGAGATGGTTAACATGGTGGGTGTGCGCTGCTAAATCTGCGTGGACACTTTGTGGACACTTTGAGAGGTTTGGCATATTATGCCATTTTTGAATGCCGGCCGTAGAGGGATTTTGAGGCTATAAGCTATTGATTTTAAAGACAAAACAAATGGTACCAGCGGGCGGACTTGAACCGCCACGTTCTTGCGAACGGGGGATTTTGAATCCCCTATGTCTACCAATTCCATCACGCTGGCATTGTTTTGTTTTCCTCCAAGGCTAAAGCTAATGGTACAGCTCCCTTGAGAGAGTCGGCATTATAACAGCGGATTCAAAACGGTCAATAGCAATCGGGGGTTTTCCTTTCGAGAGTTAGCCATTAGCTAGAGCGCTGGGTAACAATAGGCACTCGTGGGTGCCAAATCCGTACAGAATCGCCCTGTTGAAAGAGTGCTTTAAGTATCTCAGTCGTTATTTATTTGCATGTTTTTAGATTTGGTGCTGGCTTTGACGTTAAGGTTTCTGATGATTGATGGTGTGTAAAATGGTTATGAGTAAAATAAGCTCATTTTTTTAATAGTGAAATGGCTTTCATTAAATTAATTGTTGAGTGAGTTAATTTATATCTGTATTGAATTCTTGTTATGACCTTGAGGGTGTTTGACTGGTGAAGATTAAGGTATGTTTTTCCTAAATTGCCCCGAAAGCACACTACAGGCATGGCAACGGGGCGCATCTTGTATTACCCTTCGCCCTTTCTCAACCCCTAAACGATACGCCTAGACTTCAAACTAGGCTCTGCTGATTACATGCGTAGACAAGACTTTCATTACAACCTTCCCGATGAACTCATCGCTCGCCAACCGACGGAGGCTCGCAGTGGTAGCCGTCTTTTGAATTTGGATGGGCCTAGTGGTGCTATTTCGCACCGTAACTTCCCTGATGTGCTTGAATTGGTTAAGCCCGGGGACTTAATGGTGTTTAACAATACTCGGGTTATTCCTGCGAGGTTGTTTGGCAAGAAAGCCACTGGCGGCAAAATCGAAATATTAGTTGAGCGCATTGTGGATGCTCAGCATGTATTGGCGCATGTGCGGGCGAGCAAATCACCCAAAGCGGGTGCGCAGATTATATTGGATGATGGCTCCGCCGTGACGGTGACGGGGCGAGATGACGCTTTGTTTCAGATTGAATTTCCCGGCAATGAGCCTGCGATTGATGTATTAGAGCGCATAGGGCACATGCCATTGCCACCCTATATTGACCGTGAAGATAACGATGCCGATAAGCAGCGTTACCAGACGGTTTACGGAAAGGTAAAAGGTGCAGTGGCGGCTCCGACGGCAGGCCTGCATTTTGATGATGAGTTGTTAGCGGCGCTTAAAGAGAAAGGTGTTGAGCAAGCTTTTGTGACTTTACATGTGGGCGCTGGTACGTTTCAGCCGGTGCGTGTTGATGATATCAAAACACATAAAATGCATAGCGAGACGATGGTGCTTGATCAAGCATTGTGTGACGCTGTGCAAGCGGCTAGAGCACGCGGCGGTCGGGTGATCGCGGTCGGTACGACGAGTGTGCGCTGCCTTGAAAGTGCCGCGAAGCATAGCGGTGATGGTGGTTTGGCGCCGTATTCGGGTGAGACGGATATTTTTATTTATCCCGGCTGTGAATTTCGTGTTGTTGATGCCTTGATTACCAATTTCCACTTACCCGAAAGCACGCTGCTCATGCTTGTCTCTGCATTTGCGGGCTACAAGCATGTGATGGATGCATACGCGAGTGCGGTTGAGGAGGGTTATCGTTTCTTTAGTTATGGCGATGCTATGTTTATTAATAAGAACCAACAGGCGATGAATGATGCCAATGAAATTTAGCCTTCACAATACCGACGGTAAAGCGCGCCGTGGCACGATGCAGTTTGAGCGAGGGGATGTGCAAACGCCAGCATTTATGCCTGTGGGTACTTACGGCACGGTTAAAGGCATGTTGCCGCGAGATGTTAAAGCGACCGGTGCAGAGATTGTGCTCGGCAATACCTTTCATTTGATGCTGCGCCCGGGCACTAAGGTCATCAAAGCGCACGGCGATTTGCATGATTTTATGCAGTGGCAGGGACCTATTCTGACCGACTCCGGCGGCTTCCAGGTGTTTAGCTTGGGAGATCTACGCAAAATTACTGAAGAGGGGGTGAGTTTTCGTTCGCCTATCGATGGTAGCAAGGTCTACCTCGACCCTGAAACGTCTATGCAAGTGCAGCGCGATTTGGGTTCTGATATTGCGATGATCTTTGATGAGTGCACGCCGTACCCTGCGCCGGAAGATGACGTGCGAAGGTCAATGGAGTTGTCGCTGCGCTGGGCTAAGCGCAGTAAAGACGCTCACGAGGGTAATCCCAATGCCTTGTTTGGCATTGTTCAGGGGGGGATGTATGAAAATATTCGGACTGACTCTTTGGGTGGTTTAACCGAGATTGGTTTTGATGGCTATGCGATTGGCGGCTTGTCGGTTGGTGAGCCTAAGGCGGATATGATTCGAATTCTTGATCACTTGGGGGCGCGTATGCCAAGTGATAAGCCGCGTTATTTGATGGGTGTGGGTAAGCCTGAAGATATAGTGGAGGCGGTTTGTCGCGGTATTGATATGTTTGACTGTGTGATGCCAACACGTAATGCGCGTAATGGTCATCTCTTTACTGTAGAGGGCATCGTTAAAATTAGGAACGCATGTCACCGCGAAGATGTTGGGCCGCTCGATCCGCATTGTGACTGCTATACCTGTGCAAATTTTAGCCGGGCTTACCTACACCATCTTGATAAGTGTGGGGAAATTCTTGGGTCTCAGCTGAATACTATCCATAATTTGCATCATTATCAGCGCATTATGAGTGAGCTTCGTGAGGCGATTGAGAATAATACTTTGCAGGAATACGTGGATGCGTTTTATGCGCGGCAAGGTAAGGCTCGACCTGAGTCTTGGTGATTTTAGATTTCTAAGGCTGAGTTTTAGTTGGCCAATTATTGCTCATTACTTGTCAGTATTTACTACGGCCTATGCTTTAACTTGGCGTATGGCCGCCCGTCATCTTGAAATGTGTTTCGTTTGTCCCCAGTAATTCACCTTGCTAAGCGCGCAACTTGCTTGTTGCGCAATAGTGCTATTGCGCACGATATTAACCCATGGCTTTTAGAAAACAGGGTATAATCGCCGCCTTTTGAACGTAAATCGACTTCATCGGCAATAATAATCATAGGTGTTCTAACGCCGCTTGCCCGCTTTTGGAAAAGAACATGAATCAGTATCCGCTTTGGAAATACATCCTTCTTATCGTCGTTGCGTCGATGGGCGCTTTTTATGCAATGCCTAACATTTACCCGCCTGATCCGGCGATCCAGGTATCCGGCGCTTCTGCTGCACAGGACATGGATCAAAAGGTGCTCGACAAGGCTACGGCCGCGATGAAGGCAGCAGGCCTTGATTATTTTGGTGAAAAGTTTAGCGAAAAGAGCGTCCTTATTCGCCTCCTGTCACTTGATGATCAAATGCAAGCGCAGCGAGTTGTGCAAACGGCTTTAGATAAAGATTTTGAGGGTGGTTATGTTGTTGCGGTTAACCAAGCCTCGACAACGCCTGATTGGCTGACTAATTTGGGTGCATACCCAATGAAGCTTGGTCTAGATCTGGCTGGTGGTGTGCACTTCTTGCTCGAGGTGGATACCAAGCTAATGATGCGCGATGAGATAACGACTATTCGTAAAGAGGTGGCGCGTAGCCTACGGAAAGAACGGTTAAAAGGGGCAAATGTTCGTCTAGAGGGTTTGCGTCTAGAGATTGCCGTTAAAAGCGATGACGAGCGCGTCAAGGTGACAACGCTTTTGCGTGCTAATTATAGCAACCTTGAATATAACAAGTTCGAAAAAGACGGTCGCTATATTGTTGATGCTGGCTTTACTGAGGCTTATGTTCGTGAGCGTGAGGATTACGCGATTGCTCAAAACTTAACGACTTTGCGTAAACGAGTGAATGAAATTGGTGTTTCTGAGCCAATCGTACAGCGTCAGGGGCGCAATCGTATTGTGGTACAGCTGCCGGGTATTCAAGATACTGCGCGTGCTAAAGCGATTATTGGTAAAACGGCAAGTTTGGAATTCCGTATCGAAGCGAAACCGGGTGCACGAGCATCAGAAAAAGATTTATTCCCATTTAAAGATGAGAGGCAGCAGCAGTTATACGGTGGTGCGTACCTTGAGAGGCGTGCGATTGTTTACGGTAAAAACGTTACCAATGCGCAGGTCAACTTTGATCAGGATACCAATCAGCCTCAGGTTTCAATTACCTTGGATGGTCGCGGTGGTGACTTGATGAATAAGAAGACTCGACGTCATGTAAATGAGAAAATGGGTGTTTTATTTATTGAATATAAAACTCGTACCCACATAAGTACGGACGAAAATGGCCATGAAGTCAAAACCTTTGAGCAGATCCCTAGCCGTAAAATCATCAGTTTATCCCGTATTCTTGAGCCCTTAGGCCATAAGTTCCGCGTGACGGGTTTGGATAGCTATGAAGAAGCTGCTGAATTTGCTTTGCTACTACGTGCCGGTGCACTTGCTGCACCAATGGGCTTTGTGGAAGAGCGCACAATTGGCCCGTCTCTTGGTAAAGAGAATGTCGAGGTTGGTGTTAGGTCAGTACAGCTTGGCTTAATTCTGGTTGTATTGTTTATGTTGTTTTACTACCGGGTATTTGGTTTTGCCGCGAATATAGCGCTGACTCTGAACCTTGTGTTGTTGATGGCGATTATGTCTGGGTTAGGCGCAACACTTACCTTGCCGGGTATTGCGGGTATCGTGTTGACTGTTGGTATGGCGGTGGATGCAAACGTGCTGATTTTCTCTCGTATTAAGGAGGAGTTAGCGGACGGGGCACCAAACCAAACTGCGATTAGTTCTGGCTTTGATCGTGCGTTTGTGACAATTTTGGATGCTAACGTGACGACCTTGATTGTTGCCTTGATTTTGTATGCCGTAGGCTCAGGCCCTGTACAGGGCTTCGCTGTTACCTTGGCAATCGGTATTCTGACGTCGATGTTCACAGCGATTGTGGGCACACGAGCAGTGGTGAACTTGATTTACGGTAATCGTAAAGTCGAAAAATTGTGGATCTAACGGCGCTTAGTCGTACTAATTAATCGAACTATTTAGTCGTGTTCTTTGGTCGTGAAGATGCGCAACAGGATATAAAAATGAGCAAACAAATAAAAATCATTAACTTTATGGGGCAGCGTAAAGTTGCCGCCACTATATCGATTGTCTTACTGGTTTTGTCGATCGCCTCGCTGGCCGTTAATCACTTAAATTTTGGTCTGGATTTTACAGGTGGTACTGAGGTTGAGCTGGAATATCAGAACTCAGCTAACTTAGAGCAGATTCGTAAGGATCTAAAAGCCGAAGGTTATCGCAGTGCTGTCGTGACTAATTTCGGGTCAGATAAAAATGTACTTATACGCGTACAAGTTTCTGATGCTAAAGACGGTGAAGAGGCGAAGTTGGGCGAGCAAATTAAAGCTTTCCTGACGTCTAAAGCGACTGGCGATGTTCGGTTAAAACGTATCTCTTTTGTGGGGCCGCAGATTGGTGATGAGCTGCGTGATGACGGTGGCTTGGGGATGTTGGTTGCTTTGGCTATGGTGATGGCCTACATTGCCATCCGCTTCCAGTGGAAGTTTTCTATCGGTGCGGTAGCGGCATTGATTCATGATGTGATTATTGTTCTAGGTTTATTCTCTGTTACTGGGATTGATTTTGATTTAACAGTTTTGGCTGCAGTGTTGGCGGTGATTGGTTATTCGCTTAACGATACTATTGTTGTGTCGGATAGGATTCGGGAAAATTTCCGAATATTGCGGGATAAGGCGCCCTTGGAAGTGATTAATATCTCTTTATCGCAAACCTTGGGTCGTACGATTATAACCTCGTTTACCACTTTGTTGGTATTGTTGGCGTTATTTTTTGTTGGCGGAGAAGTCATTCATAGCTTCGCCATCGCGTTAATTACCGGTGTTGTTGTCGGAACATATTCTTCGATTTATGTTGCCGCGAATGTCTTACTGGTGATGGGAGTGTCGAAAGAAGACTTGATTCAACTTGAAGTCGAGAAAGAAGGCGCTGATCAGGATGAAATTACTTTTTAATTCACCTTAATACGCATGAGTCTATTAAGCTTTACTTGGTCGTTACCGGGTAAAGCTTGCATGCTTATATCTCTTGCAAGCCCTCTGCCAATGCGCTGCCTGCATTTAATGGTGTTGCGAGGGGGCGTTGCTGGGAGCCTGACTGGCTTCACTCCCGCCGGTGTGGCTGCGTTCCGGTAGCCCGTAATCGCCGAGCATCATAAATATATCGTGTAGATTTGCCTTAGCTATGGCTGTGAAGCCAGCAGTTACTGTGGCGATATTTTCTGTATTCTCTTGGTTCGTTATCATGGATAAACACAATTCTCCGCTACCTTAGGTCTTAAGGCCTAAGGTAAATGACTTGAGGTGTGTTTTAAGTATAGGTAGGGAGGTGTGACTTGTGTCGTATATGGGGAATTGGTCTATCGCTCAGGCTCTTATTCTTTCTATTGTTCTTTTTGTTGCTCTTATTATTAGCTGCAGTGTTTAGCACCTACTTGTGTAGGTGCTTGCAGAATGTATTATGTCAGTTTGCCAAGATGTTTCTGGACGATTTGCATAAGCTGCTTAAACATTTTGGGTGGGGCTGCAACAATGTTACCGCTTTCAAGGTACTTGTTGCCGCCTTGGAAGTCGGCCATTAAGGCGCCTGACTCTCTTAATAGTAATACGCCTGCGGCGATATCCCAAGTCTTAAGGTTCATCTCCCAAAAGCCATCATAGCGGTTTGCTGCGAGGTAGGCTAAATCTAAGGCTGCGGAACCTGGGCGACGAATACCTGCGCACTGCCCGGCAATCTCTTTTAGGCACTCTAGGTAAGGGTCGATATTCTCGAAGGCGTAGCCGTTAAACGGGATGCCCGTTCCAATGATGGCGCCTTCTAGGCTACGGCGGTTGGAGACACGGATGCGGCGGCCATTAAGCATGGCGCCTTTGCCGCGGCTAGCGGTAAACTCCTCGCGCTTGATCGGGTCGAGTACGACGCCGTGGATAATCTGGCCGTTGTGGCGGCAGGCAAGAGATACGGCAAAATGAGGAATGCCGTGAATGAAGTTGGTGGTGCCGTCGAGAGGGTCAATGATCCACTCGTACTCGCTCTCTTCGTTGCCTGAGATGCCGCTTTCTTCACCAATAAATTTATGGTCAGGGTAAGCTTTTTGCAGGTGGTAAATAATTTCTCTTTCGGCGTTGCGGTCAACATCGCTTACAAAATCGTTAGGACCTTTTTCTTCAATGTTAATGAGGTCGAGTCGCTCAAAGGAAGTCTCGATGATCTCTCCCGCTTTGCGGGCGGCTTTTAGGGCAATGGTCAGCATGGGTTCCATGGAACAGTCTCTCAGCATATAGTCAAATCGGGGCGATTATACCTGCGAGGTGGCGCTTTTTCTATCGGCGTCTGTGCTGATCGAGGGGAATGCCTTTTTATTGCTGTTTTCTAGAGCGCTTTCTATGGTGTTTTCTTTGGGCTTGGGCGGGATAGGTATGCCGCCAGTGGATAGATTCTTTAAGCGAGAATGGTTATAGTGCCGCCCTTTATCTTTTCGCGAGGTGTTGGTCGCTAAGCGTTGATTGATAGACTTTTGTTGATAGGAAATGATGATATGAGTAACGACAGGTTTGAACAGATTCGCATGGTGATGGTAAATACCACGCATCCCGGTAATATTGGCGCTGCGGCAAGAGCGATGAAGAACATGGGGCTGTCGCAACTCGTCTTGGTTGAGCCGAAGGACTTTCCGTCTGATAAAGCCGTATGGCGCGCTGCTGGCGCTTCGGATGTTATAGATAAAGTGCGTGTCGTATCGACTTTAGATGAAGCCATTGCTGACTGCGAGCTAGTCATTGCCACGAGTGCACGTGAGCGAC
>NVXL01000231.1 GCA_002746115.1 Alteromonadaceae bacterium
CGTTGTTGCACCCATTTGGGTACCAGCACCGCCCACGGTTAAATCGGTGTCGCCATCAACACTTAAGGTAAAGGTGGTATTGTCACTAATGCCAGTATTGGTGCCATAGTAGGCGTTAACGGTATAGACCTCATTAGTACCGTCAGCAACCGAGATTGAAAGCGTACTGAATGTAATGGTGTCGCCACCGGCATCATAGACACCGGTAACATCAGTCACATCGGGACCATCTAAACGCCAAACGATTTGAGCTCGCTCACCGTCAGTCGATGTACCAGCAACATTTACCACGACTTGCGTCGCGGTTAAGGCATTGCCATCGGCGCCACCGCCGTCTATTAGCGTAAAGTCAAAGACATCGACAGCTTCTCCCACCGTATCTATGGTAGTCGCCAGTGCAATCGGCTCAGTAACCGTGCCAGACGCCGTTAAATCTCCATCAGAATCAAGGACAGGTGCACCATGAACACCATTCCCACAAGCCTCATGCACAACCTGACAAGCTATCGCGGTAGTACGCTGTACATTTGGCCCGGCGCTGACGACGCCAGTACAATTGTTAATGGCACTTCCGGTCGTCGAATACTGAAAGCGCGTATAAGGCGTACCATCACAGACTTCATTAAAAGAAGAGGTAGCAGAGTTGATGGTATGGGCGAAACGTTTGCTCGCATCTTGCAGCGTATCCCCAGAAATATTAGCTTTGGTTATCTCTCCCCTTGAAAGTAAGCCGTTAGCTTGCAAGAAGGCCAATGTTTTGCGGTTAACGGCTAAATCGGCCTCTAACGCCCTGTCGTCACTGCCAGCAAGCACCGCCTTAGTAACATTTTGTTGCTTAGTAGCTTTGCCCTGAATACTAGAAAAAGCCCCAAAAGGAGAATAAACGAATTGAGTGCTACGGTCAGACCCCGCCTCAAGGATTGCTTGCTTAGCAAGTTCTTCAATAAGCTTAACATCTTCGGTAATAATGCCAGCATCCGCTGAATCAACCACCACCACAGCAGGTTTAATAAACCGCCGTCCACTGGTGACTGATGCACTACCCATACGAATTGATGCCATTCCTGCCATTGCAAATAAAGGCAGTGCGGCTCGAATAGCTTTCCCCAAAGGGCCTTTTCGTAAGGTGTGCTTATTCCGTTTCATCCTAATATACTCTCTAGTTCTAGTTTCTTAACAAGTTCACACATCAGTGCGTAATTCTGGATGGCTAAAATGGTTACGCATACGGGGATGCGAAGGCTCCAGTAATTCAGGAAAGGAACTACTGGGAACTACCGCCACGTCATAAATCTGATCTACATTACCAGTAAATTTAATATAGCCAATTTCTGAGTTATCTGTGAGATTTATTAGCCATATACCTGAATGAGTCTTTTCATATTTCTTTAGTAAAGGTGCCTGACTCTGCACGTTGCCTGCTCTAACTTTTGATAAACCGACAAACAAAATTGAGCCATAAAAATCGATACCTCGGGCAAACCCTTGCAGTTCTGCAATCGTTTCATAACTACCTGAGGATGGATCATAACAACTTACCAAACCAAGGCCTGAATCACAAAAATACACCCTGTCACGATGCCAGCGCGGCGAATGGGGCATGGTTAAGCCCTGCAATAAAATTTCGTTATGCTCCACATCCATCAAAGTGCCATGAAATTTTTCACCTTGACGCCACATGCCGGGCTGATCAAAGGTCGAAAATGTCGTGACAAACGCGGGTTTACCATCTTTTAAGCCCATGCCATTCAAATGACAGCGATCTTCTGGGACAAGGCTTGAGACAAAATGCGGCTTCCACTTCGGAACAAAGCTATAGCCGGGCTCTAGCGTGCATAGACATGAGAAGCTGGAATTAACGGCCCACAACCCTTCTTCCCCCCAATCAATATCGTGAATATTGATCATGCCGGTGTAGTGGCTGGATCGCGTAATAAAACAGGCGTCGACACGTTCATCAACTGGCTCAAACAACGACAGGCTATACTCTTTAAACGCTTGTTTTTGCTCTAATTCTTTCTCTAACTGCTCGGCAGCTGCTTGCCTTTCTTCGGCATTTTCTAGGCCACCAGTAACATCTTTTAGGACATTTATATCATTATTTATATAATTTATATCATCTGGATCGTCTTTTTTATCTAACGCATCAGACGCTTCAAGCAGCCTAAGTCTCGGTGCGGTAATATCGTCTTCTATTTTTTCTAGCGGTGCCTTAATTTTCTCGATAAGCCCATCTTCTCGTTGAAAATTAATCACTTGGGTGAAGACACCAAGCGTGATACCACTGGTACTGGCAGTCAGCCCCATTGGTCGATTAAAGCGTTTGTAGTTCACGTCTAGGTTTTTGCCGTCGCTACGCACGAACATCAAACGGCCTGCTTGATAAGAGGTTAGGGCAAGGGAAATATTAAGCGTTTTTAGTAACTCAGGAATATTCGCGCTGTATTCACAGCCGAAGTCTAGCGTTGAGTATTCCTCTGCTAACGATTGGGCCGCCAGCTTACGTTCATCATCTTCTGACATTCAGTTTGTACTTACCTTTTTGTTTACTCTGTATTTATTCTTGGCCTACGCTTTTGTTATTTAATAATTTTTTCATGTTCGTATTATGTACACCTAAGCTAAGGCCTGTCATCGCCATCAAATTGATTAGCCAGCAAAGCTAGCGCACTATTCAATTCTGTTAATGTCAGTGTTGGCTCACTTGCGAGTATAAGTGCCGCAACACCGGTAGTAATTGCAGCCGTTGCAGAAGTACCTGAAAGCCTCGTATAACCGCCACGCGCACCACTTGTGCGAACATCATCACCATACATCAGTAAATCGACACTTGGCCCAAAATTATTGCTGGGTAAAGGTCGGCCATTTCTATCAATTGCCCCCACGACAATAGCGCTGGGCACTGACGCCTCAATGCTTTGCGCTTGAATATATTGCGCATCATTTCCGGCAGCAAAAATAACTGCGGCCCCCTTTCCTGACCGACCATTGACGGTTAACTCATTAATCGCATCAGCTACAGGCTGCGCTAACCAGTGGGAGTTCCAACTACAATTAACAATGTCCGCTGCCGATAGTTGCGCAAGATGGAACGCTAATAAAGTTAACGAGGTCCACGTATTAGTATGTCGCAATGCTATAAATTTCGCATTGGGGGCTAAACCTTTTACGGGCTGTTCAGCCTGCCCCCAAATAATACCCGCTACCCGCGTACCATGGTCGCCACCTTTGCTCACAGCGTTAAGCGATAGGGTTTGACTATCTAAATCATAGGCAAAGTGGGGCTTAATATGTTTTAAAGCCTGATGACCAAGATTGAAACCATCATCAATAATCGCAATACGAACCCCCTCCAGCCCTAAACCTCGCTGCTGTAATTCGGGTACCCCGATGCTATCAAGATACGCCAAGTAAGCCTTATCACTCAATAGCCCCAGCTCTCTGCGTGATAACAGTGGCGAACCTTTTGTATTCAATACCGTATCAATGGCGGCAGTATCTTCATCGCTAATAGAAGTATCAACCCCAACTTTAGCAAACATTTCCGACTTAGGAGAAGTTAACGTGTGATTATCACTCTGAATTTCAGAAGTTTTTCTTTCTTTACCCTCTTTCGAGCTCTCCGCCCCACCGCCCAAGAACAAGTTCTCCGGGCGTTTTTTGAGAACTTGGAGAATATCAGGCTGAACCAATAAAACGGCCTTGCTACTTGATAGCCCCCTGATAGTTTGTGGTATTAACTCGGGATTTTTTAATGCAATACGATAATATTTAAATTCCTTGGCGGAAAAAACCAGCCGTGCACTTCCTAGATTGGGGTGTAGTTGGGCAACATCTGAGGGAGAAAATGTACTTCCTGTTTTAATAAGTACGTCAGTAGAGAGTACAAATCGTAGTGACTGCTTACCGTTAACAGCTTTCAAACTGGCCTCAGATAAACGATAAAAATCACCTTCACGACATAAAACGACTATTTCCCCAAAGTTCAGAAACGTTATTTTCCCACTACTTTTCCCGGAAAAACAATGGTCACCTCGATCATCTACAAGATCACCTACAAGGCCATCAACGAAGCCATCACTAAAGCCACCAGCCTGAACTGTAAAGAGACCAGCCATGGACACGAGCACTAAAAAACGACCAAAATAAAACATAAAAGGTAGAGATACCTTACATCGCCTCTTCATGCTTTTCATCATTTAAACCTACCCTGCGAACCTAAAAGCTTCATGAGTTATACTTCACACCAGATACGTTATCGATTTAAGCAAATTTAGAATTAACATTACACTCGCCAAAAAATCGGCGTAATAACAACGAAGTACCATTTCATATTAGTAAAATTTAAGCTATGTTATTAACATAGCTACCACATTAACGCCTCTCAACGATAAGCTTACGCTTGGAGAGCAACCTCACACACGATACGAACAACACGAGCATCGTGGTGTTTTTGGAGAAACAATGACCGAGTGCATACTACCCTCAACCGAAAGACTCAAGGCCGCAGTAAATACTAATTTTGAAGCCCTCACCGGTGAGAATGATGAGCAGAGCCATGATGAACAGAGCAAAGGCGATTCAGCTATCACGCTCACACTCACCGAAGTCAATATCAGCTCAATTAGCGATACGGCGGACTACGAGAACATTTCACTCGTATTTACTTGCGAATACACATTTCCTCAGCAAACTATCAATGTCACGCATGCCGAGCTAGGGTCATTGACCTTATTTTTGGTGCCGGTAGGGAATCAAGAGGAAAAAACACAATACGAAGCACTGATTAATCGAGAGGTAAGTACTGAAGCGGCTTAACTCTACTCAGTACAATAAAACTTAACCTAGTACAATAAAGCTTTAACCCGGCATTTCAATACTATAATTTAAGCCTAATAATGGTGGATGGCACGCGGCTTATCCACCGATTATCTAGGTTACAACCGCCTCACAAAGGACGGTTTTCATTAAATCGTACACCCCCTTATCTTCAATAATCTCAAAGCCCAAACGCTGATACCACTGCTTCGCGGGGTTATTTTTCTCCACATGAATGGATACTTCCAACCCTTTCGATTTAGCTTCAGCTATCAATGTCGCGATAAGTTGTGAGCCTATTTTTCGGCCTCGTTTATCCCGTAATAAAGCAATATCAACAATGCGAATTTGCGTCTCCCAACGGGACACATATAAGCGCCCCACAGGCTGGTCACCCAGCAAGACCAAATCCAATGAAGCTTCTGGGTAATGCTTTTGATAATGGCTGTGCTGAGCATCAAACTGCATTTTCAAAAAACCCAGCTGCTGATCAGCAGGCCACCCCGTCTGTGCTAATTCCTCAGCTCTCGTATCAGCATACACCCGGAATAAAAAATCCAGATCATCGTCACCAATCGCTTTAAGCGAAATGTTATTCAGCAAAGGTAGCCTCCCAATTGTTAACCAACTAACCTCTAGACGGGTAAAGTCCCACTAGTGCAATAATAAAATTAAGCGTGATAAAAGGCATCATATTAGGATGGGTCTGATCACCACCAGTACTACCCAAAGCAGATGCAGCAAGCGGCACCAAATTTTGTGGTGTTGTGTTATAAACCCTACCACCAAACGCATTGGATAATGTAGTGGCGCTGGAAGGCATGGTCTTATCGCCTAATGTTGCGGTGCCGCTTAGGGTATGGTTGTGATTAGGGATTTGCGCCTCGGACAATGTAGCGGTTTCCTCACCAAGATTTTGACCCAATCGGCGCTGGGTTAAACCAGGCCCGCGCCCAGGGTGCATCGTTGAACGACCCTCTAGGTTCGGTAAGGCTGTGGTCGTGCGGCCATCGCCACCATAAGTTGTGCCAATTAACGAGAATAACGCGGTATTTTGTGATATCGGCAATAATTGCCCATTGCAAAAGGCCCAGCCTTTAGGAGCAAAATTACCAGCAAATATTCTAATCTCTGCAATAAAGGGTTCAGACATAATTCATTCGCTCCTATTGTCGTGATGGGTAAATGCCAAATAATGCAATAATATAGTTGATGCACAAGGTCGGCTGTAAATTTGTGTGCGGCTGTGCACCACCCGTAGCCCCTATCGATACGCTGTTGAGACTCTGATTCGGTGTCGCGTTGAGCAGATAGGTAATCCCAGACGCTGTCGTATCCGCTAGCACACGCCCTACCGGCAGCTCTGAGTCAGCCGCTGACGTTGATGCGTTAAAATCGTGACTGTGTGACGCTAACTGATTGGTCGTTAAGGTGACCTTTTCCGACCCGGCTTTTGCACCTAAACGACGCGGACTCAAACTAGGCCCTGACCCTTGGTGAATTGAAACCCGGCCTCGCATATCAGGCAGCCCAAACGTAGTCCGCCCATCCCCACCGTAGATCGTCCCCAACAATGAAAATAAGGCGTCATTTTGTGATACCGCCAGTAATTGACCATCACAAAAAGCCCACCCGCGCGGAGCGAAATTGCCCGCAAACATTCTGATTTCAGCAACAAATGGTTCTGACATTGATCTTCCTCCTAGTTACGGCTTGGGAAAAGCCCCTGAAGGGCAATGCAATAGCTCAACGTTAAGTAAGGCTGCATATTCTCATGCGCTTGCCCCCCCCCGGCATTACCAATTGTCCCCGCATGCATCGCCACCGAGCTGGCTGCAACGGGCGTCACATAAAGGTCTTTATTTGCATCGGCCAATACATTGGCCGCATCAACATTCCTGTTATTAGCGGGGTCGGAAGTTGCTTCCGCTACATGCGTATGTGCGGCAATTTCAGCCACGGTTAACGTTTCAGTCTCAGCGCCACTTTTTTGGCCCAACCCATGAGAGTCACTTTTATGAATTGGCGTACGGCCCCGTACATCCGGCAGAGCAAATGACGTGCGTCCATCACCACCATAAGTGGTGCCCAATAAGGAATAGAGTGATTGATTTTGATTAATAGGCAATATTTGCCCATCGCAAAACGCCCAGCCACGGGGCGCAAAACTGAAGCCGACAATTCTAATTTCGGCCAAAAACGGTTCTGACATTATCTGTCTCCTAACATAAATAGTTGTGCTATGTAAGTCGAATCCTTCGAGCGAATACTGCCACACTATGAAGGTTTTGCGATGACTTCCGGCGCCCAAATACCGCATGACCAAAAAGTCATCATGGCGTTTATTTCTTACCAAAACAGAGCGCCATTGCGCAATAGCTTAAATAAACTTTACGACTCCCAGATTAGGATAGGTAACAAACGCAACAATGCCTACCATTAAGTTGATAATAATAATCACTGTGGCTGTAAGTAACACATTAATGAAAATACCGAATAAAAGACACCTCCAATACATCAAAAAGAAATCCATTGCCACTTAAACCTAAGCGACTTAAAACGCAGTAACAAAGTAAGTATTTACTTAACAGTCTAAATATACTGTCATCGACATCATCGAATAACCCCCAATAGCCGTATAAATGTACTAAAATTGGAGTAACCAGCCATTAACGAAAGCATGTCGATGCCTTCCAAGTAGACAGTCAAAACACAGCATGATTAGCCATCGAATCTTTAGAGATACTTTCCACGTTCATTTATTACGCTACATCCAAGTGTTTGCACTGCTCGCCGTTGTCGCAATAGGCATCCTTGGCTACATATCCATACAAAACTCCCAACAACTCATTAACGATGTCGTGCAAAACGGGACTAAATTCAATAGTCACGCCAAGAAAATTCAGCACGAAATGCTGCTCCAGCGACGCTATGAGAAAGACTTCCTACTCAGCATTGGGGACAAGGAACTGCAAGCCTCATACCTTAACTTAATTCAGCACAGCTCCAAACTGCTAAAAAGTCATGTCAGCCATTTACAAAGCTTAGTCATCAGTACCGACTTTTTTACCAAGCACATCCCCCAGCAAGTTTCCATTGAGGCCCATCTCAACGAAGCCATGCAGCGTAACAACAACGCCATTAAAACCAACCCCATATTTCTTAAAAAACTTGAAAGCTGCACTGATGCACGCAAAACCGATCTATTTATTCGCATAATACAACTAGACAGCCATTACCAAGAGTATATCGAAGGCTTTTTTACCGTCGCCAAACAAATACAGCAAAGTAGCAACATTACTCCCAAGCAAGGGAACCTAATGTTGGACCCCTATAAAGATAATATTCGTCAAGTAGAATACGCTATTGACGACACTGCCGAAACTGGCGACCTGGTACTCACCCAAATTCGAGATCAAGCTCTCAATCAGCTGGAAATAAGCGAATCAAGAGTACTAACAAGCTTAATAAGCTCCACTATCCTGCTGATACTTGTTGGCGTCATTAGTGAAATGTTTAAACAAAAAGTACTACAAAGTGACAAAAAAATTCATGAGAACGAAGCGCGTTACCACTTCTTTGCTGAAGCGATGTCCGAGTCGGTTGTCTTACATAAAGACGGCAAAGTTGTGGACGTTAACCAGCAGACCTTATCAATGTTCGGCTATACCCGCGAGGAAATTATCGGCCTAGATATTATTTTGCTAGGCGAAGCTTCCAGCCGCAACACCATCATGAAAAACCTTCGTATAAACTACGCCAAACCGTACTCGGCACTTGGCCTACGTAAAGACGGCAGTACCTTTCACGGTGAGATATTGTCCCGTAATGTTATGTTTGAAGGCAAGCCTATCCGCGTCGCCCTAGTACGTGATATTTCGGAATTTATACGCATACAGCAAGAGAACGTTCACCTTGAAGCCCATGTACAGCAAAAACAAAAAATGGAAGCCATCGGTACACTCGCTGGCGGTATTGCTCACGATTTCAATAATATTCTCTATGGTGCAATGGGTTTTACCGAATTAGCCCTAAGTGAATTAGATGAAGATAGCATCGCTGCAAATTGCCTAAAAGAAACTAACATTGCACATAAACGTGCCACCAAACTCGTCAAACAAATTCTCACTTTTAGCCGCCAAGATCAAATTGACAGAAAACCAATGCACGTTGAGGATGCAATTGACGAAGTTCTCAAATTTATACGTAGCACATTCCCTAAAAACATTCAGATTGAAAAGAAAATAACACCTAACTGCTACCCCATCCTGGCTGACGCCACTCAAATGCATCAAATCATCTTGAATTTATGCACTAATGCTTACCACGCAATGAAAAATAACGGTGGCACATTACAACTGAAATTAAGAAACATCAATATTGGAAATTCACATATCAACACCGATCTGCCTGTGGGAAAATATACCTATTTAGGTATCACAGACACCGGTGTCGGCATGAACGAAGATACAAAGCGCCGTGTTTTTGATCCGTTTTTTACCACTAAAAAAGTCGGCGAAGGCACCGGTCTGGGCTTATCAACCGTCCTCGGCATTATCGAAACCTATGAGGGCATCATACAAGTCGATAGCGTTTTAGATAAGGGAACCACCTTCCATTTATACTTCCCCGTGCATATCGAAGAAACACCACACTCCCCCCCCCAAAAAGGCAGCGAGTCAGCGCAACTGGGGCACGAACGAATTTTATTTGTAGACGACGAAGAACAAATCATTCGCCTTAATGAACTCACCTTAACCGAAATGGGCTATCAGCTCGTTAGCCAAACGTCTAGCAACGAAGCCTTAGCATTATTTCGTAAAAACCCACATGATTTTGACATCGTCGTTACAGACTATAATATGCCAGACAAAACCGGGCTTGAGATGGCAAAAGAGATTCTTAGGCTACGCCCAGATATTCCAATTATATTATGTACTGGCTTTTGCGCAAACATATCCAAAAAAGAAGTATTATCTGTGGGTATCAATGCATTCGTGAACAAGCCTATTTCAGCTCAAGCCCTGTCACAAGTGATTCGACAAGTCATTGACGACAATCTACCCACAACGACGAATAAGGGGAACAACCCAACATGTTAGATAACTTGGATATATTACTGATCGAAGATGATGATCAGGTACGCAAACTGCTCTGCATGATTCTGACACGCGGCGGATACAATGTAATTGAAGCACGCAACGGTGAAGAGGGCGTACGAAAGTATTACGATCACCCCTACCCCGTGGTTATCACTGATTTAGTTATGCCAGAAAAAGAAGGGATTGAGACCATACGAGAAATCAAAAATTACTACAAGCAAGTCAAAATTATCGCTATCTCCGGCGGCGGTCGTGTTACCTCTCGAGATTATCTCGATTTTGCAGAAGGTGTCGGAGCCGATTATAGTTTTTCAAAACCCGTAGATCACGAACGTCTATTAGCCGTACTAGAAGAATGCTTCCAAGCTTAAGTCGCATCAAAATGCCTTATTACCTGCGTGATAACCGATTGCAAGCGAGTATTATCTTCATTCACTAAGTGATGCCTCCCTCCAGAGAGTAGGCTCACTTTAGCATTAGGAAATTTTGACTGAATACGCGGTAAGTTTTCACGCCACAGTACAGTGTTATCTTCATCGCCCTGGACAATTAATAATGGAAACTCGGATTCCGGTAGCGAATCAAAACGCCTATCCCACTCCCGCAAGGCTCCCACCCATTGAACCGGAATTTTACGCGCTTGCAAGGGGCAGTGCTGACTTAAGAAATGATTAAAATAGACATCATGAGAACCATTAGAAAAAGTACGCGGCACGTGGCTAACGAATTTATGCAATAAACGATGTGTCCAGCTAACCTTCGACCAAGAACGAATACGCAGTAAGGGCGCCAAAAAAATCGCTTTACTCAAGACGTCCCCGCCCGAGTGCAGCAACAAATAGTTCATTAGTGCCGCACCGCCAGTGCTTTGTGATAGCGCATAGACCGGTACATTTACATCGCGAGCTTGTGAAGACTTCACCAAGCCTTGCAGCTGCGCTTGCCATTGAGACAAAAGATCACTTAAGACTCTACTATAGCGATCAAAATTGTCGACCACTATCGGGTCACCGTCGCTCAAACCGTGGCCAGGCCAATCAAGCGCCAACACTTCATAACCGTTATCTAATAAAGCCTTTATCGGGGCGAGAAATAAGCCCACATGATCAAACAGCCCCGTACATACCAGTACGGTTGCCCGGGGCTTAGGCTGGGACCAATAGTATGTCGCAACGCGGGAGTCATCGCAATTTTGATAACCGAGGTAGAAATTCACCTCAGGTAACAACAGGACACGATCAAAGTCATACGTACGAAAATAACTTGCGAGCGCTGCGGAATTGGGAGGTAAGGTGACGGGAAGGTTAACATCAAAGTCGGCTAATTCTGCCTTGAGGGCTGCAACCTCTTCCAAGCTAAAACCTTGTTGATACGCCATAAACAACGACCTTCTCAATAAAAAAGCGCTGTAAGGTGAGACCCTTACAGCGCTTTATCAAATAGCTATTTAAAATACCGAAGCTTGGAACAAATACCTATGGTGGGTAACACCTATAATTGGTAATGCCTAGGCTCGGTAACTTTATTCGCTACCGCGCTGCTTTAGGATCTCCACAGCCGGTAATGCTTTGCCTTCAACATAGTCAAGGAATGCGCCGCCGCCAGTAGAGATATACGAAATACTATCCGCTAGATTGAACTTATCAATCGCAGCAAGCGTATCACCACCACCAGCAATAGAGAATGCATCGCTTTCAGCAATCGCTCTTGCAATCACTTCAGTGCCCTTTGCAAAGGCATCGTATTCAAATACGCCACAAGGGCCATTCCAAATAATCGTTTTGGCGCCTTTAAGAATTTCAGCAACGTGCGCAGAAGTCTCTGGCCCGTAGTCGATAATTTCTTCGCCAGCAACTACCTCATCAGCGCGTTTGATTTCAACCGGGGCATCATGAGCCCAGCCTTTAAAGCCAACATTCGTTGTCGTCACATCCGTCGCGAATTCAACTTTAGTTTGCTCGCGCAGACGCTTGGCTTCAGGGATAAGGTCTTTCTCATAAAGAGAATCGCCCACTTCGTGACCACAAGAAGCCACAAATGTATTAGATATGCCGCCACCAACAATCAAGGTATCAACGATCTTAGAGAAGGCATCCAACACAGTAAGCTTGGAAGAAACTTTCGATCCACCAACAACTGCGACCATTGGGCGCGCAGGGTTCGCAAGGGCTTTTTCAAGGGCTTCAAGCTCACCAGAAAGCAAAGGACCTGCACATGCGATTGGCGCAAACTTAGCAACACCGTGGGTTGACGCTTGGGCGCGGTGCGCGGTGCCAAAGGCATCCATCACAAATACATCACACAATGCGGCGTAGGCTTTAGACAGTGCTTCTTCGTCTTTTTCCTCGCCTTTGTTAAAACGTACATTTTCTAGCAGAACAACTTCGCCCTCAGCTAAATCAAAATCTTCTTGCCAATCTTTGATCACACGAACACTTTTACCAAGCAGTGCACTCATGCGCTCAGCGATAGGTTTAACGGAAAACTCTTCGTCGTATTCGCCTTCGCTTGGGCGGCCAAGGTGAGACATCACCATGATTTTAGCGCCCGCATCAATCGCCAATTTAAGGGTTGGTAAAGAGGCTGTTATGCGTACTTCCGAGGTGATTTTACCCTCTTGGATAGGTACATTTAGATCCTGACGAATAAGAACACGCTTACCGCTTAGATCAATATCTTTCATATTTTTAATAGACATAAATTCCCCCAATAAAATAAGTCAGCTAACAAGCGATCAAGCTTGCTGCTGACTATAAAACAAAAAACAATGACATGGAGCTGGTTAGCTATCTAACAGCTCGCTTGCAGTGGCGACAACATTATCCACGGTAAAGCCAAAGTGCTCTAACAATGCAGCGCCTGGAGCAGATTCGCCGAAGGTGCTCATGCCAACAATACGCCCGTCGATACCAACATATTTATGCCAATAATCAACATGTGAAGTTTCGATAGCGATTCGCGCAGTCACTTCGAGAGGAAGCACAAATTGCTTGTAGCTCGCATTCTGACGATCAAATACGCTTGTACTCGGCATAGATACTACACGCACTTTTTTGCCTTGCTCAGTGATCGCAGCCGCTGACTTAACTGCCAATTCAACTTCCGAACCGGTAGAAATCAAGATGAGATCAGGTGTGCCATCACAATCTTGTAAAATGTAGCCTCCACAAGAAATCATTTGCAGTTGCTCATCCGTACGCGCTTGCGCAGCTAGACCTTGACGGCTAAAGACCAATGCCGACGGGCCGCTATTACGTTCAATTGACATTTTCCAAGCAACCGCCGTCTCAGCACTATCACATGGGCGCCATGTATCTAAGTTTGGCGTCAATCGCAAAGAAGCTAATTGCTCAATTGGTTGGTGAGTTGGACCATCTTCACCCTGACCAATGGAGTCGTGGGTGTAAACAAATATGTTTTGGATGCCCATTAAGGACGACATACGCACAGCGTTGCGCGCATACTCCATAAACATCAAGAAGGTGGCACCGTAGTTGATAAAACCGCCATGCAATGAAATACCATTCATTAATGCGCTCATACCAAATTCACGTACACCGTAAAAAATATAGTTGCCGGAGGCATCTTCAGCGGTTATACCTTTAGAACCAGACCATAAGGTTAAGTTGGAACCAGCCAAGTCGGCAGATCCACCTAACAACTCAGGCAACATAGCGCCAAAAAATTCGATGGCATTTTGGGAGGCCTTACGGCTAGCGATGTTTTCAGCTTGATCTTGGCAAGTTTTAATATAAGCGTTTGCTTTAGTCGCAAAGTCTTGCGGCAACTGATCACACACCACACGACGAGTATACTCGGCAGCCAACTCAGGATGCGCCTCTTTATAGGCTGCAAACTTATCGTTCCACGCTTTTTCAGCGGTTTCACCTGCGTCTTTTTTATCCCAACCGGTGTAAACATCATCAGGGATTTCAAACGGCGGGTGTGACCAACCGAGCTGATCACGGGTTGCTTGAATCTCATCATCGCCCAGTGGCGCGCCATGGCAGCCATGAGTACCTTGCTTGTTAGGTGATCCAAAACCAATAACGGTTTTGGTACAGATCAATGTAGGTTTACCGGTCTCTGCACGAGCCGCTTCGATAGCGGCTTTGATTGCCTCAGGGTCGTGACCGTCGACCGCAGGAATAACGTGCCAGCCATAGGCTTCAAAGCGCTTAGGCGTATCATCGGTAAACCAACCTTCGACTTTTCCATCAATCGAAATGCCGTTGTCATCCCAGAACGCAACCAGTTTACCTAGACCTAAGGTACCCGCTAGAGAGCAGGATTCGTGGGAAACACCTTCCATCATACAGCCGTCGCCAAGGAAGCAGTATGTGTTGTGATCAACCACTTCGTGGCCATCACGGTTGAATTGCGCTGCAAGCGTTTTCTCGGCGATTGCCATACCAACAGCGTTAGCCATACCTTGGCCGAGAGGGCCTGTGGTTGTTTCAATGCCTGGGGCGTATCCGTATTCGGGGTGGCCAGGCGTTTTTGAATGAAGCTGTCTGAAATTGCTTAACTCGCTCATTGGCAAGTCATAGCCACTCAAATGCAACAAAGAGTAGATCAGCATGGAGCCGTGACCGTTCGATAATACAAATCGATCCCGATCCGACCACTTGGGGTTTTGAGGGTTGTGCTTAAGAAAGTCGTTCCACAATACCTCCGCAATGTCAGCCATGCCCATTGGGGCGCCTGGGTGGCCACTTTTGGCTTTCTGAACCGCGTCCATACTTAGTGCTCTAATTGCGTTTGCAAGATCTCTGCGCGAGGGCATTATTGGGTCTCCTAAGATTAATCTATGTCAAATGACGGGTATTCTCACCCAATTCTGTGGGC
>NVXL01000232.1 GCA_002746115.1 Alteromonadaceae bacterium
GTGTTTTTCAGGGAGAATAAACCCATCCCCGCAAGCGCAAGTGCGGCCAGCAAGACGAAAAAGCGGTTGACTACGGACCATCGAATAATCGATTCAATCATAATCTATTCCTCAACCGTTGCGTCTTGATTGGTGATGAGAACATCGGAAATTTCATAACCGCCGCTGTCTAATTTACGGATCTCCATTTGTAAGTGTGTTGCAGGTTTTAGGGTTTCGAAGTCGATGTCTTGGTGCACGCTAAATTTCATGGTCATTGCGGGCCAGTCCCAGGTTTCGATAGGGTCATGCCTTGCGATTACTGTGCGATCTGCATCTGTGCGGATTTTAATCTCACCGGCAACCCATACGGAATTTGCGACTTGCTCTTGTTCTTGTACTCGCTCTTCGTGATGCATGCGCTTGAAATCTGAGGTTTTACTGGATTCTGAGTCGAGTAGGAATTGGGCGGAGATGACGACGCTTTCGCCTTCTTCTAAGCCTTCAATGATTTCTACGGTGTTCTGATCTGAGCGGCCAAGTTTAACGGCGACTGATTTAAAACTGCCCTCACCTAGGGCAAGCACGACGCGGTCTTGCGTGCCGGTTCTGATTAATGCTTCGCGTGGTATCGCGAGTACTTGCTCGTCACTGTTGGTTTGCACGGAGACTTTGGCAAACATATTGGGTTTGAGTTCTCGGTTGGCATTGTCGAAGCTAATGCGAATCCGCATGGTTCGAGTTTTACTGTCTAGGGTAGGGTAGATATAGTCGACTTTTCCGATCCACTCTTTGCCGGGTAGGTAATCGAGGGTCATGGTGACGGGGTCGTTGGTTTTGACTAGGGGGGCTTGGCGTTCGAATATTTCGGCTTCAACCCAAACTCGGTCAAGGGCGCCGATGCTAAGCATGGTGGTGCCGGGTTTTACAAAGTAGCCTTCACGAATATTTAAGTTGTCGACAACGCCGCTTTGTGGGGCGTAGAAGTTGATGGTTTGTTTTACTTTTAAGGTGCGTTTGAGTTCGTTAATAAATTCTTTGGATATTTTAAGGGATTTTAATCGATTTTCAGAGGCTTGTATCAGGCGGTGGTTTTTACGGCTGACGGCAAGGGCTAATTCTTCTTGGGCGTTGACTAATTCGGGCGAGTAAAGTGAATAGAGTGGCATGCCTTTTTCTACGGGGTCGCCTTCGGCTTTGACGTGTAGTTTTTCTATCCAGCCGGATACACGAGGGTGTATATGGATGAGTTTGTTTTCGTCATATTGCACGTAACCGACGGTGATGATTTCGCTATGCAGGGCTTGACGCACGACGAGGCCGGTTCTTACGCCTAAATTGTTAATGACGTTGGGGGAGATGCTTATGGTCCCGGGGCCGGCATCGTTGGCGATTTCGCCGCCCTCGTAATAGGGGATTAAATCCATGCCCATGGGGGAGAGGCCGGGTTTATCTCTGCGGTAATTGGGATCCATTGGGGCGACCCAATATAAGAGTGTTTTCTCGCTGCTGGCGCTGTGGCGCTTACCGTGTTCACTGTTGGAAAGTAATAAGGTGAGCAGGACTCCGACAGCTAATCCGCCTATTGCGGGGATTAGGGCGAAGGTTTTATTAATAGTTGCTTTATTCATTTGCATCTCCTGCAAGGGCGCTTTGAGCCACTAAAAAATACTGTATTTGGGCAAGGGATTTTTGAATGTCGACATCGATATTTAATGCATCTATTCTTGCGTTAAGTTCGCCTATGCGTGCGTGTACGACTTCTGTAAAGTCGCCGTTGCCATTGGTGTAGGCGGTTAATGCGGCTTCCGATCGCTCGGCGCTTTCTTTCAGTAGGCGCGTATCAAATAATGTTTTGCGGTTGTTCAGGCGCAAATAACGCACTTCTGAGGTATCAAAGCCGGATCTTAATTGACGTAAGGCTAAGGCGCGCTCGGTTTTGATGGATTCTCTTTCTGCCGTGGCAGCCTGCACATGCTTGTCATGATGGGTATTGGTAAATAGCGGGAGGTTGACGCTAAGCCCAAGCGATAATAAATCGGAGCGGTCATTGCCTTGCCGATCGTTACCACGTAAACCATAACTGGCGTTTATGCCCCATTGGGGTTTGTAGGTTTGTTTGGCAAGTTTTACACCGGTTTCTCCTGCGTGGATTTTTTGGTTAATACTTCGTATTTTGGGGTGTTGATTTAATATTTCAGCGAGGCGTTGACGTTTTTGTATGTTCGCAGCAGCGCCCACTAGGTTTGGTTTTGTGATGCTTTGCTCTAAGTCATCGCTCATTTTAATTCGTAAGTCGTATTGCTCATTGCCAAGCCATTCACTTAATTGGGCTAATTGCATTTCGCCTTGTTGTTGCAGGACGGTTAAGCGGTCTTCAATGCGGGTGAGTTCTAGTTGGGCTCGCAGGACATCTTGTTGGCGCACGCGACCAGAGGTGGAGGTATAACTCGATTGCGCGAGTTCAACGAGGTATTCAAAAAGCTCTCGGTCCTGCTCGATTAAGGCGACTGTTTTTTGGCTGCGAAAGGCTTCTAACCAAAGGTGTGAGACTTGCACGGCGACGTGGGCTTTTCTGTTCTCGCGCGCGAAGGGTTGCATGCGGCTTAGTTCTTCTAATTTTTTTTGCCGTAGGGATAAGGTTTGGCCACGGGAGAATGTTTGACTAAAGCCGACTTTTGCTTGAGTCATACTCTCCGACCCGAAATCAAAGCTGTCGAGAGGGAGGTTGATTAAGGAAAAATTAATCGTCGGATCCGGCAGTGTACCAGCGCTGACGCTCATCGCCTGAAGATGCTCTTGGCGATACTTGCTGCCTGTAAGCCAGGGGTCCTTTGTTTGGGCGCTGTGAATGGCCTGAGTTAACGAATACTCGTCGGCAATAACGTCGGCTCCAAGACTAATGCAAAGCCATGTAAGCACAGTCAGAGTGCGTCGATGTGTGGTTTCGTTCTTGAATATCATTGCTGTCTATCCTCAAGGCGCTCTTCAGGTAGCGAGGTAAAAGCGCTTTTGATTTTGAATACTGTGGGTGCTTTGAGTACTGTGAGGGTCGAGCCCCCGGCGAACAAAATCCCGTCTTACAGACGGATTAATCCTGTATTAGCCGAGAATAGGTGGGCGGTATTGGGTATCAAGGATGGCGAGAAGGGGGGAGTCGTCGTAGTGGGTGACTTTGGTTTTGCCGAAGTTGAAGATGGGTACTAAAACCTGATTAAGAATAGCGCTGCCAGCATAGCAGGTCGCCATGTCGCAGTCGTCACCGCAGCAGTCCATAACATTGGGTATGTCAGAAGCTGGCATGGTGGGCGCGTTAGCGTCAGTTGTGTGATGCTCCATGTGGCAGCCGGGTTGGGGTTCGTCATACATCGTCAATACGCTTTCAGCAGACGCAAACGACTGAACCGAGTAGGCCAGTAGCGCGAGGAACACCCAGATGGGGTGTTTTCTGATGAAGGTTAAAAATGACATGAATGGTTTCCAGTGAATTTCTCAGTCATAAGATAACCATCGTTGTGGAATAGTTCAAGTCTGAATGGGGGCAATGTTTATCTGAGAGGGGCTGAAGCGCCACATCCAGTTAATATGAGTAACGATAAAAACATCAGGATCAATGTTATTCACAATAAAAGCTTACCCTGCTAAAGTTTTAACTAAAAAGCTAATATGCTTCAATAAATGCCTTTACATCACTGGCATGTCTGCGATAATGGCTTTGGTGGCCAAAAAATCTTAGATAATTTCCGGTTTGGCCGTACTTTTAACTTTTTAGACTTTTCATTGAGGGGGTGCTGATGGTTGGTAGCAATCAACCCGGGAACCAATTAACGCCGAAACATGCGCTTGGGTTTAAAACACGAATGTCTGATTTGTTGACGCTTGCCGGTTTACCTGAATACGGGCGGCTGACAATGATTGCTCGTTGGGCTGGGATGAGTGTTCCCGGTGTTAGCAAGATGTTTGAAGATGGGCGTCCGCCAAAGCAGTTAAGAAGCTTTGACGCGATTGTCGATGGTTTGTGCGAGCAGCTTAGTCATACCCGTAATGAGGAGGTTTGTACTGAGCAGATGTCGAGGTATCTGCTCATGGGAGGCCAAGACCCTTTTGGCGTTAATCATGTTGCAGAGGAGTCTGGAGAGTACCATGTATTAATGTCTCGCTTTGATGCGCTTTTTTTAGGCAAAATCTTCGTTACGATGGATAAGGTAGGGCAAGAGGAGAAGGTGGATATCTTTACTGACCTAGGCGATGCAGGCTACAACGAGCTGGTTGAGTGTGTTTTGTCGTATTGTAAGGACTGCCAGGTTGACTTTTCTGACCCTGAATTTCACCTGTTAATTCGAGGTGCGGTCTTAATGGCAAAGGCCGGGTGTTTGGAACACTTTGAGCTTAAAAAGCCGACCTAGCCTTTGTTGCGTTAATTAGTTCATTTGATCCTGCAATTCTTGGTTTATATGTAAAGCGCCATCGTTCCTGAAAAGCGTCTTGCCTAATAGTTTGCCGTAAATTATGACCAAGTCTAGGTCGCTGTTAAGAGTGTTGTCGAGGCGAAAGCTTCGAAATATGCAGCATATGGCTTCTAGCCCCGTCATGATGCCTATGAGTGACTCTTGTTGATGGTAGCAAAATAGTAACCATCGTTCACAGCATTGTTGAAAGCTACGTAGTAATTGCGCGTCATTTTCAA
Organism: Alteromonadaceae bacterium; assembly: GCA_002746115.1. Taxonomy (GTDB): domain Bacteria; phylum Pseudomonadota; class Gammaproteobacteria; order Pseudomonadales; family Cellvibrionaceae. Next base: position 4,667 of record NVXL01000232.1, read on the forward strand.
AGGGGGAAAAGTTAGTTTTTTCTTTCTTTGAGTTCTGCTGGCTGGGCTTGAGCAGTTTCTTAATGTTGGTGATATTGCTTGATTGAGCGGCAATGTATTCCGCCTTGCCTTTGCTGCCGAGGGGTATTGGAATCAACAGGGTGTGCCATAAGCGCTGTGTGCCGTCGACGTCTTGCGTGATCTCTTGATACTCGATTGGCTTACCACTGGATAAGCACTTTTGATAATTCTTTTCTAGTAAATGTGCGTCCTCCCCTAAAATCTCCGTAAGTGTCAATCCTTTCGTTTCTTCTAGTGCTTTGCCAAGAATGTGCTCCATGGCAGTATTTGCCCAGTGTAACCATAGCTTGTTGTTGCTAGGGCGAACAATGAACGCGTTACTTGGGTTCTCCCTGTTTAGTTCGATAAATACCGACAGTAAAGTTTGCTCTCTTATAGTGGGCTGCTGGTCAGATGGCATATGAAAGTGCTCCCTGAGCAAAGCTTGATGATATGTATTCGAACAATTTATCGCTCATTATCTAGGTGTGAATATTAAATCTGTTGCCATGTTGCAGGTATGCCTGCGTACGAATAGCTTCAGTCTATCGGTGCTGTAATGTATACGGCTGCCCTGCTTCAAAGGCTTGCTTGTTGAAGTTGCTGCAGGGGGTGAAAGTAGTTTAATCGAAAAAATGTATAGGGTGAGTAAAAATATTTAGTTTTATTTATTTTTTCTAACAAATAGAAAAATATTTAAAATAATTAAGCTTATGGTTGATTTTTGGTGGTTTGTTAAACTAAAATGGTAAAACTTGTTCGCTTGCGTGAGGTTGTTTGCTTAACGTTGTTTGAGTGTCGGTGCGGCTCCACAAGAGTGTGGGGAGAAAAGCGGGTATGAAGTTTTTGGGTTGTTTTAGCTGTGTCTAAGTAAGCAGGGCCACTTCGGTGGTTTTTGGGGCGGTAAATTGTTTTGCCGCCCATTTTTTGTTCACTTCTATTTAGCGTGAGTTTTTAATGTTAAATAATCGACGCGCTCGACACTTTTTTGTATGCTTGCGGCACATTCTCAAATATAGATTCTGTCATATGTACGCAATCGCTAGAAACCTCCTGTTTTGCCTACCACCAGAAGTGTCTCATGATGTTTCCTTAGATTTGATGGGGGCGGGTGAGCGGCTCGGGTTGCTGAAGTTTTTCAGCCCCACAATTGATTGCGCGCCTGTTGAGGTTATGGGCTTGCGTTTCCCTAATGCGGTGGGGCTTGCCGCCGGTCTTGATAAAAATGGCGACTACTTCAATGCTTTAGGGCAGTTAGGGTTCGGGTTTGTCGAGATTGGCACGGTCACGCCTTTGGCGCAAACCGGTAATCCTCAACCTCGCCTTTTTCGTTTGAAGGATGAAAAGGCCATTATTAATCGTATGGGCTTTAACAATAAAGGCGTCCAGCACTTGGTTGAAAACGCTAAGCAACGGCGTTACCGGGGGGTGTTGGGGATTAATATTGGCAAAAACAAAGCAACGCCAGAGGACGAGGCGCTGAGTGATTATGAGCAGTGTATGGATGCGGTGTATCCGTATGCGGATTATATAAGTGTTAACGTCTCCTCTCCGAATACGCCTGGCTTGAGAGATTTACAATTTGGCGAGCAGTTTACGAGCTTGCTTGCAGGCATTAAGGTTAAACAGAAGGCCTTGTCTGAAACGCACGGTAAGTATGTGCCGGTGGCTGTGAAGATTGCGCCGGATATGAGTGATGAGGAAATTCAGTCAGTGGCGCAAAGCCTGCTTGATCATGCTATTGATGCGGTGATTGCGACCAACACAACGGTGTCGCGAGAATTGGTTCCGAATTCCTGCCATCGAGACGAAATGGGTGGTTTGAGTGGCGCGCCATTGGTCGAATCGTCTACGCACGTGATTAGTGTGTTGTCAGAAGCGTTAAAAGGGCAAATACCTATTATTGGGGTGGGCGGTATCATGAGTGCCGCAGATGCTGAGGAAAAAATTGAAGCGGGTGCTTCTTTAGTGCAGATATACAGCGGCTTTATCTATGAGGGGCCAAGCCTTATAAAAGAGGCTGCTGAAGCGATCTCTGCTTTGGGTTGATCTTGTCGTTGATAAAAGTGTTATGAGTCGTTTGGTTCTATTTCAAGGTGCGGTTGCTTGCTGCTTTTTAAAGCAACCGCATCGGTGAAAATGCCCGTGCCTTAAGGCGTTTACATATTGTTTAGTCTTTGAATTTGAGCCTGTGTGTTGAAACCATCCCAATTATCTTCTCTGCCTACGCGCCAACCGGTTAGCCATATATGTCTTGCATCCCCCGTATCGTGAGGGCACAAACTACGGGACTTACCAGCCATTCCAGCTTGATACCCGCGAGCTTGAGCACGACTACTAACGTTTCTTTTTTGGCGTTTCATAGATGTTTTACCTTGTTGAGCTAACTACCATTGCGTATTTGCGTAATAGTTTTTGACGAGTAAATGCGGTATTATGCGTGCGATATACGATGAGTAAATGCCTTTAATTTAGAGTTCGGCATGCATGTGACCGCCGTAAGCTGAATCTATTCAAATTGTTTATGATCGTTCTGGTTAGGGTGTAGTTTTGAACTTGCGAGTAGCTGCGAGTCAAAAATGACTCTAACCCGAAGGTTGTACAGCGTACTCGCTGAGTAAGAGTCGCCTGGACTCTATTGCCCGCTACGTACAGCGGACTTTTAGTGTCCCAAAACTTTCCTCGCTTGTGAACGAATAAATTATTATATCGCAGCGTTTATATATCGCCTGAAAGCATAACCGAGCAAAAGTAATGTCATCAACGACTCAAGACTCCGCCGTTACACCTATTTCTACACCAAACACACCCTCTGATAGCACGAATCACGATAAGGCTGAAAAAAGCTACGATAAAAAACGCGATAAACGGGATATTAACTCTCTCGAATATTTTGCTACCTGCCCTAAAGGGCTAGAAGGCTTGCTGAGTGAGGAGTTAAGTTCTTTAGGTGGGGAGTCCTGTCGGGAGACGGTTGCGGGGGTGTATTTTCGCGCTGATCTTGCCGTGGGATATCGTTGTTGTTTATGGTCTCGCATTGCTAATCGTATATTAGAGCCGATAGGCAACTGGCCGGTAGAGAGTACTGACGATATTTATCGTCACGTCAATGAGCATCCGTGGGAGGAGGTTTTTCCGGCGGATAGTCGAATTGTTATCGATTTTATCGGTACTTGCGATTACCTACGTAATTCACAATATGGCGCACAATTGGGTAAGGATGCTATTGTGGATCGCTTTCGAGATCAAACAGGGGAGCGTCCGACTGTTGATAAAGTTCGTCCGGATGCGCGCATTAACATTCGTTTGACGAAGGGTAAGATCTATCTAAGTTTTGATATTTCTGGCGACAGTTTGCATCGAAGGGCTTACCGTAAAGCTCAGGGTGGTGCACCACTTAAAGAGAATCTCGCCGCTGCAATACTATTGCGTTCTGGTTGGCCGAAAATGCTAAAAGAGCATGGCGATTCGGCTGATATAGAAGCGTTGGCGCTGATTGATCCTATGTGTGGGTCTGGCACTTTGCTTATTGAGGCGGCATATATGGCCGCTAATATCGCGCCCGGCCTACTCCGTGAAAAATTTGGTTTTGAAAAACGATATGACTTTAATCGTGAGTTGTGGTCGAGTCTATTGGCCGAAGCGAATGCTTTAAAGCTTGAGGCTTTGTCTGGGCCTTTACCGCAAATTCGCGGTTATGATATTGATATGAAAGTGCTCGATATCGCCAAAAAGAACATTGAGGCTGCGGGGCTTGATGATTGGATTTGCGTCACACGTAAATCGATTGCTGAATTTAAAAAGCCTACCCATGTGCCGATTAAAACGGGTTTGTGTGTATGTAACCCCCCTTATGGGGAGCGCCTTGGGGATACAGGAGCATTACATGAAGATTATCATGCGCTGGCGCTGGTTTGTAAACAAGAGCTACCGGGCTGGAATTTGGCGGTATTTACGGGGAATCCAGAATTGGGGCGTGCATTAAGGTTGCGGCCACAGAAAAAATACAAGTTATTTAACGGTACCATTGCAAGTGAGTTGCTGTTGTTTGATATCGTTGGTGGCGAAGCCAAGCTACGTGAAGATGCGCCTCGGCAAACGGATACTAATGTTTCAAACTTGACGGAGTTAATGTCGGCTGAGCGCAGTGAGGGCGTTCAGATGGTGGTTAATAGGATCAAAAAAAATCAAAGACGATTGGCGTCTTGGCTCAAGAAAAACAATATCGAGTGTTATCGGATTTATGATGCCGATATGCCAGAATACTCTGCCGCAGTCGATGTTTATCAGGGGCGGATTCATATTCAAGAATATCAGGCGCCTAAAACGGTTGACGCGGTAAAAGCGAATACGCGGTTTAATGATATTGTTGTCGCTGTTGCTGAGGTGTTTTCTGCTAAGTCGGAAGATATTTTTGTCAAAATGCGTAAGCGTCACCGAGGAAGCAGTCAGTATGAAAAATCCGGCGATGCTAGCGACCGGAATTTTTTCTGGGTATCTGAAGGTCAGGCCAAGTTTCGCGTTAATTTAAATGACTATCTTGATAGCGGGTTATTTCTCGATCATCGCGCTTTGCGCTTGAAAATAGCGGCTGAATCAAAAGGGAAGTCGTTTTTAAATTTGTTTTGCTATACCGCAACTGCCAGTGTGCATGCGGCTTTAGGTGGTGCTAAGAGTTCGATTAGTGTGGATATGTCGAATACCTACATCGATTGGGCGCGGGAAAATTTCGCTGCGAACAAGGTGGATATACGTGCGCATCAATTAGTGCGTGATGATTGCATGCCGTGGTTGAATCAGTGCCAAGAGCGCTTTGATGTGATTATGTTAGATCCCCCGTCTTTTTCAAATTCGAAAAAAATGGCCGGTGTTTTGGATATTCAGCGAGATCATATTGATTTAATCTCGAAATGTATGGCCTTGCTTAATCGAGGAGGCACCTTGTATTTCTCCACTAATTTGCGGAGTTTTAAAATTGATCAGTCTAAACTTGATAAATTTGCGATCCGTGATATTCGAGAAATAACCCTAGGGGCCGATTTTAAGCAGAATCCGAAAATCCATTATAGTTGGGCGATTAGCCACAAATAGGGCTGTTTTACGTAATTTATCATGGATAAAAAGTTTAACCTTAAAAGTAAATATGAGCCTGCTGGCGACCAGCCTGAGGCAATTGCCGCACTGGTAGAAGGGCTTGAAAACGGCCTTTCCTATCAAACTTTGCTGGGGGTGACAGGCTCCGGTAAAACATTTACCGTGGCAAATGTTATTCATCAAGTGCAGCGCCCGACTTTGATTATGGCGCACAATAAAACTTTAGCCGCGCAGCTTTATGGTGAGTTAAAAGAGTTTTTTCCTGATAATGCGGTTGAGTATTTTGTCTCCTATTATGATTATTATCAGCCAGAGGCCTACGTCCCTTCTTCTGATACGTTTATTGATAAAGACGCTAGCGTCAATGATCACATTGAGCAGATGCGCCTTTCTGCAACCAAAGCCTTGCTGGAACGAGAGGATGTAATTGTGGTGGCAACGGTGTCCGCTATTTATGGTTTGGGCGACCCGTCTTCCTATCTTCAAATGATGTTGCATGTTTCTCGCGGTGATCAGTGGGAGCAGCGCGCGATTTTAAGGCGTTTGGCTGAGTTGCAATATGAGCGCAATGATATTGATTTTCGCCGTGGCACTTATCGGGTGAGGGGGGAGGTTATTGATGTCTTTCCTGCGGATTCTGAGATTGAGGCGGTTCGTATTGAGTTGTTCGACGATGAGGTTGAGCAAATCTCCATTTTTGACCCTTTGACAGGGGAAACTTTAGCGAAGGTGCCTCGCGCCACGATCTATCCTAAAACGCATTATGTAACGCCTCGGCAGAAAGTGCTCGATGCTGTTGATGCTGTTGAAGGCGAGTTAAAAGAGCGTTTGGATCAATTACGCGGTGCGGATAAGCTTGTTGAGGCACAGCGCTTGGAGCAACGAACCCGGTATGATCTTGAGATGATGCGAGAGCTGGGCTATTGCAACGGGATTGAAAACTACTCGCGCTACCTTTCGTCCCGCAATGCTGGGGATCCGCCGCCGACCTTGTTTGATTACTTGCCGGATAACGCTTTACTTGTTATTGATGAGTCGCATGTCACTGTTCCTCAATTGGGTGCAATGTACAAAGGTGATCGCTCACGTAAGGAAACTTTAGTGGAATACGGATTTCGCTTGCCCTCGGCATTGGATAACCGGCCGATGCGCTTTGATGAGTGGGAGGAGCGATCTCCGCAGGCAATTTTTGTCTCGGCAACGCCCGGGAATTACGAAAAAGAGAATCAAGGGCAGGTTGTCGAGCAGGTGGTTAGGCCGACGGGTTTGCTTGACCCTGTGTTGGAGGTTCGTCCCGCAGGTACTCAGGTAGATGATTGCCTGTCTGAGATAAATCGTTGTGCAGGCTTGGGCGAGCGGGTATTGATCACCGTGTTAACCAAGCGCATTGCCGAAGACTTAACCGAGTATTTAAGTGAGCATGGCGCCAGGGTGCGCTACCTTCATTCAGATATTGATACGGTCGAGCGAGTTGAGATTATTCGAGATTTACGTATCGGCGAATTTGATGTTCTGGTTGGGATCAATCTACTGCGAGAAGGGCTCGATATGCCTGAGGTCGCCTTAGTGGCGATTATGGATGCCGATAAAGAAGGGTTTCTGCGTTCAGATCGCTCGCTGATCCAAACGATTGGGCGTGCGGCAAGAAACGTAAATGGTAGGGCAATTTTATATGCTGATAGGGTGACCGGGTCGATGCAGCGTGCCATGGAAGAAACGGATCGTCGTCGCGAGAAGCAAATTAAGTATAATGAGATTCACGGTATTGTGCCTAAAAGTATTCTTAAAAGCGTTGCTGATATTATGGAGGGGGCGCGAACGCCAGGTTCGGCTCGCACTTCACGAGGCAAATCGAAGGGGAAATCCGCCAAATCCCGCTTTGATGTGCCTGAAGGTAAGTTGAGCTGGGAGCATATCGAAGCCTTAGAAAAGCAGATGTTTACAGCAGCAAAAGACTTAGAGTTTGAGCTAGCGGCGCAGATACGTGATCAAATCCGTAAGCTCAAAACTGAACTGGCTTAGTTCGCATATTTGCATAAATATGCGGCGTCTATCTGCACTTTAACCTGAAATTTTTGGTTCGCTTCGATTTCGAAGACTTGACCTTCGATAAATGTTTGCCATTGCTCTGTGCCTGGGAGGAGTACTTCTATCTCGCCAGAGACGATGGCCATGGTTTCATGCTGGGACGTGCCAAAGGTATACTCACCGGGAGCCATAACGCCAACTGTCGCAGGCAGTGAATTGGTTTGCAGTGCGATGGATTTTACCTTCCCTTCAAAATACTCATTAACTTCTAACATTTATTGTCCCCAGTAAACGGCAGTTATTCTAAATGCCGTTATTCTAAGTTAAATAGCGCGTCTTTTTCATTTTGGGTGATTTGAGACGAGCTGCTAAGTTCGTGAGCGGCGCATTGTACCTGATTTCTACCTTGTTGTTTGGCTCGGTAAAGTTGTCGGTCTGCACTGGCGACTAATTGTTCTGGTGTGAGTGCGTCTCGTTTGATGCATACATCAACACCGAGGCTAATAGTGATGTTCAATCTGTCCTGCGCTGTTACTAGAGGGCTTTGCTCTACGCGTGACCTGAGTCGTTCAGCTACTTGCGCACCGACCAGTAGCGGTGTTGACGGCAGGATAATTGTGAACTCCTCACCGCCATAACGGCAGGCGATGTCGATGGATCGAACTGAGTCGGTTATCAAGGATGCGAGGTGCGCTAGTACTTTATCGCCAACTAGATGTCCGTAATTATCGTTAAAGGACTTGAAATGATCAATGTCCATCATGATCAATGTGGTGGGCTGCAAGCTTCTTTGCGTTCGGTCTAGCTCCTGAGATAGGGCATGCCAAAAGTGCTTCTTGTTGTAAAGCTGGGTTAGATGGTCTGTGTTGACCTGCTGTTCGAGTGATCCAACCCGCTGCTGGAGGAGCTGCAGTTGTTTTTGCATTGGGCATATTTCATCACCCATGGGGCAAAGGATTGTGTCTGTGCTGGTGTCTGTGGCGCCCAAAATATCAATAAACCTTTTATGTTTGTAGGGTTGGGTATTGGTGCTGAAAACTGTGAGCGATACTGCTTATCAAAATATAGCGGTCAAAACGGAGTATCGCTAGGGAAGAGTTGCTTAATAAGGGCTGTTTGGGGCTGTTTTAGCGTTGCTGAGAGGTTTGCTGCATCGTAAACGCCATTTTTACGCTTACGATGCTGAAAGATAAGAACAGGTTTGTTCTAGCTTTTGATTTCGCATAGCGGGTGATTGACTATGCGACACAAGCTTTGTAGCTAGTGATTAAGTTGTGTTGCTGCCTGGTGGACGGAGGCTTTTTTCTTTGCTGTGGACTCCTTTAGCTTTCGCTCAAGTGCTGCAAATGCGTCTCTTACCGCAACATGTACGGATGGGTCGTCGTGGCTTACGGTAATGGGGGAGCCTTTCAGGCCAAGCTCAATCGAGGCACGGAATAGCTTGCCTTTGTGCTTGTGTTTATGCGGGGTGTCGAGCGTCACTCGGCTGTGGAGTATTGAATCAGAATACCGATGCAGTTTATCGATTTTCTTGTAGATTATTTCGTTCAATGCAGCTGAAGAGTCTAGGTCTTTATATACAACGTCTGCGTTAGCCTTCATATAGGCGAGCCTCCATAAAAATTCAAGTTAAAACAACAAAGAGCAAGGTGTTAGCGACTTAAATTTTGCTGCGGCGGATTCCATTAGTTTCAAGGCTAAAGCTTTAGTTAAAGCAAAAAGCAAAAAACTGTGGACTCAAACGCCACTAGCATAACAAGCATCAACACAACAGATGTGTCTGCGCTAACATCACTCGTGAATTTATCACTCGTGATACTAATATTATGCTCTCGTAATCGAGATTGAACTGTGTGGCCACAACCCTATAATTGGCCTGTCGAAACAAAAATGCAAGCACTTTATGATAATAAATATAAATATTGATATATTCTTGAGTTATTAGGCTTTAGCGGTGAATTTTTTGTTTTAGTTTTAGTCCTATTTTAAAGGTAGGTTATCGCTATTTTTATAGCCATTGGAGTTTGTGATCGATGATGGTGGCGTCGACGTTTTGGCGGCAGTGGTCTGTGACTTTGTTGAGCAATGATTCGATAATGCTTTTGTCGGTACTGATGGCGACAAATGTCCAGACGGCGCTGTCGTGTAAGTCGTGTTGGCTGTGCTCACATGTGGCGATGTTTGTTGTCGTGCCGAAGCGGTCTTTTAGTCCGCTAAGGCGCCGCCGCTTTTCTTTTAGTGATGTGCACCCGTATAGGTGGAAGTCGATATTGAGTTCGCCGATGAAGACCATTTGCATATCCTTTTAAAAGATAAAAATAAAATGCTTGTTGAATTAAATTTAATTGCCCCTATTTCTTTAGTAGGCCTGTTCTATGAGGGGCTCTAACTGGGCAAGTAATGCATAGCTATTTATATTTATAGTTGTATTTTGATTTTCACTTGATTCGTAGCAATAAGCAGTATCGCACAATAGGTTTGGTGCGCGAAATTTCGGAATCTATGAAACCTTGTACGATTGCAATTGATCAGGCTGATGACGGCATGTTAAAATCAGTTGACGGGCAAGTGAATAAAGCCGCTTAATAAGTTGCAGTTATTTTAAATTAAATCGTTACTCTAAGTTAAATAGTTTCGCCCTCACGGTTGTTCTGTATTGTGAGGGCGTTATGCCATGATATTTTTTAAACAATCGTAAAAAATGTGAATGGTCGTGATAGCCTGTTTTAAACATCACTTCACCGATCGAAAGGTTTGTTGTTTGAACCAGTTCTTTTGCGGTATC
>NVXL01000233.1 GCA_002746115.1 Alteromonadaceae bacterium
ACATATGCACTTGATATCAATCCATTATTTGATGTTACACAGCAACGACAAGGGATGGCCGAATCAAAGATAATATTTAATTTAGCAATGTGCGGATCACTGGACATATGTATCACGCCTGAATTCTCAGATGAACTTCAAAGACACGCTGACAAATTCGACCAAGACCCAGTACTCGCACTTGCATCGGCGCTTCCGAGCATCCCCCTAGGAAATGCAGAATCCATCAAACGACTATCAAATGAACTTCGAGAAATAATCTTTCCAAACAGATCAACTTCGGGAAAGAGAAGTGCCAACGATAACTCTGATTTAAATCACATTGCCTATTGCATCGAATATAAATTGTCCGGATTTATCACTAGAGAAAAAACCTTACTCCGAAGTAGCGACATTATAAATAGACAATATGGCATAAAAATATTATCCCCTGAAGAAGTCATTCAGACAGACACCAAGCAAGAAGATATCACGCTAAGCACTAGAACCCCCGAAACACTATCGATTAGAAATATCGAAAATTTCAACCCGACTGAAATTGGTGGATTTCTGGAAAGCTTTGGAGTGCTGGATTCCACAATAAAAACACTACACTTCGAAAATTCACACGGAACCAACATCGAACATGTTGGCGTCTACCTAGAGACAAACTTAATCGGTTATGCTTCATGGCAAAAGCCATCAAAAATAAAAAATGTTATTAATTTACATTTCTATTTAGACGAAACAGCACACGAGCCTACCAAAGTAATTGACAATATATTCGAACGAGTTTTCAGGTGCGTTCCCCCACTCACCTCAGCTAGAATCGAGCTAAGCATCCACGAAAAGCAAACAACAACAAAACAGACCGCATTGAGTATTGGTTTTCTGCAACGTTTAAATTCCACAGAGCTGTCTAAGGTCGCCTTTAACGGTTTTATAAACGAAAGTAACTGGGGTAAGTTTAGATCGGATTTTTCAGAACTATCAGGATTAAATCTACCTGAAAAACTACCAAAGAACAAAGAACTACTGAACACCGGCGTCCCCATCACGGGTAAAAACAAACAAGAATTCAGATGTTATAGTTTATTCGATTTTGAGACCTTAATATCACCGGGATTCCTTCTACCTAAGGGAAGAGAGTGTCTATTGCTTCCAATTAAGGAAACCTATGCATCTCAACTTCTTGGAGAACTAAGCCCGCAGAGAACGTTGCTGCCATCTGAGGGGGTTTCATTACTACTTGAAAAAGCATACTTCCGATCTACTGCTAGAAAAGACTACTTCAAAAAAGGAACGACAATTGCGTTTTATGTTTCTGGGAAAAAGAGTATCCAAGAAATTGTCGGTCTAGCAAGAATCACTTACTCTGAACTCTTAGATGAAGACCAAGCAGATTTCAGCTTGCAACGTCAAGGGGTTTTGCCTCGGGAAAAACTGGCGGCGATTGCAAATAGCGAGGGGAAATTACATGCCTTTACTTTTGACAATTTTAATGAATTCCCATCGAGACTGGACTTCAAAAAAGCAAAATCTATGGGTGTTATCAGCGATGCTAACTTAATCACAGTTGAAAAACTACCATATGAAAAATTCAAAAAAATTATTGACAGCGTATACAAATCATGAGTAATGCACTAATCTCAATCAAACCCAAACACGTCGCCAATATTATTAGCGGCAAGAAAACCGTCGAACTTAGAACAAGAAGCTTAAACTTACCCACAGGCAGCAAGCTATGGATTTACTCCACTTTACCTACCGGTAAAGTGGAAGTATCAACCACCATTGCTTTCATAGAGACAAAACCGCCGGCCTATATTTGGAAAAAGCACAAAGATCAAATTTGTATAAGTAAATCAGAGTTTGACGATTACACCAATGGCCGCAGCCAAGTAACCGTTATTGGCTTAAGTGACGTGAAATTGGTTAAAAAAGATCTATGTTTAAAAACTCTTAGAACGTTTGACACCTCGTTCACACCACCGCAATTTTTTATGAAATTAACTGCGGATAAAAAAATATATTCAGCATTTTCTTAACGCATAAAACACTAAAGTCCACCTGCTGAAGAGCTAAACAGGTGGGACTGACATCCTCGTCACCCACCTCATCATCGACATCGCCTGAGCCCGCGACAAAGGCTCCATCCTAGGCTAATCAAATTCACCCGACTCTAGCGCGTCAAAGAATGAATCCCCATCGCTGAGCTGCCCATTCTCAATTTGCTTTTGCGCGTCACGGATACGCTGTTGCAAATATTCCGGCTTCTGTTGATCAATCTGCTCGAACTCAACTATAGATTCTACTTCAACTACAAGCTTATCGTTTTTGTTGATCCGAACAGACGTCTTCTGATCTTTCATGAGCACCTCATTGAGTTGTGTTTTCGTTGGGTCGACATTCATCACATCTATAGTAAAGTTATCACGGCAATAAAGCCAAGCCCCGACACTTAGCCACACCTCAACAGAAACCTTACTCCCGACAACCCAATAAGCTGGATAGCTTCCACACAGCATACTATAATCATGAGAAAAGGCCATTTTAGACCAAAATAGTTACAATGTGGCCACTCCCAACATTAAAGGTTCGACAGATGCTCATTGACTTCACCGTTAAAAACTACCGTTCCTTCCGTGATGTACAGCTACTTAGCCTTTATGCCGATAGCAAGCCACGACATCACTCAGGTAATATCTCCTACGATAACGACCTCGGAATACTCAGAACCTGCGCCATTTATGGCGCCAATGCATCCGGTAAAACCAACGTTATCAAAGCCTTCGAAGCCCTTAAAGGCATAGTAGTAAATAGTGGCGACCTAAAAGACGGTGACCGCATCGGCTACTATGAGCCCTATATGCTGAGCGCCGACACAGCAAACGCACCCTGCCATTTTGAAGTCGAATTCTATGTCGAGCAGCAACGTTATCGCTACCAAATCAGCTTCGACTCTGCTCAAATCACCTATGAGAAGCTAGATTTCTACCCCGCTTCACGCGCAGCTAACCTATTCACTCGTGACTCAGCCACCGACTGGAAGGCGGTAAAGTTTGGCGAGCACTACAGAGGCGGCAAGCGCCAAATCGCCTTTTTTGCCAACAACGCCTATTTAAGCCGTGCAGGTAACAGCCCCGACGCGCCCGAGGTTATCCGAAAAGTGTATAACTATTTTCGGCAGCAAACCGAAGCTGTCACTACAGAGCAAAACATCCGAGTTGTCGGTTGGGAAGACGAACCGACCTACGCCGCTATTGTTAATACCTTTTTACAGCGAGCTGATTTTGGTATTGATAAATTCGAAATTGAAGAAAGAAATATGGAAAGCCTTGGCTTACCTTCCGACATGCCCTACGAAATCAAACACAAAATACGACAGGATTTTTCTAAAACAGAAGTATTCTTCCATCGCTCAGACAGCGGTGACTTAGTGAAATTCAACAAAGACCAGGAATCCCGTGGAACGCGGCGATTATTCAAAATACTGCCATTCTTTTTGACTGTGCTAGAACAAGGAATGACGCTATTTTTTGATGAGTTGGAATCTAGCTTTCATCCACACATGGCTGAGTTGATTGTTAAAATATTTAACGATCCACTAATCAACAAAAAGGGCGCCCAGTTAATTTTTACCACCCACGACCTCACCCTGATGGCTCCAGATAAAATGAGGAAGGATCAGATTTATTTGGTTCAGAAAAACGCACGAGGGAGTGAGCTGGATAGCCTAGAGTCATTTGATACCTCCCTTAAAGACTCCAGCCCGTTTGCCAAGTGGTATAACGAGGGTCGCCTTGGTGGTATCCCTAAGATCAATTATCGAGACATTTCCGACGCTATAAAAGCAGGTATTTTGAATGCCTAAGGCAAGAAACAAAAACAAATCTTCCAAGCAGGTTAAACCGGTATTTCATATTTTTTGTGAAGGATTGAAAACGGAACCTTATTATATCAATAGCTATATTAACCACTACCACCCGGAAAGGAGAGATGTATTAGTTGTTGAGGATAACAACTAATACACGCCAGTGCAGTTGGTGAAACTGGCTATAGAGCAGAAACGAAAGTCTCCGAAAGGCGATATTTTCTGGGTGGTATACGACAGGGAATCACCGCCAAAATATTCGCACGAACTGCACTTGCTTGCCGCTAAAAATGCCAACGATAACGGTGTCGAGATTGCCTTGTCTAACGTCTGCTTTGAACTCTGGCTACTGTTACACTTGGACTACAGCACTGCCAGTTATGGCAATTGTGACTCGCTCAAAAAAAATAGCGTTTTAAACGACTTTTTAAAATCTAAAAACTTACACAGCAAAAACGAGCACAAAGCCGCCCCGTTATTATTTGAAATGCTACGCAACAACCACGACAAGCAAGGCATTGATGGCGTCGCGCAGGCACTTCGCAGAGCAGCGAAGTTGAAGAAAAACATGCTAGCAACAGCTGAGCTAGGGAAAGAAGCACCTTGCTACCTTAACCCCCTATACAGACGTTCACGAGCTTTTTGCCGATATGGCGCGATTTGTAACCCCTACCTAAACTGATACCGCAGCCCAACATGGGCGGCTCGCAGCTCCACTAGAGCAATCTGAGTGGTCTACTGACCAAAAAACCATCATCTTCTCAAAATCAGCCAAAATTGAGAAGATAACTTCCATTCGCCTCAAATTCCTCTATTATTGAGAAGTTAAAGCCCTAACACCTCAATAATCCAGCATTTTGAAACATGAAAACCGCCGAATTGAATAAATTACCACCAAATCAAGAGCTCGAAACGCCCAAAGTGCTCCGTGCGCTTGTCAGCGCCCATAGGCACTTAGCTGAGCTCAAAGGGGTAGCTAAAACCATCCCCAACGAAGGTATCCTGATCTCAACCCTCTCACTACAGGAAGCCCAAAGCAGCTCTGAAATTGAAAATATTATCACCACGCAAGACGCTTTGTACAAACAAGAACTCCTAACCAGTGTATCTGACCCCGCTGCAAAAGAAGTCGCCTATTATGCTGCTGCTTTACGGTCAGGGTTTGACAAGGTGAAGCAACAAAGCGCGCTCACAATGAATACCATCCTCGAAGTCCAAGAGACTTTAGAAGGTAACAGAGCTGGATTCAGAAAAACACCCGGAACAGTGCTTAAAAATAACAGAACAGGTGAAGTCATTTTTAGCCCTCCGCCACCGAATTTTATTCCTCCGTACATGTCAGACCTTGAGCACTTCGTTAATACGGAACAAGACTTAGACCCCTTGATTTGCATGGCGCTGGTACACCATCAATTTGAAACCATTCACCCATTTTACGATGGCAACGGCCGTACAGGTCGAATTATAAACATTCTTTATTTAGTGCTAACAGGTCTTTTAGACACACCAATTTTATATTTGAGCCGCTTTATCAACCAAACTAAAGATGAGTATTATATTGAACTTCAAAATGCTCGCGACAATAACGAATGGGAGCCGTGGCTGCTGTATATCCTGAAAGGCGTCGGCTCAACAGCAAAACACACTATCGTTTTGATTCAAAAAATTCAAACACTATTAATTGAGTTGAAACAAAATATTCGTAAAAATCATAAATTCTACAGTCAAGATCTTATCAATAATTTATTTCGCCACCCCTACACCAAAGTGACTTTTTTAGAGAAAGAGCTTGGCGTATCAAGGGCCACCGCTAGCCGTTACCTAGATGCACTTACCGAGGATGGTATTTTACATAAGCACAAACTTGGCCGAGAAAGTTTCTATACAAACCACTTGCTCATCAACCTCCTTTTTAATATGCAGAACCTGTAGAGGCACCCACATAAACAAAAGCATGGCAAATCACATCAATATAAAAAGTTAAACTTTGAGTAAAACCCCCTACCTAAACTGATACCTTACCCCAACATGCACCGCACGCGGCTCCCCCGGGAAGTACCTCTCCCCAGTAAACCCAGTATAATCCGCCCGCTGAGCATAACGCTGGTCAAACACATTCAGCACCCGCAGCGAAAACTTCAAGTCCTCACCCGCCTGCACAGAACTGCGCCAGTGCCACACATTGTGCCCGGGGTAACGATGCTGATTCTCAGGGTCCAAATAATAAGCCCCCATACGCTGCCACTCTAACTCACTATCAAAGCCGTTTTCAAACTGCCAATGCAGGTAAGCGCTGCCAAAAAACTTTGGCGCGGTATCGACTTTATTGCCGTTAATATTCACGCCCGATAACACTTGATCCGAGCTGTATTCATGCTGCGCCCAATTCGCGACCCAACGTAGAGAAAACCGTGAGCTTAAGTTTAATTTGGCATCTATTTCAATACCTTGCGAGTCACTCTTGGCACCGTCGACGTTAAAAAAGTCACTATCGCGAATAATTAAATTATCATATTTTAAATCGTAAACCGACAAATCCACATTTAAAATATCACCACGTATGCGCATGCCAAAGTCAAGGCTTTGGGCTTTCACGATATCAAGATCCGCCACTTGTTGCTCACGTTGCAAGCGGTATAACTCTGTTGCCTGCGGCGCCCTAAAGGCATCGCTGGCTGAGAAGTAAAAGCTGATATCCTCCCAAGCCTGATAATGCAAACTCAGTTTAGGCGAGGCATGATTAAAGCTATCTTTACTATCCTCTGGGCGACTATAACGACAGCCACCAAAACCACACTCGCTGCCGTCGTCGCGAGTACGACCGTTTAACATGTGATTGTCATAATCGTAGCGATTGCTCTCAAAACGCACACCAGCACTTAAGCGCCACTGCGGGTGCCATTGCCAATCCGCTTGAGAAAACAGCGCCCATTGTTGGCTATTCACACCGTAATCATAATGCAGGCCAGCGGGCACGGTCGCTTGTAAAAAAGCACTGCCTTGAGTGGCGTTTGCTTGTGATTGTGTTAATTCACCCTGCCCGAACTCCGCATCTAAACCGACGGTAAGACTAAAATCATCTGAGAATTGTTTTTGATACGACGACTGCCAACCAAAACCTTGCTGATGATTTTCCTCTAAGGGGTCACCGGGTAAAAAGTGCTGCAAAAAGCGCATATCGGTATAACGTAGGTAAGGCGTAATTTGGATCTGCTCACTAGCAGACAAATGATGTTGCAAGCGTAGCCAGCCTCTAAAACTATCGGATTCACGATAGGCTTCTGGGTCCTCGTTACGACGCAACTGTTGTTTATCACGGTAACTATCTAGGCCAGTTAAAAACCCAGCGGTATTTTGATCTAGGTGAGTTAAAGTCACCCCCGGCTGAACCTGCCAGCCTCGCCAAGTACCCTCCTGACGCCAGCTGAACTTTTGCTGGGTATAAGCGGAGTCATCACGATAGCCGCCGTCATTAGCTGAAGTGAAATAGACATGCCCTCGAGTCTCATCACCATAACCAATACTCAACAATGCACGGCTAAAATTATCGGAACCTAAATCAAGACCAACACTGTTTGGCGCTGAGGCTGGCAGCACGACGTTAACGCTGCCAGCTAAGGCATTGGAGCCGTAAAATACGGTATTAGCACCGCGCATAACTTCAACGCGCCCGGCTTGTTCAAAGTGGGTATCAAATAACTCGTTAACGTTACAGAAGCCAAAGCCCCGTACCGGGATACCCTCTTCCATGATTAATAAATTACCACACGCTCCGGCGCCGGTTAACACAGGGGAGCGAATGGAAGGCAAAGACTCTTGCCCATTACCCCGCTGAAAATTAACCCCCGGTAATCGGTTTAACAGCTCCTGCCCATGCGTCGCAGAGACTCGTTGAATCGCCTCGTTTTGTAGCACAGCAATATTATTGGGGAGCAATTGACTTTCGATAGGGCGACGCGTCGCAATAGTGACGACTTCTTCTGTGACGGACTCGACGAAAGGTTCCGCAGCAGGTTCAGAAAAAACAGATGGCGCGAACAACATCGTAACTACGAGTAGGGTACTTAAATAACATGTATTCTTTTCAAGCATAAACAGGCGCACCTTAGGCGACATTTAACGATTGAGCGCCATATTAACTTGTTTAATGCTTAGCGGCGATACTATATAAGGTTAGACTCGCTAACGAAAAGCCTTTTTGAAAAACCGTCTTACCGGGTTACGCTTACGTTCATATTTGTTTTTCAGCGCCAGCAAGAGCTTATCCCCCGGCGACAAGGCCAAACCAGAAGCGATATACCCTTTCCCGACACTATACTCTTTCTTGCGATAAGCCTTATCAGCCAAATATCGATACTTGTCTGCCACGCGCTGCAAACCAGCCTGCGCGGTTTTGTTTTTAGCGTCCATTGCCAGAACTTTACGGTAATAGTAAATGGCATTATCTTTTGTTGGGCGACTAAGCCTTAACTGTGAAATACGTTGATCGGCTATGCCTAGATAACGTTTGACAAACAAACTATCAACTTTTTTCAAACCTTCCAGAGCGGCTTGGTTTTTAGCCTCTATAGCCAAGACTTTACGATAAAAATAAATTGCATTATCTTCCGCGGGACGACTGAGTCTTAATTTTGAAATACGTTTCTCAGCCAAACCTAAGTAACGGTTGATACGCAAATCATCAACCTTTTTTAAACCCTCTAACGCGGCTTGGTTTTCAGTCTCCATAGCCAACACCTTACGGAAGTAGTAAGTCGCATTATCTTCCGCAGGGCGAGTAAGCCTTAGTTTTAAAACACGCTGCTCTGCCAAATCTAGATAACGCTTGATAAGCAAGTCATTAACTTGATTAAAACCTTCAACAGCAACTGAATTTTCCGGCTGAATTTGCAGGGCTTGCTTAAAATAATATTCGGCACTGTCAGATTCTGGCAGAATTAACTGACCTGCATTTAAACTTGCCTTCGCTTTATTCAGCAAGGCTTCCACTTGGAGATCAGCTTCGCTTTTTTCTGGGGCAAACGGCATCATCGCTAGGCCAGCAAGGAGGATGACGCTTAAAGCTAATACCGAGAGTCCAATCCACTTAACGCGTGCAGGTAAACGCTTGATTTGCCCCAGTCGAATAAGCTCACCATCAAACACCACTACAGGCTTTGCTGCGAGATGGAGCAAGGTGGCATCATCGCTATCGGCAGTGGCCTGCCCCAATAGTGTATCAATTTCGGCCAACAGCTCATCAACATCCGCATGTCGATCCGTCACTTGCTTAGCTAGCATTTTTTCCAGTAACTGCTGATAAGGCTCAGGCAGATGGGAGAGGTCAGGAATGGGTTTTTCTGTGTGGTTAACTAGCGTCCGCGCGTAGTTATCTTCACTGTAAGGATTATTGCCAGAAAGCAGCTCCAACAGCACCACGCCTAAACTGTAAATATCCGAACGCGGATCTAGCGCGCTCCCATAAATTTGCTCCGGGCTGCTATAAGCCACACTGCCAATGGCTAGGCCAGTTTGTGTTAACTGCGAGTCCAGCTCTAGATTTTTAGCGATGCCAAAGTCCGAAAGTACAATACCGCCATTGTCACGAAATAGAATATTCGCCGGTTTGATATCACGATGAATAATATTCTTCTTGTGAATCGCCGCCAAACCCAGCGCCACCTTACGAATCATCGCCAAAGCATAAGACTCACCAAGTGCCTGACCTTTAAGGTGAGTAAGATCGCCGCCGCTTAAGTACTCCATGGAGATATAAGATCGCCCATCCTCAAGTTCGGCAATATCGTGGATGGTGACAATGTTCGGGTGATTCACCGCAGCGATGATGTGCGCTTCATTCACAAAACGCTCGTTCGCCTTGGGGTCGGCTTGAGGACTGTGGCTATTGAGGATTTTGACCGCTACTTGACGCTGAAGTGACTCTTGCGTGGCTAGATAAACACAGGCCATCGTGCCGCTACCGAGCAGTTTATGTACGGTATAACCCGGGATGACGACAGCTTCACTCATTATTGGCAGTAACCATAAATATGTCGGATTTGTTAGCTTAGCTTAAGTATATCAGTTAACAAATTTTGCGTGGGCTCACTGTTGCGCCAATGCCACTTTTAACCTACCCTCAACGCTGAGGTTTGCAGGGCACAGGTAATGGCGACGAGACTGATAATCGCGTATTACCCAAGCGGGTTGTAACGCAGTTAAAAACAGATAAAAAAGAGCGTAAAGCCCAATGACAATAGCAGCACCCGAAGATACTGGCCTACTAGGCGATATCCAGAGTCTTATCCAATCCGCAAAGCAGCGCGCGGCGACTGCTGTTAATGCCGAGTTAACACTTCTGTACTGGCAAGTGGGGCAGCGCATTGGCAAAGCCGTTCTCAGCAACGAACGGGCAGACTATGGTAAACAAGTCATAAGCCAGCTCTCCAAACTGCTAATCGCTAGCCATGGCAAAGGATGGAGCAACAAACAGCTCCACCACTGCCTACGTTTTGCGCAAGCCTTCCCCGATGAGCAAATTGTCTACGCACTGCGTAGACAATTGAGCTGGACGCATATGAGAGCGCTAATCTACATCGACGACGAGCTGAAACGCGAGTTTTACCTGCGAATGGCTGTAGAAGAAGTCTGGTCCACACGCACACTAAACTCACGTATCGAATCCCTACTATTCGAACGAACAGCTATATCCAAAAAACCCGAGCAAACCATCGCCTTAGAGCTCCAAGCATTGCGCGACAAGGGGCAAATGAATGAAGACCTCATCCTAAAAGACCCCTACATACTCGACTTTCTAGAATTAAATGACCGCTACCTAGAGAAAGACCTTGAGGATGCCATACTCAGAGACCTTGAGCAGTTCCTGCTAGAGATGGGGTCAGGGTTTACCTTTGTTGCCCGCCAAAAACGCATACAAATCGACAATGATGATTTTTACATTGATCTACTGTTCTACAATAGAAAAATAAAACGTCTGATAGCCATTGATTTAAAAATGACAAACTTTAAAGCCGAATACAAAGGGCAAATGGAGCTTTATTTGCGATGGCTCGCGAAATATGAACAAGAGCTAGACGAACAACCCCCACTGGGTATCATACTTTGCACCGGGAAAAAGGCCGAACAAATAGAGCTACTAGAACTCAATAATAGCGGTATTCACGTGGCCGAATATTTAACCGAACTCCCCCTGAGAGAGCAGCTAGAAAAGCGCCTCCATGACGCAATAATTCGTGCAAAACAACAACTAGAGCACAAGCAAACCTATAGAGACAATAACAAATAACCTCCTTAGCCCCCCTCCGAGCAATCAAGATTTTAGCGAAAATCAAATTCATGCTATGTTTGCCCCCTTAACACGCTCAGCATGCCCACGTGGCCGCCCTTGACTGGCTATAATGCATGCAAATTCGTTAAAAGACAAAGCCGTATGGGCCTCACAAACCTTACATGCCTACCCGCGAGCCGAGCTTATTCCCCCGGTCACGATTATCGACGGCCTAGATACCATCGAGACCTCAGGTATTGATGACTCTATGTTAGGCCACAGCTATGTCGGCTCCGCCAGAGCGATGTTGACAGACTTATCCAGCTGGTTTAAATCAGGTTTGCACGCAAACGAGCGCGCTGGGCTGGAAGAGGAGAAAACAGCAAAAGGGGAATCTTACTGGCGGATTACTTAGTTTCACGGGTAATTAAATTGGCGTTTTACACCAATAACACAAACCCTATTGAACCAACAAACTAAACAGCAACCAAACAGACAGAAACTGAATAATATGGCAAAGAAAGTTAAATCCCAAAAAAAGCAGAACCAGAAGAAACAACAAAAAAACAAATTACGCCAAACACGCCTTAAGCAGCAGGTTCAAGCCTCGAAGATGACAAAAAATGAGAAAATAGGGGATCAGGTCGATTATGCTATGGAGTGCCTTCAAGAAGACGACATTCGTGAAGCAGAGAAAACCTTAACAAAACTGTCTAAAAAACACCCCAACAACCCTGACGTACTCTTTGGTTTTGGTATGTTAGCCGTGAAGGATGATGACAATGATCAAGCCATTCATTTATTTAGCCTAGTGATTCAGAATAAACCGGATTTTAGTGAAGCTTATTTTAATTTGGGTGTTTGTTTTAAAGATAAATGTGATTTTGCAGCGATGGTGTTAGCATTTCGAGAAGTCATCAAATTTGAAGAGAGTGACAGCCCCATCGCCATTAAGGCTCAGGAAGTAATTGATGAAATAGCGCAATCAATTCGGAAAGATAACAACCTGACTTTGGACGAATATATCGCCGGGCAAAAATGCTTCGATAAAACAATGTTAGCTTTTGAGGATGAACGCTGGCACGAGGCGATTGAGGGCTTTAATGCCTCACTAGAGATTTACCCAAAACATGTGCAAAGCCACGGTAACCTCGGGCTTTGCTATGCAGCACTTGGACAAAAAAGTACGGCGTTAGAGTATCTACAAAAAGCACTAAAACTAGACCCGGATTATGAAGTAGCAACGAAAAACATGGCGATAATTCAATCATTAGAAGAAGGGGAAGCGCTGCCAGATATGGGCAATATAATAAACTATTATCGGGACTATCGCGCGTAAGTGGGCGTGTGAACCACTTCTACGGAAATGCTTTCTAATACACGCCCATCACCCCTCAGGCAAGCGCCCATGATTCAAGGCTCCCTCCGGGCGACTAGCCGCAATATCCGGCACCCCGTCCAGCAAAATAACATTATGACTGGGGCTAACACCTTTATACGCTTGAAAAACATACTCCAACCAATAACACGGCTGAAGCCCATATTTCATCAGCGCAGGATAATCGAGCGGAGGCTTTTGCCCTTGCCAGCTAGCGCGCTGGATAAAGTCTTGCCACTGGGTGGAAAAACTCAGAACCTCTGGCGCCTCAAACGGCCGGTAGATCAGCTGGTGCATTTGATCTGGTGAGAGGCCTAGAAAATCATCCTCAGGCTGACTCTACGGTGGTGGCGCCATACTACTAGCATGGCGCACGTCATTAGCGGCTAAATTACAGCAGTGCTTGAATTTTTCCACTTCCGCAGGGACAATGGGTATTTCTTGGTATTTTCATAATGACTCAGCTAATGAGACGTAATGAATATAAGACCTTATAAACCGGTGAGATGTCTAAACCAGTACGTGCATTAAAAATACTTAAATTAAGGATTAGGAATATCGTTCAAGAATTGCTTAAGGATATTGTCTATAGCAGATTTTGTTGAAGCCAAGGTCGCGCTTTTCATGCCAAATGGACCCGCGCCCCACATTTGACCGCCTTTAGAATCACCTTCTGCACTATATGTTTTGCTCAGGACTGCTTCAGCGTCTTTAGTTAGTTCAATTTTCACCGACACATAAGCCCGGTAGTTTTTAAATTCGTAGTTTTCCAATGTAAATTGAACAAGACTGCCGGCACTATCCGAATTATTAAGGCGTTTGTCGAAACGTCCAAATGAATTCTGCACGTAGGGAGCATTCAAGGTTTGATCAAGAATTTTCCCAAACTCAACTATCCAAACATGAGCGTATCCAACAGTTGCGGCACGAAACTCATAACGATGGCTCTCAGTGCTTCCTGCGATGGAGTAATCGGTATCTAGCTCAGTTTTTGGTAAATCACCTGTCCCTGCATTTTTAGATAAAAATGCAGGGTAATCTTTTGCGATTGGATGATTAATTGAACACCCTGTTACAATGCCAAAAACAGCTATCAGTGAAAACATTCGTAATAATTTATTCATTGTTACCTCTTATTTTAGTAGATCGATAATTAATCACTTAAAGTCGATATGATTTTCTGAGTAAAGCGAAGCCTAACGAGGTGAAAGCCCTCTGAGAGAAGGCCTCAGTCAAAAACGTGCTGTTAAACGATAATCTCTCGCGAATGACAATGGCAAAAAAGTGAGGTTTTGTCTAGTGGAAGCCCGAGGAAAACCTACGAGCGGATAAAAAGAACATCATATAGGGCATAGGCTAGAGTCGCGATGGTCTTATCCCAGCTCGGCCACTCGCTCTCTCAAGCTTACAAAGAACGCAACAACTATACATGTGAATTGCTTCTTAATAAAATGCTATATAAAAATCAACCCTTCATATTTGGCCTAATGGAGAGTTGATTAAAAATCAACCATGGCGTATGATCCCGACACTCTCGCGCTTTATCTGTCGGAAATTTCAAAAAAGGATTTTATATGCGTTTACTTTATATTTTGCCATTGATGTTTAGCACTTTTCTTATCGCTTGCAATGAGAATAACTCCCATAGTACTGACGCTAAGGCACCAACAGATCAAGATACCGAGATCCATACCATCATCCGAGGCAAGTCCCTCCAAAACCAAGATTCCGCCGATACATCAAATTTAGTCGCTTCTAGCAGCCTAAAAAGTAAACCAAGCACAAAGAAACACACCGCCGACCACGCTAGCGCTAACACGCCCCATACTGCTGCTGAATCTGACAATATAACCGCAGAGCTCAACGCATCTCATTCACCGCGTAACGCCATCGAAAAAGCACGTAATAGCACCTTGTTTATAGACAGTGGTTTTGGTACAGGCTCCGGATTTTTTATTGACCAAC
>NVXL01000234.1 GCA_002746115.1 Alteromonadaceae bacterium
CACAGCCTATCAACATCCACCCTCGGCTGGATTTTAAGACTCAGCTTGGGGACAAGTAAATTTGATTTAAAACAAATTTTCTAATTAATATTTAATTTTAATACTTGCTCCAACTTCGATAATCGAAAGCATATACAGCATCATTTTGTAAGTCTAGGTTCGCTCCCCCATCGAGCTATTATTAAAAAAATGCAATCAAATAGCACTTCCTAAAAACAGCTCTTCCTTGTTATTTACAGTTTTCAACATCCAATTAAGACCAGCATAAATCGCACGAATTATGAGCACATTGCCTCAAAAGCATATCAATTGTTCCTTTTTGTCGAAATAACTTACAAACATGCAATCAAATCGCTCTTTCGCCCGTCTTTACCTAATACTACATAACCACTCAACAACAGTTACTAAACAAAAAACATTAACAGGTATAACAATGAAAAAGAGTAATCATCGAATTCTCATCGCCGCCATCACCACCGCATTAACCGCCGTCGCATCACAACAAAGCCATGCGGTACCCGACCAACCAGCTGAATGGGAGAAGTGCGCTGGTATTGTAAAGGCCGGCCAAAACGACTGCGGCGCACTCGATGGGTCACACGTATGCTCTGGTCAATCGACTGTTGATAACGGTAAATCTGAGTGGGCTTACCTGCCCGCTGGCATATGTGACAAACTAACCGGCGGCATTGTCTCTGGTAAAAAGCCAGCCAAGCTTCCAGAGCCTATCGCTAGCGCCACTACAGCAAAAGAAGCCTAAACCGCGGTCACAGCTCATTACACTGAAGCTACAGCTCTAAGCTCGCAGCCCTAAATTCATGAATGCAAAACCATAGCTACAAATTCGCAACATCAAATGGGTTTAGGCTCGCACACTCGATGCGAATCGCAGATACTAAGCGTTCACTTTGCGATTCGCCGATTTACCATGGGTAGTTACTCAGGTATATCAGCGCCGCCGCACACAACATACTCGCCAATGGAGCTCATTAATGCTGAATAACGACGAACTTCAGCAACTGTTTCAATACGCCCACGCCTTGTGCGACAACAGGGATGATGCGCTCGATATGGTGCAATCTGCCGTTGAGAAATGCTTAGCTCGGCATCAAGGTGTGCAGGATACCGGGGCATATTTGCGGAAAAGTATCCGCAATATATGGATAGACAAACTCCGAAAGAAAAAACAATACGAGCCGATTGAATATCACGAGAATACTTTAGATATCAGCACCGATAGCCTCGACAACATCATGATCAACGAAAACCTTCTCGGCCACGTATGGAGTAAGCTCAGAACCGATGAACGAGAGCTGCTCTATATGTGGGCCGTACTAGAATATAGCGTGGGTGAAATTGCGGAAAAAATTAGTGTGCCGCGAGGTACCTTACTCGCCAAAATTCACCGAATGAGAAAGCGCATACAAACGTCTCAGACAGAAAACCTCAAGGCAGGCTAATGAAAGGTTCAGGTTTTAAGTCACAAATCAAACAAATTGCTACAGAGGCAAAGCTGAGTGAAACTGAGCTAGCAAGCCTCCACACACTCATGCAAGCACATAGCGATGCCGCGCCCGGCCAGCAGATCGAAGACAATAGCGAGAGCGAAGGACGTAACAGTGGGCGCAAAGCTAAGCAAGAAAGCTATCCCCTATTATTTAAGGGCTTTGGCTTGGGGTTTGCGGCTTCGATGTTGTTTGCAGTGATCCTATTCTCAGGCAGCTTAATATATCAGCAGGAAGACGATATCCGCAAAGTCGTTAGCAAACTGGCAAGCAACCACATCAAACTTAAGCCCCTAGAGGTGACAACTTCACGGTTTGCCGAAATTCAGAACTACTTTGACAAGCTTGATTTCATTCCAATTGAAAGCTCTCGACTCACCCACCAAACCCGAGGCTTACTCGGTGGGCGCTACTGCTCGATAAGCAGCGCCCCTGCCGCTCAACTACGCTATAAATCCCTTAATAATCAGCCCATCACCGTCTATCAAGCACATTACGAAGAAGACATATTTGACTGGGTGCCCGATGTACAAGCCGGAGAAACACCTATTGTCCGAAACAATAAAGGTTTGACTATCAGCCTATGGCAAGAGAAAGGCCTCGTCTTTGCCCGGGTCGAGGAATAAGCCCGCCATAGCGACACGACACTTACCCGGGTGCCCCCTTAACAAACTAGGTAACTTAAACACAATTTCCGCATTCTAAGCGCCAAAACGTGTTTTTTTGCGCCAAATTCTTTGCGCGTGGCTCCTTACTACTTACCCCTTCCAGATGCATTCTGTTATATTTGTTTAAAACTGTTATGGCTAGCTACGCCTAAGAATAACCAACATTAGGCCTCTAATCTTAGATTTCACGCAGCCCCGAACGTGCAGCCCTAGAATCAAGCACTTCGCTAGCTAATATGAAAAGTAATATGAACGACACGCACTTATGCTATTAAAAACAAAAATTCTAATTATCGAAGATAACGACATTTCTCGTGAAATGATTGAGGAAATACTGACCGAAGAGGGCTATGAGGTGCAAAGTGCCGCTACCGGGACTCAAGGCTGGTCTCTTGCGGAAAAATACGATCCCGATCTCATCCTTCTAGACCTTGGCTTACCCGATATAGACGGTGCCCAGCTGGCTAAGCGCTTTCGAAAAACAGCCAAAACAAAAGACATCTTACTCATCGTGCTCTCAGCTCGTGATAGCGAACTCGATATAGTCACGGGCTTAGAGTGTTACGCCGATGATTACATCACCAAGCCCTTTAAGGATAAAATGCTCACAGCGCACATTAAAGCTGTGCTACGACGCAAAAACACGAAAGACAACACCGACTTAATCTCTATCAACGAAATCACCTTAAACATCGCAACAATGACGGCCAAAACGGAAGAAGGCGAAATCGCTTTGTCGAAAACCGAATTCGACATATTGTTCGCTTTGGCCAGTAAGCCCGAAAGAATTTATTCAAGAGCGCAGATAATCACCATCGTTAAAGGCGAAGATTTCCCTGTCACCGAAAGAGCTGTCGATATGAGCATTGCCCGGTTACGCAAAAAACTGGGGAAAGCCGGCGAATATATTGAAACTGTGCGAGGTGCCGGGTATCGGTTCTGCAAAAAACAATAGTCAGAACCATCACAACTATCAAGCCTCTCCCAAACTCACCCACCCAATGAAAACAAGCACAGAGATCCATATATTAAAAACACCTCTAGCTATTATTTTATGGTTAATTTTTTCCTTAAACAGCCACGCTCAAAGCCTACATATTAAGCATGAAAACCCCTTCGGAAATCGTGAAAATAACAATATTAAGCAGGTGATCCAAGACAGGCATAACCACATATGGATACTGGGCTCCGCTGGACTAAGCCGCTTCAACGGGTCAACATTCGCAACACTGTCACCAATCAATAGCAACAAGGCAAGATTGGAGTATCAATTCATAATCGAAGATGCTCAAGGAACAATCTGGCTCGCCACTGACGATCACCTTATCCTGCTAACCGATACCGGTAACAACCAATATTCAATCAATAGGCGCGCCATACCGGGTATCAACGCTTTACAGAGCGACCCAACTACAGGTGTTTGGGTATTATCAAAAGATGCTGTCACCCATATAACAGCAAATGATATTCACGTTAATCGTTTTCACAACAGCCTACACAATGGCACTAACAACTCCCGCTACAACTCAATCAATGACAATACTTCATTCGCCGTAAGCCGTTCAAATGTATACCTAACTGATCGAGACGGTATCCGGTACCTTGATATAAATAACCCGGGCACTTGGCAGCTGATAGAAATGCAGCGCCAACCAACAGCTCTCGCGTATCGCCATCAGTCAGAAACTCTATATGTCAGCGACAATCAAGCGCTACATTCAATTAGGAACAATAAAATTGTATTTGTTGCTAAGGCTCCCAACAAACAGAATATTCAAAAGTTATACATAGACACTAACGACAACCTTTGGTCCTTCAGCGAAAACAATATCTGGCGGATCGACCCGTTTGGAAAAATCCAGAAATTTCCAAATGAGTCTATTAGACACCCCATAATAAATAACATTCTCTTTAGTCGTGAAAGCCAGTTATTCATCGCAACAAAAACCGGCTTATCCATCATCCCAAACATAGACTTAAAACACTTACACCCGGCTAGCTCTAAATACAAAAAAGACAATCACAATTACATTGCTGACACTAAAGCATATTACCCTGGAGATTTATTAACTGCCGAAAAAATCGGGCACAACACCTTTGCATTAGGCGGGAATCAAGGGCTCTATTACGGCAACGTATCACGCATGAGGCATATTAAATTATTAGCCAAACACCGGGTTCATGCCTTACACACCGACATGTACAAGCAGCTATGGGCAGCAACTGATAGAGGTCTCTATAAGTTTGACAGCAATATGCACCCAGTCCGCTTTATTAGCAACGCGGACATGCCTAGCTCCCCCATCAACTCAAACGTCATGCACAGCGACCAAAACCACCTATACATAGACACTAACAGTGGCGAAAGTAATGGCCGAATAAAAATAGACTTAAATATAAATACAAAAAAAACCCACCTAAACATTTCTCTAAAAGCATTCTCAAGCAATGGCGATAACAGCAGAACCGACAAGATAAACGAACCCATCCCTCATTCAAAAAATAATATTCAATTCATTTTTGACGAAATTTATCACATTCCGTTAACGGGTTTAAACTTCCAATATTACCTAGAGGGGTACGACAAGAAATGGTCACCCGTTACCACGTTAAAATCCGTAAACTACGCTCAACTCCCACCAGGGCACTACAAGCTTCGCGTTAGAGCTAAGGGCAAGAACGCCCTAGGAGAAATACTTCACAGCCCTGTCGAGAGTTACAACTTAAGAATCGCCCCTCCATGGTGGCTGAGCTGGTGGGCAAAACTAGGGTACACCTGCGCACTTCTAATCACATTAATTACCGCACTTGAGGCAATTAAAAGCCGAACACTAAAAATAAAAACAGACAATAACAAGCTACGCAAGAAAATAAAATCTATCAATGAAAATCAAAATAGGCCTCTATTAGAAAACAACTACGCCAATAACAAGGAAAAAGAAAAAGAAAAAGAGGCTAATGGAAGAAATTCACTATTTTTGGCTAAACTTAGCCACGAAACTCACACACCTCTCAATACCATTATAAACCTATCGAAACATCTAATAACTTCAGATCACAGCACACCAGACAAGAGAAAGATAGAAACGATCTGCAGTACTGCCGAAAACATTCTACATGTTACAACAACTATTTTTGATATCTCAAAAATAGAAAACAATGAATTACAGCTCGAACCATCCAGCTTTGACCTACTCAAACTACTTGAATCCACCGTCAAAGCGTTGACATTGAACGCCAAACGAAAAGGCCTATACCTTAATACCATTACCGACAAAAACACTGAGTACGACGTTCAAGCAGATAAATTTCGCATACATCAAATTCTATTTAACATCATCACCAATGCTATCAAGTTTACAGAGAACGGCGGCATTACAGTCAACCTTAAAAAAAGTACCTTAACTAACAATAAACTCAACTTCCATTTCTCCGTACGCGATACCGGCGTGGGCATTGCCCCAGAAGACATAGACACGATTTTTAACCCATTCAAACAAGTCGGCAACAATAGTAAGCCCAATGAGAGTCACGGCTCAGGCCTAGGGCTCGCGATATCCAAAAAGCTAGTCACAATGATGGACGGTACAATTCATGCTGATAGCGCCCCCGATAGAGGCTCAAGGTTTCACTTTAACTTAGAGCTAGCACCTGCTGACCCAAGAGAAGCCCTAAACCCACAGCCCCACACAAATAACACTAATGGCTCGACAAGCATCCGCCAAACCCAGGCCAAACTAAAAGTTTTAATGGCAGAAGATAATCATACCAATGTCGTTGTCGTGGAAACCTACTTTAAACAACACGACCTTGACCTAGTAAGTGTTGGTAACGGCATTGAAGCCCTCGAAGCACTGAACAACAATAAATTCGACATAGTACTAATGGACCTAGAGATGCCTTTAATGGATGGTAATGAATGTGCACGTCGCATACGCGCCGGGGAAGCCGGCCAACAACACAAAAACATCCCAATTATTGCACTCTCAGCACATGCGATGCGAACACATAAACATCAAACCAAAAAATCAGGTATACAATACTACCTAACAAAACCGGTCAAATTCCCATTATTATTTCAATACATTCAACACTGCTGTGACAATTTTACCCACTTACCCACCACGCAGCGTAATTTGGTAACAAGCATCCAAGAAGAAACGGAATCGGAAGTTCAAGAAAATAAAGAAAGACTACGTAGGCAGCGCTTTATCTTAGTATTTTTACAAGAATCCAACTCGATGCTTAATGAATTTTACGACGCGATTAATAGCAATGACTTTGCATTGTTGGAAAAAACAGCTCACAAATATAAAAGCTCCGCAGGCATGCTGCAACTTAACGAAATACTTAAACTATTAAAGCTAATAGAAACCAAGGCGCGAGCTGAATTAATGCGCGATATAGAACAAAGTGTCTTAGAAATAAAACAAGAATTAGATCGAATTCAACTCGATATAGACGAAGCCAAAACGGGACTCAGTTAACATCCCTCAGAATAATTAGTAATAAAACCAGCCATGTTACACACCGTTACCGTACTGTTACATTCAGGTTACAATACGCTGTTATGATAGCTTCATGGTTTGAGAGAGGCGCAAAACAGGTGCCTCCCGAAGCTAGACTTAGATCGATTAAGTCGACATATCCATATAGTAAAAACAGATAATAAAAACAAATAATAAAAACAGTAAACAGTGCTTTTATCGTTCAACATTATTCATAAAAACAATAAATAATAACAAAAAATGGACATTTACTGTCCCATATATAACATTACTTACAGCTTCGCATTCCCCACCCGTAAGGGTGGGCGTAAGCTCAAAACACCACAGGCTCCTAAGCACACCACCAAGCTAACTAGCGATTACCGCTAGTAACTACTAACCATCTGCACCGCCTATTACAGCCAAAAGAATCAGAAAAGCTCCAACTCCCCAAGACTCAAACCACTATCATTGCCACTAGAACTCAACGGAAGCTCAAAATCGAGTTCCTCCGTTTGAGCAAAGAGCAAACTAAGGCCTAAAACACACTGATCGTTAAAAATAACCTTAGTATGCGATTCCGCCTGGTACTCTTCCCGCATCAATAATTCAAACCCCTGGTGAGGGAGGCGGTTTGGGGTAGACATGCCAAGATAAGGAAAAACCGTCTCCAGCTCCCGCTTAACCTTACCTGTGATTTCATTTGCCATTTCCCCCAAGGTGTCATAAAACTGGGCGTCAGGCACGCAATAGCTTTGATTTGCAGTCACCTCAGGGTCTGAAACCCCATGAGTAAAGTACTTGGTAAACGAGTCATTAGAAAAATGGATCGTAGCGAGAACCCGAAACTTATAGGACGCCAAGGTGATTAAGGTGAACTCCAAAAAACCACGAAATGGTTCGGCATTAGTACAGTGGATAACCCGTGCCTCACGCTGCTTAATGTAGGACATGCCATGTCCTAACGAAGTCATTCCGATGCTGTTCAGGCCAGCTAATATATTATTACCCATATCCACCACTCAGTTCAGAAATAGCACGCACCGTAGCCATTTACCCCATTAAGCCCTAAATGGCTTGGGTTCCAGACAGAATGACATGCTCCAGCTTATCCTCTAACGCCTGCTTAGTGTGGATCGCAGTGAGAATTAGCTTGCCACTCGCTTGAATATCTTGGAACGTGGTTGTCGTGACGACAGCATGCTTATTTAAATTGTTCTTATAGTTTTTGCTCAACTCTTCAGAGCGAATAGCCAACTCCTTTATCTCACTCGCCACCATAGCAAAGCCACGACCAAAGTCCCCCGCTCTAGCGGCCTCCATTGCGGGATTCAAAGAGAGCGTGATGATGTTTTGCACGATTTGATACAGCAGCTCATTCTGGGTATGCATCACCTCGGTTTGATTCATTAGGCCTGTCATACTTTCATCCCAACGCTCAAAGGTTGTATGCAAACCCAACAACATCTCCGACTCTTGCTGAAGACGCTGCACATTGCGCTCCATCCGGTATATTAGCTGCTGAGTTCCGTCGACCTGACGCACAAGATCAGTTCGAAATTTTTCTTTTTCGGCAGAAAACTGCTCAGCCGTTCGACGCTGGTTTTGTTGAAGCTCATCAAGCTGGGATTCATACTCTTCGGTAAGCTTGGATAAATTTCTCTGCCACTGCTGCTCTTTGCTTCGCAGTGTTTTTCGATCGATTTTATTGTGTTCGATCGATTCGATTTCTTCTTGGTGCTGCTGTTCCAACAACTCTCGAACCTGGCTGAGCTTGAAGTAAAAAAATACTCCCGAAACGGCGATACCAACAAGAAGTGCGATAAACGAATAAAGCATGGTTAATGGGCCTGTAAGCTCACTGGTCAATTTTGGTTATAGTATGCGTTAAGTTTCACAAGTCAATTCCAACATATCAGTTTTAAAGTTAGACGAATAAACCAGAAGTTCCAGTGATTCCGTAGCTCTTACGCCACTTAGTCACAATTGGTTCGCTTAACTTATAGAAAGTATGGCAGTGAATTCAGAAACCGACAGTCGGATTGCAGGGGTATAAGCAAGCTTTATGCATATAAATTCATTTTCCGCTGTCGAAAGGCATATGGAACAAGGGAACAAGGGAACAGCAAGAGAATCAGAGGAGTTGAGTACGAATTGAACGCCATAGGAATACCTATAGAGCGAAGATGTACCGCATGAGAACCAAGCGGGTGCCAAGCTAAAAACCAAACAGGGGGCAGAGTTAAACTCTAGAACCAATAAGGAAGTAAACAAAGGGCGAGAATATTATCTCCCCCTTATTATATGTATCTAATTTCACAAGCCTTAGGCAACTTGGCTCAACATACCTTGCATAAGGGCTTGCTTCGCGGCTTGCGTTCTGTTGTTTACGCAAAGTTTTCTTAATATTGCTTTAACGTGGTTCTTTACGGTGTAAATGCTAATATCGAGGATAACGCTAACCTCCCAATTAGTTTTGCCAAGTGCAACCCAATGAAGTACTTCTAGTTCGCGATCAGATAGGGCTGAAACGTTATTCATGTTTGCTCTCCTTTTGATAAATTATTTATTCAAAATATTACACACGTTGCGTCTAAAAACAGACAATCTACCAACGCTATAATCCAGCAAAACAACGATCAAAACCATTACATCTGATTACACCTGACTTTAGTAGTCAAACATGGTTTAAGCCCTATTTTTAAGGTCAGAACAGCCAGAATCCTTCTGAAGGCACTGCATATTAATGCGCACAACTGACGCCCTAGTCGCTCTGTAATCAACAAGCAACTAAAACGCCGTACAGCAGTGTAGAAAGGTGTTATAAGAAATGAATTTTAAATACTAAAGTTTAAGAACTTTGGAGACCACTGACGCTCACAGAAGCCTGTTATTGCATAAGCGGGGATTCAGATACGCTAAAGTCAAAACCGTCAATGTCTGCCCGACTAATCAGCTGTTCAATATACTGCGCAATCGCTTTACGCCGCACTTTCTCATTGAGATAACCTGCAATCTTCTCGTGAACCATCTCAAACGTTAATTGCTTACCGTCCTCGCGCCGATCAATCACCACAACATGTACGCCATAACGAGTTTCAATCGGCGCCCCAACCAAACCAATATCGCAATTAAACAACTGGCGCTCAAACTCACTGACCGTCTGGCCTTTACTTATTTGACCGAGTTGCCCCCCCTCTTTAGCGGAATGACAACGCGAATGCGTTGCCGCTAAGGTCGGGAATTGCCCCATATCAGCACGTAAAGCATCGATCATACTTTGCGCATGACGACGCGCTTCAATTCTAGCTAAATCTTCATCAGGCGCCACAGATTGAAGGATATGTCGCACAGATAATAACGGCGAAGTAGTAAACTTGGCTTGGTTTTGCTCAAAATAATGCCTGCAATCAGCCTCACTCGCCTGTGGCAACTCTACCTCTTGATCAATCAAGGATTGTAGATGAGCCTCCGGATCAGGCATATCCTGCTCACCTACACTCTGCTCAAGCCCTAATTCAAAAGCACGCTGCTTCATCAGCTCCCCAATGATCAGTGCTTCACTCGCCTTGATCATTGCCTCTCTCTGGGAGTCTGCAGGGTGATACTGTATTTCACTCAGAATCGCGTCTTCCGCAATTGTTGTACTATTTACCGTGATCATATAACTCACTTACCCTCTCGTGCTCTTAGCGCTGACGAACAACTTGATAATTACGATTGATGTATTTCAGCGGCGCGCTCCATATATGTACGAGGCGACTAAACGGAAAGACAACAAACAAAGTCATGCCTAAAAATACATGTAACTTAAAGATCAAATGCACGCTTTGCATTTGCTCGGCTGCATAGGCGCCATTAAAGATCACCACGTTCTGAGCCCAAGCCATTAACAACAACATTTCGTGACCATCCATATGATCTGCTGATACAAAAATGGACATTAAACCCAATACCAACTGAGCCAAGAGTAAAAACAATATGCTAATGTCCATTGTTGAACTGGTTGCTCGAACGCGTTCATTCGTTAGCCTGCGCTGGATCAATACCACTAAGCCAAACAAACAGACGACACCGAAAAAGCCACCAGCGCTCATGGCGATTAACTGCTTAACTTCAGCACTCACACCCAGCACATGCCACACTGCGTGCGGGGTTAACAAACCGACAAAGTGGCCACAGAGCACGGCGATAATACCGATATGAAATGGCGCACTGCCTAGGCGTAGTTTTTTACTCTCCAACAACTGACTGGAGCTACTTTTCCAAGTGTAAGGCTCGCGGTCATAGCGAATCAGTGATCCTAGAGCAAAAATAGTAAAGGCTATATACGGATAGATGCCGAATAGAAAGTTGTTCATTTCGCCGCCCCCCTGCTAGAGCTGGTTGTAGTTGCATTTGTACCTGATGCTTGCCCTTCGTCAAAGCCGACCCAGTGCAGGGGTACATCGAGATCTTTTCGTTGAGTTTCACTCGGGCGACGTTTCGATTTCTCGCAACTTTTATCTAGCGAGTCAGCACCAAACGTTACCTCTTCTTCTTCCCATTCTTTATCTAAAGCTTTTTTGTTGTCGTCACGCTTTTCGCCAGCGACGTTTTTGCGAACATCATCCAGCGAAATAGTACTTCCGGCATAGCTCAGCAAGGTTTCGAGTAGAATCGAATAGCCACTCTCACGTCGCTCAAGGCGCACCTGAAGTAGGGCTAAAATATGCTCGACGTCGATTAACCAACTGCGCGCATTTTCATCACCTTGTGTTGCCAAAAACTCCAAAAACAAAGGAATATAATCAGGCAGTTCACGCTGGCTAATCTCTAAGCCTGCCTCGGTGTATTTCGCCATCAGATCAACCATGGCTTGACCACGATCCCGCGATTCGCCATGAACATGCTCAAACAACCACAAGCCGAGAGAGCGACCACGCTCGAACAGACCGTCATATTCTGCCTGACAGTCCATCACGTTACGCGCCAAATATTCGCTGAGAAAAATCTCTAGCCGCGCCCGCAAAGCGGGCTCCACTGTTGATTCTGCCACCATAGCAACCACGGCTTCGCGATTTTCAAATAAAGTCGCTTCGGGGTAATCCAGCAAGCGAGAGATTAGGCTGAGTAAGGTTGCATTTGAAGTACTCACGGTTGCCACTCCCCGGAGACTGCAATAATGTTGCGATTAGTCGGCTTTTTCGAGCCAAACAAGTTGGTCTCCTCACTGCCATCCGAACAGCCATTACCAAAACTAAAGCCGCAGCTGCTCTTCATATCGTAAGCATCTTCAGCGAACTCGCGATGACTTGTCGGAATCACAAAACGGTCTTCGTAGTCAGCAATCGCCATGTAGCGATACATTTCTTCTACTTGCTCAGCGGTCAGTCCAACTTTCTGCAAGACCTCTAAGTCTTCTCGCTGATCCACTTGCTGTGAACGCTTATACGAACGCATCGCCAACATACGCTCCAATGCACTTAAGACTGGCGCGTCGTCACCCGCTGTTAACAGGTTAGCAAGGTATCGAACTGGAATACGCAAAGAACTCAAATCCGGTATAACGCCATCCATCCCGATGCGACCTGCGTTAGCCGCATTTTGAATCGGCGATAGCGGCGGTACATACCAAACCATTGGCAAGGTGCGATATTCCGGGTGTAAGGGTAATGCGACTTTCCAGTCCATCGCCATTTTATACACAGGTGATTCTGTAGCCGCGGTTAACCACGATTCCGGTATACCTTCTTCACGAGCTGCTGCGATCACTTCAGGATCAGTAGGATCTAGGAATAAATCGAGCTGTGCCTGATAAAGATCTTTTTCTAGCGGTGTATTGGCTGCTTCTTCGATTCTATCGGCGTCATACAATAAAACACCTAAATAACGGATACGGCCAACACAGGTTTCAGAACATACGGTCGGTTGACCCGCTTCGATACGTGGGTAACAGAAAATACATTTTTCTGATTTTCCTGTCTTCCAGTTGTAGTAAATCTTTTTGTAGGGGCAGGCGGATACACACATTCGCCAGCCACGACACTTCTCTTGATCGATAAGTACAATGCCGTCTTCTTCACGCTTATAGATAGCACCAGAGGGGCAACTAGCAACACAAGTAGGGTTCAGGCAGTGTTCACAAAGGCGCGGCAAATACATCATGAAGGTTTTTTCAAATTGACCGTAGATCTCTTTTTGCGCGACCTCGTTGAAGTTAACGTCAACTTTACGTTTTTCAAATTCCGTACCGAGAAGTTCCTCCCAGTTCGGACCCCAATTGATTTTCTCCATCACCTTGCCCGTAATTAAAGAGCGCGGTCGGGCTGTGGGTTGATGCTTACTCTCTGGGGCGTTATGTAAATGCTCGTAATCAAAATCGAAAGGCTCGTAGTAATCGTCGATTTCGGGCAAATCGGGGTTGGCAAAAATATTCGCTAAGATACGTAGCTTGCTGCCTTGCTTAGGTTCTAATTTGCCCTTTTTATTACGAACCCAGCCGCCATTCCATTTGTCTTGATTTTCCCACTCTTTCGGAAAGCCAATACCGGGCTTTGTTTCTACGTTGTTAAACCATGCGTACTCAACACCGTCACGACTCGTCCAGA
Organism: Alteromonadaceae bacterium; assembly: GCA_002746115.1. Taxonomy (GTDB): domain Bacteria; phylum Pseudomonadota; class Gammaproteobacteria; order Pseudomonadales; family Cellvibrionaceae. Next base: position 13,251 of record NVXL01000234.1, read on the forward strand.
CGTTTTTACAGGTGATTGAGCATGTGTGACAACCGATACATTTGTCGAGGTTAAGTACCATACCTATCTGTGCACGTACCTTCATTTGATCATTTCCTCATGGACTGCCTGGTTTGTTTCTTCTTCAAGCCAATCGATTTTGTCCATTTTTCGAACAATAACGAATTCATCTCGGTTGCAACCGACAGTGCCGTAATAGTTAAAGCCATAGGCTTGTTGTGCGTAACCACCGATCATATGCGTTGGTTTCATAACGGTACGAGTCACAGAGTTATGCATGCCGCCTCGCGTTTTAGTCGTTTCAGCGCCCGGCATATTAATGATGCGTTCTTGAGCGTGGTACATCATGCTCATGCCTTCCGGTACACGCTGTGAAACCACGGCACGTGCCGCAATGGCACCATTCACATTGAACACTTCGATCCAGTCGTTATCTACAATGCCGCCCTTCTTCGCATCGATTTCACCAATCCAGACAATTGGGCCACCACGTGACAAGGTCAACATAAGGAGGTTATCGCTGTAAGTGGAGTGAATCCCCCACTTCTGATGTGGTGTAATCCAGTTCAAGACCAACTCTTTATTACCGTTGCTCTTTTTACCCAACAACGGTTTCACTGTTTTGAGATTCACTGGCGGCTTATAAACACACTGTTCTTCACCAAAATCACGCATCCACTCATGATCTTGATAGAACTGCTGACGACCAGTTACGGTTCGCCAAGGGATAAGCTCATGTACATTGGTATAACCGGCGTTATACGACACATGCTCATCCTCCAAACCTGACCAAGTAGGTGAGCTGATAATTTTTCGTGGCTGCGCCTGAAGATCACGGAAGCGGATTTTCTCGTCTTCCTTAGGTTTCGCCAAATGGGCATGCTCTTTACCGGTGATAACCGAGAGCGCCTCCCAAGCTTTAACGGCAACCTCACCATTAGTTTCAGGAGCGAGACTAAGAATGACTTCACATGCATCAATCGCACTTTCAATACGTGGACGGCCTTTATTGACACCCTCTTTGGTATGCTTGCGATTTAACTCACCAAGGAATTTAACTTCGGTTTCTGTATTCCAGTTAACGCCCTTGCCGCCGTTACCGTGCTTTTCAAGCATTGGCCCTAAAGAGATAAATCGTGCATAGGTATTAGGGTAGTC
>NVXL01000235.1 GCA_002746115.1 Alteromonadaceae bacterium
CAGACTCAAGCTGCTCAGCGCCACCTTTATCCCCTAGCGCTTCGTCAAGTGGCTCATAACGATAGTCTCGCCAAAAACCCGCAACATTTAACTTATTATGATAATCTTTATGACGAGGAAAGAGTGAATAATCTTCTTGGGTAAAGGGTATGGAAATATCGGCAGAGGTATGACCACTACCATCAAAGGGCATTAACTCTGCCTGCGTCTGTTTTGAAACGCTTAATTTTTGCTTTGATTTTTCCTGCTTATTGATAGCCCACAGTTTTTTCCCGCGATGTACTCACATATGGACTTTATATCACCAAAGTCTAGTTTATGCTTAATCTATTTATACTGATCATTTACAAGCTGTTTATCATTAAATATCAGCAGTTACGATACAGAGCCTGAATGACAATTCTCTAGACCCGACAGAACCGGCTAAGAAAAGTCACTTAGCCGGAAAATTAATAAAAACTTAAAGCTAGTGGTTACAGTCGATATGATAAGTCGACACACCCAGGGGAACCCCAAGTTTAAAACTGTGTCTCAGGCTAAGCGCCTGCAACCTAACATGTAACTTATGGCCATCATAATAGTGCCCGTAAGAAGACTGCTGCAACACACTCATACCCGTCTCAGCAGTTACAGTTACATTTACACCTCCAACTTTCATGACACAGCCAGCAGGAAAGTCATCAAAACCGACGAGGTGCGAAGTATCATTCTTATTGTCCGTACCATATATTAACCTCAAGTCTATTCCATTGGGTAAGTTAGCGATCCAAGATTACCGTAATGGCACACAGACCAACAAAGAGCACACTCATGCTTAAACACGACACGTCCTAAAATATAATCTCAGAGCGCTGACATTTCCATTCTAAAACTCTGGTTTAGCTCAAAGTTGGGTTTGACATGGGGTTGTGTTTCTTCAATTGTTCCTCGGCTGCCAGATGCGATAAATATTCCTCTTCCTGCCCCTGCTCTTTGAGTGCGTTTTCCTCTACATGCTGTTCGTTTCGTAGCCGTGACTGATATATTGCCTCTACCCACTCATCGGAACGACGTTGCCATACTTTACCATTTGCCATGATTGGTATCCTCGTTGATTTAAGCATGCATCTATGACTAGGCTAATATCAGATATGACCAATATCAAAGCGGAGCCACCCTGAATAGAATATGAAATTTTAATCACCGTTAGTTCTCAGTGAACCATTGATCGGTTATTAAAAATCCAACACTATGATTATATAGTCTATCACTGGTGACCTATCTGACCAATATTAGAACGAAATAAGTGACATTTAGAAACAACTCATTTGGTTATTTATCAGCTACATTTGTAATCGAATAGGCGCTGCTGAATGAGAGGTAGAGTCGCTTTCCGCTAAGGTATTTTCTTTCGCTGCACGTACCGGATTTAAATCCTCATAAGCCATGCAGCTTAATACTGCTGCCTCATCCAATAAAGCCTGACTTTTATAACGCCCCTCCCAAAACCGCCCTTTGCAATTGTCTTCCTCATTGGCCATTCTGGCGATACATTCATTAATTCCACGCATGAACCAACCAATGTCGTACAAACGCTCTCGCCAACTTTCGACAATCTCGGTGACTTTCTCCATGGTAGGTTTATCGATAGATTCCGGCTCTTTCAACCAGCGGTGTACTAGCATGCGGCCTTTGTATAGCCAGCTTCAATGTCAAGTTTATGGATGTCCTATATTTGCTCTAGCTGCCCCGAATAAAAACAAGGAAATAGAAAAGGACAACCCGGAATAAAGCACCGCTGTATTCCGGGAATTTTCAAAAAATCATTAACCCTGCTCGTTACACGTTATTGCAGCAACACAGCTCTGACTGTTCTCGTTACCCCAACCGGTGCTCTGATTTTGGCATATGGCCACCATCCAGCCATACCAGTTACACATCGCCGGGCCGCCGCTTGAGGATGAGCTAGAACTTGAACTGCTCGAACTAGAGCTTGACGAAGAACTAGAACTTGAGCTGCTAGAACTAGAACTTGACGAAGAGCTTGAACTTGAACTGCTCGAACTCGATGATGAGCTAGAACTCGACGACGAGCTAGAGCTGGTTGAGCCTTTTAGTTCGCAAAACCCTTCATTAAGGTCAAACGTCGTAGGAATACTTGGCTGAGTACTGCCGCTTACTTGGAAGCCAAAGTTAACAGAACCACCATTTGCACCGATCACACCATTCCAATGGTTTGCAGGATTGGAAGCCGTAACCGCTCCAGCCTCAGGAATAAAATCAGCGTTCCAGCCGGAAGCAAAGCTCTCCCCTGCCCCGAGCCCCCAATTCAAATCATAGCCATTGATAGTCTCGCCAGAAGTATTCGTGATGGTCAAATTAACTTGAAAACTATCGCCCCAAGAATCGCTAACATCATAATCCACCTCACACAATTTTGGCTTTGCCATTGGGGCTTGTGGACACGTTCCGCTGCCCCCGCCATAACCGCAACCCTGTGCACCCGAGCAATCAATACTTAACATCATGGATACCAAATCCAAGTTTGGACCACCGCCCACCGACGTCGCCATAAAGGAAATCCCGTCAAAAGCGGTGATCGGCATTAAGGTCTCCTGCTCCTCCTCCGCCCACTGATCCCAGCCGCCCGTTGGGGGGAATTCATAACTCACAGACAAAATAGCGTCGCCGTCAGTCAGGTGCATCTCCATGGGTAAATTGGACGCACTGCCATTAGCGTAACGAACCGCAACAAGGCCATAATCAGCCCCCTGTGGGCCTCCAACAATGGAAAGCGGCGCAAAATTGGCGCGGCTATATAGCGCATCGTCCGGGTTAAAGTATGCATTGGATTGAGACCCTGGATAAACGCTCTCACGCACTCCATCGCTGCCCTCACAAACGTCATTACCATACAGTGAAAATGACACCCACGAGCCGCCAGAAGAGCTTGTCGAGCTTGAAGTACTACTTGAAGAGCTTGAACTGGATGTTTGCGCAACGCTATTCATTGCGGCTGTTAACATCACCGCACCAATACTGCAAGCGATGACAGAACCTAATTTTCCGGTTAAATTATTATTTGTTTTCATATTACCTCAACTCAGAACTATTATTATGATTATATAATTAGAAAAACATAAAAACGTCAACACATCAATAGTTTTATTTTTATTTTATTTTTATAATCAGTAAAAACTTACAAATCCCCCTGATACCGAAAGGAGCCATACTTCACCTTCATTTTCGCGCCACCAATACTACCCTTATTATGTGCATGGGTTCAAGCGAGTATAGGTACATACAACTACGCCCTATTGACAAAAAACCTCATTAAACGATAAAACCAAGGCAGCAGAAAGGGCGGGGATTACTTGCCGACGAAGCCCTTTTACCCACTATGACCCTATTCTTCGACCAAGGTCATCAACGAAGTATTACCACCAGAAGCGGTGGTATCAATGCTTACCGTTTTCTCTGTCGTTAAGCGTTGAATTAAATTATCGAAATATTCAGAGCTAATCACCGGCAATATTGCCCCTTTTCGCTCAGCCAATTTCGCGCTGATATAATGTTTACGATCACAGTGACTATCAACCACCACACCCGCCAAGGCTGGATGCATCAACAAGGTTGATAAATGGCGTAATCTTGCTACCTGGAAAACATTTTCATCTTCACCCGTAGCAATAAATTTATCTCTAAAGGCGAGCGCTTCTTCATAAAACACATCCGAAACAACAGTGATGGCCGTATTTCCCGTTGCCAAAGCAGTGACAATAGAAAGCACCCAAAAGTGAAAACTTACATTGATATCCGCAAAACAAATAACATTACCGCGATTTTCCAAATAAAGAATATTCGACTCGCCTGTTGGCCCAGGTAAAAGTATTGGATTTTTCAAGCGTTTTTCAATATCAATTAATTGTGACCGCGCAGCGGTTAAGGTTTGGTTTAAATCGTCGGCTAAGTCGTCAACAATTTCAACATGCGCAATTTTCGCTAACAACTGACGCACGCAAGAAATGCGGGTATTCAATTCGCTTAACCGCCATTTTTTTTCGGCCAAATTCGCCCTATCCATAATAGATACAGCCTCTTTTTCCGATTGTTCGTCGCCAGATAAAGCCACTAATTGCGCGGGTAACAAATTGAATTTTTTAGCGTCTGGCGTGGATTTTTCTTTGACTAAGCGAATCAAATAATTTGGCCCGCCCGCTTTCGGGCCAGTGCCAGAAAGGCCACGACCACCAAAAGGTTGCACGCCAACAATAGCGCCGATCATATTACGATTAACATACACATTACCGGCGCGAGACAGCCTAGCAAGCGCTAACGCACGGTGCTCGATACGCGTATGAATGCCCATCGTTAAACCAAAACCGGTGCTATTGATATTATCAATCACCCGCTCTATGTCACTCCCTTTAAAACGAATGACATGAACGCAAGGGCCAAAGACTTCCTTGGTTAATACGCTGATATCACTAATTTCATATAAGCGTGGCGCGAAGAAAAAATGCTCGTTCTTGGCGCCATCGTCTGAAAGCTCATCTGAAAACTCATCTAAAAGATGGCATTGAAACAACAACTGAGCATGCGTTTCCATATAATCGCTATGGGCATTCAGTGCATCTAGCGCTTTTTGATCTATCACAGGACCAATGTCAGTACTTAAATATTCGGGGTTACCAATATGTAATTCCGCTAATGCACCTTTGAGCATGGTAATAACCTTATCGGCAATATCCTCTTGTAAAAATAACACGCGAAGTGCCGAGCAACGCTGGCCTGCCGATTGAAAGCCTGACGAAATAACATCATCAACCACTTGCTCAGGCAAAGCGGTAGAGTCAACTATCATGCAGTTTTGCCCCCCCGTTTCAGCAATTAACGGCACTTGGTCGCCGCCTCGCCCAGCTAAAATTTTCGAAATTCGAGTGCCTGTTTCTGTAGAGCCCGTAAACATCACCGTTTGAATGCGGCTGTCGGGAACAATCACCTTGCCCACCTCGCTACCGGCGGCAATAACGGCTTGAACAACACCTTCAGGCAAACCAACGTATCCCATTAACGCTATGGTACGCAGGGCAATCAAACGGGTTTGTTCGGCAGGCTTGGCAATGACCGTATTACCTACTGCAATAGCGGCGGCCACCTGCCCTAAAAATATCGCTAAGGGGAAGTTCCACGGGCTGATACACAACACCACCCCACGCGCTTCTAGGCGCTCATCTTCTTCGAGTTCAACAGAACGTTGCGCGTAATATCGACAAAAATCAACCGCTTCTCGTACCTCATCAATACCGTCTTGCGCAACTTTGCCCGCCTCTTTAATACATAAGGCGATCAGCTCGTCGCGATGGCGTTCAATAATGTCGGCGACTCGGCATAATAACGCAGCCCGTTCACTCGCTAGTGTTTTTGACCATGACGAAAATGCCGATTGCGCACGATCAATCATCGCCTGCATGTCAGTTTCACTGTGATGCTGATGAACACCAATGATCTCATGGCGATCAGCGGGGTTTCTAACGGCAATGGCGCCTGCAGGCACGTCACTTTTATTGATTAGATGAGCGCTCAACCAATTATCCAATGACGCTTTTAAGTGCCTTATTTCATTAATATCGCTTAAGTCGAGCCCTTTGGCGTTATCTCTGCCATCCACTCGGCCTACACCATTTTCGTTATGGTACAAGGCGATAGGTTTAATAATTTGTGGATTGTATTTATCTTTTAAGCGCTGCGTTTTTTCAACCGGGTCTTCAAGTAAAGACTCAACCGGCTGCGACTCATCAACTATGGCATTCACAAAAGACGAGTTCGCGCCATTTTCTAATAAGCGACGCACCAAATACGCTAACAAATCTTCGTGCTGACCAACAGGCGCGTAAATACGGCATTGAATATTTTCACTGATAACAATTTGATTGTATAAAGAATCCCCCATGCCGTGCAAACATTGAAATTCAAAGCCTTCTTTATCATCACCGGCCAGTTCAACGATGATTGCAGCGGTATAGGCGTTGTGGGTAGCAAACTGCGGGTAAATAGTGTCTCGGTAGGCTAATAATTTATTGGCGCAGGCGTGGTAAGAAACATCCGTGGAGGACTTGCGCGTAAATACCGGGAAGTGCTGATGACCCGCTTTTTGCGCATTTTTAATTTCAGTGTCCCAATAAGCGCCTTTGACTAAACGCACCATCATTTTCCGGTTAATACGCAAGGTTAAATCACGCAACCAATCCACCACAAAAATGGCACGTTTTTGGTAAGCTTGCATCGCAATACCAAAACCGTCCCAACCCGCTAATTCGGAATCACTAAATACCGCCTCTATAACATCAAGGGAAATATCTAAGCGTTCAGACTCTTCCGCATCCACCGTTAAGCCAATATTAAAGCTTTTTGCGTGCAGACAAAGCGCTTTAAGTTTTGGCACAATTTCAGCCATTACACGCGCTTTATGGCTAAATTCGTAACGCGGATGAATGGCCGACAATTTTACTGAAATACCGGGTACTCGGCGTGGGTCGTTTTTACCAGAAGCTTGAGCAACAGCGCCAATGACGGTGATCGCGTCGTGATACGCTTTAAAATAGCGGTCAGCATCCAGCATCGTACGCGCACCTTCGCCCAGCATATCGTAAGAATACACATAACCTTGCTGCTCTTTGGTGGCCGCACGCGCCGTTGCCGCGCCAATCGTTTCACCTATCACAAACTGATCGCCCATAATTTTCATGGCATAGTTCATTGATTTACGAATAACCGGCTCACCTAAACGACCGATGGTTTTTTTCAATAAACCAAAGCTGTATTTTTGGCTTTTATCCGCATAATTAACCACAGCACCTGTGATTAATAAGCCCCACGATGAGGCATTAACAAACAATGAGTCACTGCTGCCGAGATGACTGCTCCACTGCCCTTGCGAAATTTTGTCACGTATCAATGTATCTTGGGTATGTTTATCTGGCACACGCAGCAACGCTTCCGCTAAACACATCAATACCACACCTTCATCACTTGAAAGTGAGTATTCATTTAATAATGCATCTATCGCGCCCTTACCCGCTTGGTCTTTACGAATGTTTAATACCATTTTTCGCGCGCGTTCCCACGCACGGCTTCTCGCACTCACATTCACTTCCGCTAATGGCAGAATATGATCTACCGCGATATTCTCATCTATACGGTAAAACTCACGGATTTTCTGACGTATTGGACAATCAGTGATCATCGAATCTGTAAATAACATATTTCCCCCAAAAAATGCATAAGCAGCCGCTTACGCCCCTTTTGAATCGTTCCTTTTTAGCGTTTTCTACCGACTCGCTGAAGCGCTTAAACACTATGCCCTATACCTATAGTAGCCCGTAGGTCGGATAAGTGAAGCGCCATCCGACATTCATACACCAACATGCAAGCAAGTACCCGCGAAGATAAAACCCGCTATTGCAAGTGTCGGAAGGCGCCTTCGGATTTTCCAACCTACGGATTATTTCGAGGTACGGTTGTTACCGCATACAATGATGTGCTGATATTGACTGGGGATGGATGGCGAAGCGAGGAGTCGGGGCATAAGGTATTTACTTGGCATTAAAACACCGAGTGTGACCTTGAGTGATTTACAAATAAATCAATAATGACCCTTTTGTATAACGTTTTGCTCACATGTACATTTTGCCGAGCGGTTTTGGTGCGCAGTAAAATGTATCGCCGTGGCGCAATCTATTAAGTGTCTCTAGCAGCCAAGCGGTACATAAAAATCCAGCACCGTCACTAGCAACCATTTTCCATCGACTAATTTTTCTACTTTTATTCTTGCACTACTAATTCCAACATCAGTAGCACTGTATTCTGATGGCGCTTCCTCTATAACCTTAACCCAATGCTCGCCGCCCCGCTTTAGAACCTCTTCTTTAATTTCTTCACTGCTTACTTTAGGAAAGCAGCTAATATCAATTTCTTCGAAATTTGGAAGCGCAAACTTAAATTCTGATAGCTTTTTAGCCATTATCCAATCAGTTGTGCAGTGCTTCCAGCCTGTTAAATCTAGGTGCGGCCCTTCATTCATTACAGTCATACTTGTTTCCAACTGAAGCTGAACTCGAAACTTTTCTTTTGCCTTGGCAGTAATGGCAACGTTCAAAAGGGATAGATCGTCGCCAAGCTCCAAGTATGCTGAAGTAATTTCTTTATAGGGAGCTTTGAACTTATAAGATTCTACACCCTCTTTAGGATCACTCGTACCCACCTCTAACAATGTTACGGCTAATACCTTAGCTGAAAACACTGCCAGCAAAAATACACAAAACACTCTAATGATCATAAACACTTCCTGCACTTAACTGTCTATTGAACGATGGCGTTTTACAGCACAACCTTCATTTATAGGGGAACATTCAAAAAGCTATCCGCTTGCAGCGGCCCTTGTTATCATTGTTTGGCGTTAAAATCATCGTTATTCTCACTCTCATTCTCATACGCAAACGCAAACGCAAACGCCACTTACTTGCTTCAGCATAGAAGATAAACGTGCTCATTGTACAACATCCAATCTAAGCCCAACAAACACTCATGGCCCGCCACTACCAGAGTGTTAACCGATGTAGCTTGGCAGACAGGATGCGCTTGAACCCCAATGGCAGCACAACCCGTAGGTCGGATAAGTGGAACGCCATCCGACATTCATACATCACCACACATGCCGATTCCTGCGAATATAAAGACCTGCCCCGCCGCATGGCAAAATGATTTAACAGAAATTGACGCCGTACTTTCTGCAATTCGAGTATGGGAAGAGCAAGGAAATACTGGCGTGGCTCAGTAGCCACCAGGGGAACCCGCTGATTTCCCGTAACACGGATAGGCAAAGCGAGCGACTCGCCCTACCCGCTTGTTAACTGGGGGCTGTTTGAGGCTTTATGGTAAGGAGGACGACTGTACGGGTCATTTTTGTTGTATTGTTGCGTAGCTACACAAAAGTCACGGAGTATAAGCACCAGATAGAACCCTTAATTATAGGTATTGCCAGCAAAGCAATGCAATCACGCCTACCAACAAGCACCATCCTCCTGTGGATATAGGCATATCAACAAAAGATGCCCTCTCTCCCTTTATAATTAACTCTGCGCTTTCAACATCTTCACCTTCAGGTGCCTCCATAAAGAGCGAGGATGTTTTTTTCTCTCCTGCTTTGAGAAACTCCACAAAAATATCGTCATCCGAGCCAAGACAGCTGCCTTCGCTGTTATAGTAGTTTACTGACATCTCAAAATTTTTTATTCCAAAACTAGCTATATTTTCTATTTGAAACTGTAATTCTAGCTCATAAAAAATTTCACCCTCTTCCGTTTCATCGCGTATGCTTTTTACTACCAAATCGCTTACCTCAAACAATTCTTTATCGTAATCATGCTTAACATTTGAAACATTTATCATATCTAAAACTCCCGTATAACGTCGTTATCACAAAACCAATAGGCGCACTTGCAATTTATATTAATGGAGCGGAGCGTAATGCATAAGTTTCAAAACGCAGTCTAGCCGCTCCAGCGTATTGCCGTGCTAAACTTATTCGTTTTCCATTGTAAAAAACGAATACCCGCCCCCAGGTTGTCGACGAAAATAGGCAAGCCAATTTACATTGCACATTTCGCTTAGGTATATCATTGGGTTTGGCTCAGAACCATCCATATTTCGAGTAATATCTAATAGATTTTGATCCTCTTTAATTAGAGCCACGGCCTTAATTTCAGCTTCTTCCGAATTCTTAGCCTTTACCCAGCGAGTGGTAACAAAACCCAACAGTTCCTCTTTACCATCCGATTCGATAAAGAAATTTTTACCTTCCAACAAAACTTGAAAATAACTCATAATAACTTGTAAAGCTAACACCAAGCTCAAACACCGCGTTAGCAGTCGACTTGGAGCGCCTTGTTAACTGTATTTTTGCAGACATTGTATAAATGCCAAGTAACTAATATTGGTACTACTAAATAGAACACCACGAGATTGTTTACATCTAAAAAACCTATAGCGGTGATTACAACTGAAACGCAACCCATAACCAAATGAATACGATACTTTTGAATGGGGTAATTTATATCCGGCCATATCAGTTTTTTAAGCAATTGAATAATACCCCACATACCAACGCAGCCCAACATCAATGACGACAGCATAAGAAAGCCAATATACTCACCGTTAATTACAGCAACTACACTAAAAGGAAGGCCCATACCAATACCAAGGAGCCATAAAACCATGATTGGCCCGTACCCGAATAAAACTTCCACAGAATAAAGCAATGTTCTCATAGAATATATACAGTTTACAGTTGCACTTAACGCCCAGAGTCTATACGTACAAGACAATATTGCCAAGTTCTAAAACACGAAAAATCATCTGTAGACCACGGACAATCGTCCCTGCCGCCAACTGATTAAATTTCAGCCTCCGGCAATATGACCACGAATCCTACACGTTTTATGGATCAGCTTCGCGCGTTTATCCACTGCAAACAACTCGCTTATAGAAGGGAAAAGCCCCTGTTATCGATAAGAATCATGACTTTTAACGGGTGCTTATTTGTTAACACCCTCTAACTTACGCTAAACTTACCAATTCGCAGGCTAAACCCACTTATAGTTAGCGACAACTAACATCGCAACTTTCTAAGCTTCCAAATAAAATTATGCGCACTCCTTCTTTTACTGTTAAGTACCTTAATACACTCAGCTGTAGCCTTATAAGCCTACTTCTTGTCTCCAGCCAAATAGTCGCCAGCCAAACTCATGCCGATCAAGCAGAGGTCAATGTCTATTCTGCAAGAAAAGAAGCCCTGATCAAGCCCCTGCTCGATAAATTTACCGAGAAAACCGGCACCAAGGTCAATTTAGTCACCAGTAAAGGCGACGCGCTGCTTACGCGTCTAAAAGCCGAAGGCAAAAACTCCCCTGCTGATGTGCTCATCACCACGGATGTTGGGCGTCTATACCGCGCCAAGCGGGCTGGGGTACTGCAAAGCGTCAACATCCCAGAAATAGAATCCCGTATCGCCGCGCAGTATCGAGATTCCGAAGGCTTCTGGTATGGCTTATCGCTTCGCTCTCGCGTCATTGTCTACGCCCCTGAGCGCGTTAAAGCCAGCGAACTTTCCAGCTATACCGCCCTCGCCAATAAACACTGGCACAAGCGGGTTTGTATTCGCTCTTCCTCGAATATTTACAACCAATCCCTTGTTGCCAGCATGATTGCTCATAACGGCGTCGCAAAAACAGATACTTGGCTGAAACAATTTGTCGCTAATTTTGCACAACCACCACGAGGTGGCGACCGAGATCAAATTAAAGCCGTCGTCGCTGGCATGTGTGATGTCGCTGTCGTTAACTCCTACTATTTAGGTGCCATGCTAAATTCCAAAGACCAGAAGCAAGTCGATATTGCAAACAAGGTCAAATTATTCTGGCCGGATCAAAAAGGTCACGGGGCTCACATGAACATCAGTGGCATCGCCGTCACTAAAGCCGCTAAGAATAAACAGCAGGCCATAGCGCTGATTACATTTTTAAGCTCAGCCCAGAGCCAGCAGTGGTATGGCGCAGTCAACAACGAGTATCCCGTCGTCAGCGGCGTTAAAATCAGCGACACCTTAAAAAGCTGGGGCACGTTTAAAGCTGACACGCTTGCAGTGGAAAAACTCGGCGACAAAAATAACGAGGCCGTGAAAGCAATGGATCGCGCTGGCTGGAAATAAGTCATCCCAGTGTTAAAACTTTCAAGTGAAAACACCCGCCGCCTTTGGCTTTTTGTCATGGTGGCGGTGGTCGCCCTACTCAGCATCCCCCTTGCCAATATCGTTGCTAGTCTTTTCCAAGCCTTTAGCGATGTTTTCAGTCACCTAGCCAGTACCGTACTCAAGGACTACGTGAGTAACTCACTGCTGCTCATGTTAGGCGTCGCATGTGGCACCTTTGTATTGGGAACGAGTTGCGCATGGCTCACTAGCATGTGCCACTTTCCCGGTCGCCGAATCTTCGAGTGGGCACTATTACTGCCCATGGCGATGCCCGCCTACATTATTGCCTACACCTATACGGGAATGCTCGATTTTGCAGGTCCGGTACAGACTTTTTTACGCGAGTATTTTCAATGGCGCTACGGCGACTATTGGTTTCCCCAGATTCGCTCCCTCGGTGGCGCGATCGTAATGTTTTGCTTAGTCTTATATCCTTATGTGTTCTTAATTGTCAGGGCATCTTTTCTGGAGCAGTCACACGCACTGCTAGAAGTCAGTCGCTCACTTGGGCGCAACTCATGGCAGACATTTTTTAGTGTTGCCATTCCAGCGGCACGCCCCGCCATTATTGCCGGTATGACACTTGCCCTTATGGAAACCTTAGCCGATTATGGCACGGTGCAATATTTTGGCGTCAGCACCTTCACCACGGGTATTTTCCGAACATGGTTTGGCCTTGGTGACATCACCGCCGCCGCACAGCTTTCTAGTATTTTACTCTTGTTTATCACGGCGCTTATTGTCATTGAACGCCGGTCGCGCTCACGCATGCGCTTTCACGCCGCTGGCAACGGTAGGAGTCAACCGGCACGCAAAGCTATCGAAGGGTGGCCTAAGTATCTCGCCATTTTTTGGTGTCTGATCCCGGTCAGTTTTGGCTTTGCTCTGCCTGCAGGTCAATTGCTTATTTGGGTAATAAAAACTTGGCAAGATAATATTAATGCCGCATTTTTTAATCTGGTATTAAGTAGCTTTACACTTGCGGCTGTTACTTCAATTTTATGTCTCACCCTTGCCATTGCCTTGTGTTTTTGCCATCGATTAATTGCATCCCGAACAAGCGCTCTGCTATTACGTGTGGGAAGTCTTGGTTATGCACTTCCCGGCACAGTGATTGCCGTTGGTGTTTTAATCCCTTTCGCAGCCTTTGATAACGCCGTCGATGCCTGGTTAATAAAACACGTTAATATTTCTTCAGGTTTATTATTAAGTGGTACCCTCGCCGCCGTTATTTTTGCCTATGTGGTGCGTTTTATCTCGGTCTCCATACAAACGATCGAATCCGGCTATGCCAAAATTCATCCCAGTATTGACGACTCCGCGAGAACGCTCGGCAAGCGCCCTCACCAACTTCTCAGCAGTGTTCACTTACCCATGTTAAAAACCAGTTTGCTAACCGCACTGCTGCTGGTATTTGTCGATGTATTAAAAGAGCTCCCTACTACGCTCATTTTGCGCCCATTTAACTTTAATACCTTAGCGGTTCGTGCTTACGAACTCGCCTCTGATGAGCGTCTAATGGATGCATCCAGCGCGGCACTTGCCATTGTGCTCACCGGCTTACTGCCGGTGTTGTTGCTATCAAGAAACATATCTAAACCGAAACAACAATCTAAACCGCAACAACAGTCAAACCCGCCAATGAATGACAGCGAGAATTCGTTAAGAGTAAATCTATGAGCTACCAACTTGCCATTAAAGATGTTGAAATCAAATACGGACAGCTCAGTGCGGTAAAAAAAATCAGCTTATCCTTGGAGCGCGGAGAAATTGGTTGTTTGCTTGGCCCATCCGGTTGCGGGAAGACATCCCTACAACGCGCCATCGCAGGTTTCGAACCTCTGAGTAGGGGCCAGATTTCATTAGCGGGTAAGGTCGTGAGTAAACCCGGTAGCATACTCAGCCCAGAGCGTAGAAATGTCGGTATGGTATTTCAGGACTACGCTTTATTTCCCCATTTAAATGTCGAACGTAATATTACTTTTGGACTATCAAAACTCAGCAAGAGCGAGCGGCATAAACGCGTTCAATCACTCTTAGAGATGG
>NVXL01000236.1 GCA_002746115.1 Alteromonadaceae bacterium
CTTTTGCGTAGGTCATGCACATTTAGATCCGTTAACTTGTGACCGTCTAAGGTAATACTGCCCTCGGTGGTGTCGTATAAGCGCATTAATAAGCGAACGATTGTGGATTTTCCGGAACCGGTAGCCCCTACCAGTGCCGTGATTTTACCCGGGGCGATGTGGAGGTTGATATTGTTAATAATGTTATCTTTTTTCCGGTAACCAAAGGAGATATTGTTCAGCTTAAAATCACCACGAACTTCTTTGGGCGGGAGGGCGATTTCACCATTATTGATGCAGGGCATGGTGGCTAATATATCGTCAAGACGGCGTTTGGCGACTTTTGCGGTTTGGTAGAGGTGCATGTCGTGGTGAATGTCTTGAGCTGCCCTGACTAAAGAGGGTAAAAATGCACTCTGAGTTGAAAAGGATCTAAAATCTTGTTTTTCTAAAATAACCTGGAAAGCATTGTAAATAATCGGTATGACCGCTGTAAAGTTAACACCGTATTTAATTATCGTCCCCCATTTGGCAGCATCGATATCGGTTTGAGAGGCTGTTTGGTGGTAGTCGGAGCTCGCTTCTTCAAAGTCGGAAAACTCTCGTGCTTCAGCGGTGAATTCTTTAATTGTGGTTAAACCCTGTAAGTTATCATCTATCTTTCGGTTTAGCCGGTCTTTGCCTTGCGCTTTAGCTTGATAAGCATCTTGTGTTTGCGCGTTACTTTTACCGGTAAAATGATGAATAATCGGCAGAGGCATTAGGGCAAGCATTAGCGATACGGGTGAAATTATCGCTAAACTGAGGCCTGCGATGGCGAAAGTTAAGGACTTGTCGACGGTGGAATGGGGCACCGCCTGAAGGAAGTTGCGGATGCTTCTAGCGTCACCGTCGACAATGGCAAACAAGTCGCTTGTGGTTTTATCATCTTGGTCCGCTGCGTCCATATTGCGGATATGATCCATCACTTCTATGCGGGTATCGTGCTCAAAGGTATTGGCGTACTTTGTCCACTTTTCTGATCGACGGGTCTCTAAGTAGCCCTCTAAGGCGGTTAAACCAAAATAAGCACCCGCCATTAGTGCGAGTTGAGCGACGGGAGACTTTAAGCCGATTTTAGTGAGTAATGGCAGGCCGCCTAGTACGGTGCTTGAAACCGCAAGTCCCGCGGATAAGGGTACGGCGATTTTAACTAAGGCATTAATGGCGGAGTAGCTTAGTAATGGTGTTAACGATCCATGCCCTTCACTTACCTCGTTAATGAATTTTGGTAGTGATGATAAGCTCTCAAGGAGGGTGGCCGATTTCGTTTGAGCGGATTCTTCCGGGGCGGACTCTTCTGGGGTGGACTCTTTTTTGGTGGGGAAGTCATCAGCCATTGGCTGGCGTGTATTATTCCGCTTGAAGCCTTGTTCTGCTGTTAATGTGAACGAAAAGTACTTAACTTTGGTAGCAACTTTGCGTAAGCCGATGGACAAAGCTTGTTGCGATCCGTTTGGCCAGAAGGAGGCATCGAATAGTATTAATATACGGCCGGTTTTAGCGTTGACAACGACCTCGTTGATACCATTTTCCGCCTTCAAGGTGGAGGATATATAGGTGCAGACGATATCTTGATTTCTAATCTCAGCAGACTCCCAGCGTTCTCGACCGGGTAGTGAGGAGCGTAAATAGGGGCGGCAGATGATCGTGTTTTCTGTGGCTGTACTCATGCTAGTACGATTCTCATATCTCGTTTAGTCATTTTAAAGGCGGTTAACTGTGATTGATGGTAATTGTAGTGGAATAGAATGCTAATTAGTATTCTATTCGATGTCAAATAGGGGCTAAAAATTGCATGAAATCATAAGGTGTTTGAGCTTATGTGTTTTGCTGAAATTAAGTGTAATCGACTGTAGTTAGATGCATGGTTAGGCGGTAGTTAGGTAGTGCTTAGGTGGGGATTTAAAGGCTAAAAACACATTAAAAATGCCATTTTTAAGCATTTAACTTTGAAAGATGATATGGGTGCCAGAAGCCTTGGTTTTGGCTTTGTTCTATGTTGAATCTGTTTGCGCGGTGCCCTATTATGCAGTAAGCTTTCCTGAAAATATTAGTGGACTAATTGCACTATACTTAATGGGATGCTTTGTAAGTTTTGGGCGGGTTATCAGAACTCTTTCTTTGAGTTGTGCAAACCTTAAATTTAACAAAATGTAAGGAAATAACATGTCAGAAAATGCAAAAATACTTGGTAACGGTTTAAAGCTCGTTTCTGAAGTAGTCATTAGTCCAGGCACTAGTCTGCTGCTCGACGGTAACATCGCTAGTGGCGTATTACACATGGCGGGCGGCTTATTGTCTCGTGTTGTGTTGGGTGCGACATTGGGGCCGATTGCTGTTGTTGGCTTAGTTTTGAATTCCTATTCAAAATCAACCACTGGTGTTGGCATCCTCGGACAGTTCTCTAAGCCTGCCGCTGCTCCTGCAGTCGAAAGCGCTTCAGAATAACTGTCAGGCTAGTTAATAGTGCTATTTAGTTTAGTACTATCTAGCTAGTACCTAGGGCTAATTGCTGTATCGCCCTAGGTTTTTATTTCTTTCTGTTATTGGAATTGTCGAATATTGCTTTTATCGAAGTCATACCGGCCCCTATTTGTTAAAGTGCTCTTGTTAAAGCGCTCCTTTTGCTAGGCATGATATGCTTAAGCTAGATACTAGAATACTTCCCGAGAAATAAGCCGAGAATAAGGCGAGGACAACAAAGTGACAGATGAGCTAGAAACTGAAGACGTTAACCTATTAAGCGAAGGCTTAAAAGAAGGTTTAAAGATTGCGGGTGAGTTACTGTTGATCCCCGGAACAAGCTTAATCGCACAACGCGATTTTAAGCGTGGTCTTATTCATGCGGGTGTTGGTATCGCGGCGCGGGTAGCCTTCGGTGCTCCTGGTGTGGTACTTACGGCGGCCAACTCATACTGTACTGCTAGAACGGGTGAGGGGCTAATCACCAAGCTGTTTGGTGGGCAGCAAGCTCCTGCGCAAGCGACTGATCCAAGCCTGCGTGAAAAAGTTTATGGCGAAACCGCTCAAGGCGTGTCGCTTGACACCATCAAAGAGAGCATCTCTGAAGATGTTGAAGATTATTATCACGAAGCTAAAGCCGCCGTGCCTGAAGCGCCACCTGCGGATACTTAACACCTTATTTGCATAAGCACTGGCCAGTCTGGTGCTTTTTGCTTGACGTATTCATTTGTGTAGTGCATTGAGTTATATCGTCTAGTCGCCATACCTTGAATTTAACCTATCTGGGAGAGCCCATCTCCAGCGAACTACTTAACTTGATAGGTGGAATAATAACAATATTTAATTGACCTGACGGCTTCGCTCTTATGCGAGCCCTTGTTTTTTAACCAATGAAAACGGAGTGCTTATGTTACTCAGTACGATCATTGTACGTGCCGCTATCGCTTTGTTAGTGGCGCAGGTAGTAAAAGAATTTTTGCATCCATCAAGTCGCTTGTCTGCTCCGCCTGAGCCTCGTGCCTTGGGGCGATCGGCCGCCGAGCGAATTGAGTCTGCGCGGCTAGCGGCTCAAAAAGTTGAGGCAGAACGATTGGCGGCGGCAAGCTTAGAGGCAGAAAAAGCAGAGGCAGAAAAGGTCGCCGCTGAACAGGCAGCTGCTGAAAAAGCCGCTGCCGACAGACTGGTCGCCGATAAAGCCGAAGCAGAGCGCCTTGCCGCTGAAACTTTAGCCGCCGAAGTCCTCGCTGCTGAAACATTAGCGGCTGAAAAAAGTGCAGCAGAGGAGGCCGAGCGCCTGCGTTCTAGTGTTGCATGCTTTGATGGCCATTCAAACTATATCGAACTGCCAATATCACTGGCGGATATATCGGATCAAGTGACGATCGAGTTTTGGGCGAAAGGTGGCGACAGCTTGCCGCAGGCAAGCAGTATCTTTGGCGCTCATGATGCTCAAAAAAACCGCGTATTCAATATTCATCTACCATGGAGTAATGGCTCACTATATTGGGATAGTGGCAATAGTGGTGCGTCTTACGATCGCATTAAAAAGCAGGCAGAAACTGAGGACTATAAAGAAGGTTGGGTGCATTGGGCTTTTATGAAAAATGCCTCAACCGGTTCCATGCGTATTTATAAAAATGGCGAGATTTGGCATCAGGGGCGACAAAAGCGACGCGCTCTAAATGCTGCGAGTATTTGTAGCGTTACTATAGGTGCCTTTGGTGATGGTAATGGCAATTATAAATGGTGCGGCGCCTTGGCAGAGCTTCGTATTTGGAATCGGGCTCTTAAGCCTAAGGAAATTCAACGTGGTATGAAAGCCCGCGCTTGTGACTTAACACTGGAGAATGGTTTGGTCGCTTATTGGCCCTTGAATCAAGCGTTAACAGAAGCGTCTTGTGCATCGGTCAATAATGTGAGCTACGTGACTGAGGCCGATATCCCGTTAGCGTGATAATGCTAAGTGCCTTTCGTGTTATAAAAAACAGTCGTATAAAAACAGCTAGATAAAACTTGTTGTTAAAATTAATTAACTATTAGGTAGGTGATTATGAGTACCGAAAGTGGAACGCCGCTACCGCTGCCGGGCTTGGATGTGGTTGGACGAGGTATTATTTTACGTCCGCGTGAGCCTTATGAATTAAAGAAATTGCTTTTCCCTCAAGCGTCTCATAATAACTATTTTAATGTTGATACGAATAGCCATTATCAACTGCCTGAAGGTTATGCTGTTAATGAAAGCCCTCCTATGCCTGCGGGCATGGCCTTGAACCAGCTGGTTATTGAAGAGTCGATTGAGCGCCTAGATAAAAAACTAAATAACGATGCGGAGGTGTCTTGTGGTGTAGGCCCTTTTAGCCTTGATGCAAATGCTAGCCAAACGGCACAAGTGCAGCGTGATTCCAGTGCTTATTATGTGAGCAGAATTTCATTTGTTCCCTTTTTAACTGTCTACGTCTCCGATGCCTGCTTACTTCCTGAAGGCCTTTTTGATTTGGATATTCCGGTGCCGTTTAAGCATGAGGATAGAGGGGTTTACGATAAGTTTTTTCAAAAGTTCGGTAGTCATTATGTTACTCGTGCTTGGGTTGGGGGGAAGGCAACGCTGACCCTGTCGGTGCTCAAATCAAGTGATATTAACGAGGAGGATATTCGAGCGGGCATTAAAGCTAGCTATACTGGTCTGGGTAGTGCAGGGGGTAATGCCGGGCTTCATAAGAAAAAGGAAAGCTTATTGAATAATAGTGAGTGCACTGTGTCGGGCAAGGGCGGGGACTCCTTGAAGCTTGCGGCCTTATGCTCGCTTGATGAGGTGCATTACAACGAGTGGATGCAAACCGTGTCGGATAACCCTCAGGTCGTTGAGTTAGGCGTAGTGGGTATTTGGACCTTACTTGATGACCCCGAGAAGGCCGCTGCACTTCAAGCGGCTTATAAAGAGGCTACGACGTTTATTTCAATTTCAGCGGTGTTTTGTATCGACTGTGATATTTACCTTATTCGTAATCGAAGCTATTTTAGCTATAACGTTGAGACCGGGGAGACGAAAAAGCCAGCCCCTATTTGTGATCGTTGGCCGGGTTTAAAGGATCTAGGTTTTGACCTAATAGATGCCACGCTCAGTGGTAATTATAATAATCATCAAGAGCCAACACGCTTGGATGATAAGGTGTTCTTTTTTTGCGGAGAATATTACTCTGAAATGGATGCCAATACCGGGGAGTTTAGCCCGGCGAAAAAAATCATTGAAGGTTGGCCAGGGGTGGGATTTGAAAAAATAGACGCCGCACTTCGGTTTCAGCATGATACCGTCTATTTCTTTAGTGGTAATCAGTATGTTCGCTACAACGTGCTTGAGAATAAGGCGGACGAGGGTTACCCTCAATTAATTAGCGAGCGTTGGCTTGGGGTTAGTTTTGAGAAAATAGATGCTGCAATTTATTGGGGGCATGGCAAGGTATTCTTCTTTCGGGACGATCAGTATATTCGCTACGATATTGTCAATTACCGTGCAGACTCGGGTTTCCCTCGGCATATCAAAGGTAACTATGTAGACGATTGGAATCTCTTTGTTTAAGGCCTGTTGATGCATTTTGTGGTTTAAAAGTGCTATCGGAAAAGCAAAGACGTTGAAACATAATGATATTACATTGAAGAACTAACGATATTCTGAGGTTTAATACGATGAGCAAATCAACAGTAGCAGCGGCTAATAAGATCATCAGCAATTACACCAAGGCGGCGGCAGTGGCTGGGCTTCTGCCTGTGCCTTTGCTCGATGCAGTGCTTGTCTCTGCAACGCAGCTTAAAATGGTGCAAAGTTTGGCAAATGTATACGGAGTGCCTTTTTCTAATACTGGAGGTAAAGCGGTTATTGCAGCATTGCTCGGTTCAGTGGTGCCTTTGTCCCTGCGCTCAAGCTTGATGAGCCTGTCTAAAGGTGTGCCTGTTCTAGGTACTGTGGTGGGGCTTGCTGGAATGCCGGCATTGTCGAGCTGGATAACTTTTTTTATTGGTCGATATTTTGTGGACCATTTCGAAAGGGGTGGTACATTTGCTGATCTTGATTCAGAGGAGATGCGTGCTTATCTAAAATCAGCTAAAAACAAAACGACTAGCAGTTACGCTGGCGTCAAACCTTAAGGGCTAAGTTCGGCCAAAAGATTTAATTTTAGTCCAAAAAAGCCCAGAGACATGTCATTATTCACGTCGCTGGGCTTTATTTCCTGATTCCCTATTCAGCTTTCAGCTTTCAGCTATTCGCAGACGCTAATACCATCCATATCTATGTGGCGAATTTCATTGTTGGTAGTGTCGCTATTCTTTCCGGTATTGATATAAATATTCGTGACTCGTGAGTTAATTTGCACGCTACTATTATTGCCGCATTGCCAATCAGTGTCTGAGCTTGAGTCGCGCACAATTTTCCATTGAATATTTGGTGTGCCACTCACAACAGCCATGCCGGCCCAGTCACAGACATTCCCTACGCAATTAAAGGTCGTCATCGGTAGGCCGCTGGATGGGGACCAGTTGCCTAAAGCTCCGTTGCTGCCGGTTACGGTTAAGCGTTCATTAAGTTCTGTTGGTACGCCTTTGATTAAAAACCACAGTATTTTTTGGTTGGTATTCATAGTGGCGACATAATTTGCATAAAATTTGGCGACTGTAACGTTGCCAAAGTCGTTGTAGCGTAGGTGGGAGAGTGCATCTACGTCGTGGTCGTAGATCATGCTGCGCATGTTACCGAATTTGTACTCTTCGCCCTCAGAAATGCTATTGGCGTTCTCACCGTTGCATACTAAACCTAGGTTTTTACAGAGATTAAAAAATTCCTGACTGAGGGTTTTAGCGCCACTGTAGTCGGGGTAGCTATTGTTGTCGTTCATTTCTATGGCGGTAAATGTCGCTTCTGCACCCATAGTCTTTAAGGCGTTAATCATCGAGGTGTAATTGTAGTAACCAGCGGCAATTTCTGTGGCGCGTGGTTGTGTTGGGCTAAAATACTGCCAGTGTAAACCAGCGAGTTTAAATGCGATGGGTTTGTTGGGGAAGGCACCATCAAAATGGGCTTTTGCCTTGGTCATCATGGTAGCGCCGTGGGTCTCCATAACACCTTGATACCAAGTGAGAAAGTCGTGGCCGTATGTCGTGTCAACGCCGTTGCTGAAAAAGGTATCCGCGCCGGTTTTGTTATCGCACACATCGACAATACTGGCGGTATTAGTTTCTGTGGTGGTATCGCATGGCGGCGTCATGTCGTTCATGCTGGCAAGGTTACTGCCCCAAGCGGCATTGAGGTTAACAATATTGGTGTATTTATTGGTCACCCAGTTTTTAAAGTCTGCAACGGCGGCGTCGGAATAGGCCATTAGCTGTCCGCGTCCTGGGTAGTTCCAATTGTCTGTGACGTAGGATGGGTATTTTAATTCGCCGGAGTGGCCGCCGCTTAAATCGATTCTGGCGATAATATTGTTATATCCAGAGAAGGCGTTTGCAAAGGCGCTAAACAGCTGGTTGTACTGGTCATAACCGGCGCTATACCATGGGGCGATGGCATCAATGGTGGTGGAGCCATAAATACTTTTATATTGCGCGTCTGGGGTGCTGTTTAAGTTTAGCCAAGAGGGCAGGGGAATATTGCAACTCTGTCCGGGGCCACCACATTGGTGGGTGGAGAGGATTGGCACCCACATCAAACCCGCATCACGAATATGCTGCACTTGGGTGTGGTAATAAGACCAGTCGAATTGCTGGTCGCCGCTGGCTTCAACTCTACCCCACCAAACGTCGGTGGCAATGGCGGTGACGCCGCTGACTTTAAGGCGTGCAAGCTCCTGATCAAAGCTGTTCCAGTCGGTAATGTCGTTAAGTGGGCCAAGAACCTCGGCGTGATAGTTCGCCTCAAAGGCGTTTACGTTGACGTGTGACAATACTGCTGTCAGCAGTATTGCTAGGGTAATTTTAAGCGCTTGCATGGGGGCACCTTATTTTAGGTCAAAGTAGGTCTAAGTAGGTCAAAGTAGGTCTAAGTCGGTCAAAGTGTGTACTGTTTTAGTGTAGTGCAATAAATAGCGGGTGTCGGTAGCTCTGTTCGGCTGAATGAGTGTGCTAGGGTTTTGGTCGTGCTGAAGGTTGGCGTTTAAAATGGCATTTTTGTACGCTTTTTAAGCGTTGTTAGCTCAAGCGCCTGCCGTTTTACTGACAGCTTATGTATGATGTTGGAAGGCTTGAAATGTAGGTTATTGCAAGTGCATGTTAAGTAAATTTGTTCATCTATGAAGGTTTGTGTATGTCGGTAATATTTGATCTGAAAACGAGCGATGACTCATGGCCGCTCATGGTTAATCACGCCTTAGAGTCTTACTTGCCGGAATACATTGAGCAACATGGGGCTGTGGGTTCTAGTCTTTGGTGGGAAGCTTGCGATAAGGGCAATATTCCTTTGTTGACTAAGCGGGGTGTTGTTACCTTTTTAGGTAAGCGAGCGAAAGCGGCTTGTGAGATTGGCGATATTATTGAAATTGATCACGATGGTATTTTAAGTGAATATGACCGTGTCGCTTATTGGCAGCATCCAGAGGTTGTTGTAGGTTCAAGGATTACAGTTAAATTATTTGAGATCGAGGTGGTGCAAAAGCACGGTGTGACGATGTTTCGCTTTGAGCGTTTTGTCGAGGTCAGTAATTGATTGGCGGGGTGCTTTTTATTTCTTGTAGTTTATTGTTTGAAGATTGTTGCTTGTACTTTATGAAAAGTCATTTGTATTTTGTAAAATATTAACTATTACATTATTTAAATATTTTTATTGCTAAGGTTTGCCTGATGAAGCTTGCTATTTTTTGCATAAAATTCTTTATAGTGTTTTCTAGTTTAGTTTTTTTAAATGCCTGTAATACCTCATCCATCTATTCATCTAGCCCCCCTCCTAAAGTGTCGCCTAAGTCTCCATGGGAATGGGAGACAATCTCAGCCGTCGGGCAGCCGACAGCTCGCCAAGAGGCGGGATTAATCGCCTATAAAGACAAGCTCTTATTGATAGGCGGGAGGCGTATTAACCCGACCGATGAATTTGATACAAAAACGAATACATGGCAAGCCAAGGCGCCAACGCCGATTGAACTTCATCACTTTCAGCCAGTGGTAGTGGGCGATGCTGTCTATATTGTCGGCGCGATGACCGGTGGATGGCCAAACGAGAAGCCCTTGGATCGTGTGGTAATTTATTACCCTGAGCGCGATGAATATACATATGGCGATAAAATCCCTGAAAATCGTCGTCGCGGCAGTGCTGGTGCGGTTTATTATAATAATAAAATTTACCTTGTTGGTGGCATTACCAATGGCCACATGGATGGTTACCGCTCTTGGCTAGACGAATATGATCCAGCCACAGGTGAGTGGCGTGTTTTAGCGGATGCTCCTGAAGCGCGAGATCATTTTCATGCTGTAGTGGCTGAGGATAAGTTGTATGTGTTTGGTGGTCGTAAATCATCAAGAAAAACCCAGGAGGATATTGTTTTAACCAACCGTTACGGCAATATTTATGACTTCGCAACTCAGCAGTGGGAAGCGGTATCTGAAGATTTAGCGCAACCTTCTTTGCGAGCCGGTACGGCAACATTTGTCTGGAAAGATGAAGTGATTTTTGGCGGTGGTGAAAGTATTTCTCAAGCAATAGCCCATCAAGAAATGGATGCGTTTAGTACTACAAGCAAGACGTGGCGGGATTGGCCGCCGCTACAGCGGGGTCGTCATGGTGCGGGTTTGGCTATTGTTGATGGTTATGTTTATACCGCTTCGGGTTGTGGTAATCGTGGCGGTAAGCCTGAGCTGGAGTCTATTGAGCGCTTGAGGTTGCCGTGAGTTGTTGATAATGACTATCGACAATTCTACCTGCCTATGGCAGATTCAGGAACTACCAACATCGTATTCATTTGATGATCCGCAACATTTCACAAAGCAAGTGAAACTCTAACCGTTCGAGACGTAATGGTGAACGGGCGCACGTATGTAACAACACTACTTGATAGAAAAATCTACCCCAAAGACAGTATTGCCGATCTATACCGGGAACGCTGGAAAATTGAACTTGATTTGCGCACCATCAAAAGTAATTTAAACATGGAAATGTTGCGATGCAACACGCCAGATATGGCGGAGAAAGAAATCGCCGTACGTTTTATGGCATACAATCTTATTAGAGGAAATGTCGCGGAGTCAGCTTACTGGAACAATGAAAATCCGAGATCTATAAGTTTAAAATCTACTTATAAAATCTTGAATTCTATGAGGTTTGAGCTGCGTAAAGCTTGCGAAACATATCTATCCAAATGTAGATATAAAATATTAAATGCTATTATTTCAACACCGATAGGAAAGAGAAAAAGGCCGCTCCAACCAAGAGCAGTTAAGCGGCGACCTAAATCATATTCCCTTTTAACCGAACTAAGGAAAGAGGCTTGTGAAAATCTGGTAAATAGCTACACGTAATATTTTTTGCGGTAGCGGTATTGGAATCTGACCCTCAATACCGCTGCCCCAGTAAACTCACTGAGTGCAAAAATCTAAATAATTTATTTTGAGATATATTCAGCTCACAAAATCACTGGTCACCATTTGATCGCTCATGAGTGTGCTTACATATATTCACTTTTGCTAACGTTAAAATTTAACCTGCTTTCAGCGGTTGTAGTCGAGGTCGCGATTCCATGTAGGGATTTAAACACGACAACTATCGTGACACAGAGAAATTCATGTGATACCGTGTCGCACGTTAAGTATGTAACAATCTAAAAATTACCGCCTTAACGCTCCTCTAAAATTACCGACAGGGAAAGCTGTAATCCACATAAGTTTTCATAAATAATTTAAACGTTTGATTTTTAAACAACAAAACACTCTGCTTAGAGGGATTTCCCCTAAAGCCTAAGCTGGATCCGCCAACAAAAATCATATTCAACCATTTAAAAAAGAAATTACAATATAAGTTGTAATTTATAACTACAGAGGGATATATGAGTATTCGTATTTTTATTTTCATTTTTGGTATCTTGTTATTTTCTACCAATGTCGTAGCCGCTGGAACTACTCAGGAGCGAGCGGCCGTCGCAAAAAACTATGGAGCCCTAATCAAAAAGTTAAAAAAACAAGATACAATACGGGTTATCGTAAAACCCAAAAATATTTCAACGCTTTTATCAAAATCAAATAAAAAATTAAACAAAAAATCGGCTCGCGTTAAAGATTTTTCTAGCAGCATGAAAAGGCAAGGCCTTTCGCCCCACAAAATGTTAACGCGTAGCGGACACTTAGTTTATAAAGTTAATAAAAAGCAGCTCGACAAGTTGCTTGACAGCAGTATGGCTGCAGCCGTGTTTGAAGACGAACTACACGCTCCTACCTTAGCGGAATCTGTCCCATTAACAAATGCTGACCAGACACAAAGCTTAAGTATTTCCGGTGCGGGCGCGGCAGTCGCCATTTTGGATACCGGCGTAGATAATACCCACATTGATTTTGGCGGTCGAATCGTTGCAGAAGCTTGTTTCTCGACAACCTCTGGCAATCGCTCTACGAGCTTATGTCCGAATGGTGCCGCAGTGCAAATAGGCCCTGGTAGCGGAGATGACTGTGTACCTAACGCTAATGGTTGCGATCATGGAACTCATGTCGCCGGTATAGCCGCGGGACGAAATGGTATTGCCCCTCAAGCCAATATCATTGCTGTTCAGGTTTTTTCGCGTTTCAATCAAGCGGCTGACTGCAGCAATGGTTTTGCCCCTTGCGTACGAGCTTACGGTTCCGACATAATCGAGGCGCTTGAGTGGGTTCGGCAGATATCAGCACAGCAGAATGTAGCGGCTGTTAATTTGAGCCTTGGCAGTGGTGAATTCAGCGGCACCTGT
Organism: Alteromonadaceae bacterium; assembly: GCA_002746115.1. Taxonomy (GTDB): domain Bacteria; phylum Pseudomonadota; class Gammaproteobacteria; order Pseudomonadales; family Cellvibrionaceae. Next base: position 12,393 of record NVXL01000236.1, read on the forward strand.
ACCACTAGCCTCTACACAGAAGCAGTATCAGACTTAAGGCAAGCGGGTGTGAGTGTGGTAATTTCTGCAGGCAACAGTGGGTTTACAAACGCTATCGGCAGCCCGGCTTGTGTTTCTGGCGCCGTTGTCGTAGGCGCCTCAAGCAAAAGTGACGTAGTAGCATCTTTTTCCAACAGTCATGCCAAGGTAGGCTTGTTTGCACCTGGGGTAAGTATCCGCTCCTCTCGAGCCCCCACCGGCACAACATTTAAAAGCGGCACCTCTATGGCTGCGCCCCATGTAGCCGGAGCTATCGCTGCTTTAGCCTCCATGGATTTATATGATGATCTCCCGGCAACAATTCGCCGCGCATCCCTAGAGCATGCTATAACCAACAATGGCACCCTGCTGACAGATAGTAAGAGTCAATTGCAGCGACCAAGGCTAGACGCGTTTGCCGCTTATGGAGCCATAACTGCAGCTGCGGGCTCCCATAGCGTTCCGTTAACGTCGAGCGCTACCATTTCAGCCTTCGGTGATTCCTACGAACTCCATTGGCCAAACTCGATTTATGCGCCAGCGCTAAACTACAGTAATAGTTCGAGCCTTGTTATACTCGAAACAAAAAATGGCTCTGTTAGTCATGTATTTACAGGCCATTACCTCTCCGATAACGATGTCGTTGTGTCAGGAAAAACAAGTGGTAGTTACACCTATACTTACATGATTTGCGGGCAGCTACATCCCAGAGGTGGTGGTTGTACAGCACGCCAAACCGGAATAACTGTAGTAGTGCCCTAAGTAAAACAGCGTTGATATTAAAATTTAAAAATTAGGTAAGCAGATAGATAATCAGGCAGATTTTGAAAGCCGCTCTTGTCAATAACCGGTTAAGTAACCAGCATAATCGCAACCCGACAAGAGCAGTTTTTAATTTCTGCCTTTTTGTGATCAAGCTTGAACTTAGGATTCTTAGTGATCTTACAATGACAGATGAAGCGCAACCTTCTTTGCGAGCCGGTACGGCAACATTTGTTTGGAAAAATGAAGTGATTTTTGGCGGAGGTGAAGGTATTTCTCAAGTAACAGCCCACCAAGAGATGGACGCATTTAGTACTACAAGCAAGGCGTGGCGGGATTGGCCTCCGCTATAACGGGGTCGCCATGGCACTGGTTTGGCTATTGTTGATGGTTATGTTTATACGGCATCGGGTTGTGGTAATCGTGGCGGTGAGCCGGAGTTGGAGTTGGAGTCTGTTGAGCGTTTGAAGTTGCCGTGAGTGGTTGTGCTATAAGGTTTTTTTACCCGAAAGCTCATCCAAGATCCGCGTCAATTGAGGTCTTGATAAGAGCGTTCGGGTAAGGGATACTCGTTATTTTTTAAATTGAATTTCACCCATATTCATAAAGTGCA
>NVXL01000237.1 GCA_002746115.1 Alteromonadaceae bacterium
TTTAGTTAAAATAACTTCGTCTTCACCGACCTCGATGCTGGTATTGATGTCGGCACTTTTGTTAACGAATTGAATGGTGTGGCTCATAACTTGACCTTAACTGTGACCTTAGAAGTCATCAACGGTAAATAATTGGCAATTATAGCTCAATTTCTACGTTTATAAATTAAACCCTGATGGATGGTGCTGGCATTGATACGATTATCTATCCCTTGGATAACACTGCGGTACTGTGGGGAATAGGTGTCTTTATAGCGCTCGACGAACTGTTGTCGGTTGAGACGAGTTGGGAGGCCTTTGGTGCTAGGGAAGAAATCGCGCTCACGTAGGCCCGTCAGGCAGTATTCCTGAAGGGCTCGTGCTTGTTCGTTTGAATTAATTGCCAGCTCGGCAAATTTTAACCCGGCTCTGTCGGCTGCAATATCGGCAAAGCTAAAGCCGCTGCCGCCACGCTGTGAATCCATCAGCTCTTTTGCTTCGCCTAATGAATAGCTAACCCCCTTGGAAGATAAAATTTCTAAGGCGATGGAGTAAATAAAGTGCTGTGCAAAATCACTTTTTCGCGCCAGCGTTAAATTGAAATTTTGTGCTTGTTTTAAATTTTGGGTATCAAGCCCTGGAATATAATGCTGAAATAAATCTGGCGCTAATAATATTGCGAGCGCATACAAAGCATACAAGTTTTCGGTTGCCGGGGCTAAATCTTGTTGCGTTTGTAGGTGGGTTTCCTTCATCAGTAATTGTAGATAAATACTTAAAGACATCGATGTCCTAGGCATAGACCGGGAAAATCCACTCAGATAATCTAGGTAATATTGAACACGTATGCGATCAAAATATAGCGCGTTTCCGGTGAGTATGCCGATGCGTTGGCGCAGGCTAGCGATGGTGGCATAGACATTTTTAAGTGATTCAAGTCGTAGGTGAATACTTTGATTTTTTATTGCGATGGTGCGCACACCCGCTAAAAACTCGTTGCCATGGCGTTCCGTCGCAATTATTTTGACAGTCTTGCGAAAGAGCATATTGCTAAAATAATTGTTGAGCGAAAGGCTACCGATTTTAATGTTTTGCCATTGAATCCCGGTGTGAGACTCAAGCCGCCCGCTTATGTTGAGGTACAGTGTTTGCTGAAACCAGTGAAAGCGTAGCGCCATGTCTATCTGTAATTCGTCGCCTTGTATTTGTGCCTGTCCTTCAATTCTTGGATAGCGTTTATTTATAAACGCAAACAGGCTGTTTACTTCGTGAATATTGGTGTGAATTGCGACGGTTTTTTGTCGTTTAAAAAAAGGTTGGCTGAGCTTTTTAATCAAGGCCAAGGCGTGGCGCATGTCTTGATCGTTAGCGGGTTTTTCTGGGGGCGAGCTGATATTTGAGGCGGTACTGACGGTTAAAACAAGCAGTGTCAATACCATCGCAAAAACCACAAAACTTGAAGCCGCTATATACTTAACAATACGCCAACGTGTGTGGTTTGCTAGCATTTTCATCATTTGATGCTATGCGGATGTGCCGTAAAACTCGGCGAGTTGCTGAGTTTTTTGCTTGTTTGAGCCTTGCGCTTTTAGCCAAGCATTTACCGCCGTGAGAATAAGCTCCCCATGGATTTTTTGCCCTTGATTGTCGCTGTAAAGTGCGCTATCGAGCGCAAGCAGTTGGTTGTTAACCTGGTCAGAACTCATGCGCTGGCCAAGGGCTATTAACGTGGGCTGGGTGGGTAGTCGCCAGTAGAGTTTTGCCCAGAGAAGTAAATGCTGTCGTAGCGCCGCGAGGTCATCATCGCGACAGGCGCGCTTAAAGGCTTTGTAAGCTTGTTTCTCATTACGCTGGAGCTGTGCTTGGCTTTGTTGTTGGTCGTCGACGATAGCGGCGTTGGCAGCGCGTATGCGCCATAGCCAAAAAGTTAAGGCCAGCACGAATAACAATAAAATCAAAGCGAGCAAGCGCCACATAAATAATGACTGCTGTAGGGCTTTTAAGGCGGCGCTATCAATACTCGCACCGCCGCTTACCCTATGCTGGCCAGATTGCGAGATCAGGGGGGGAATACTATCCCCAGCAGCGTTGGCGGGCGCGGTGATGCGGATGGTGCGTGAGGGAACTTCGAGATATTCAAGGCGGTCATGCTGAACATTCCACCACGGAACTTTAATGGCGGGAATGATCGTTTGTCCGACAGAGGAGATGACAACTGCCGCACTCTCTATGCGCTTGCCGATAACGCCATTCACGCTTTTGTCATCGCTCAGTACGGGCTGGTCGGCATAAACCTTCGCGCCGCTCGCCTGCATAGCGTCAGTGAGGGACGGTAATTGTGATGAACTTAAGCCTGCGGCTTGTAAGGTTAGGGTGCGGGTAATTGGCTCACCTAACTGAAAGTCTTCTGGTGGTTTGCTCCACTGCTCGTTGAGCCGTATTTGGACGGCTGGCAACCATAGCGCGTTTGCCGGGTAGCTGCTGGGGCGAGGTTTGATAATAATACGTTTTTCATCAGTTTTGAGACGTTTGATTTCGTTACGGCGAGGGCGGTTGAAGAAGCTACGAGTGCCGGAGCCTATGGTAAGGTTCCAGTGTGTCGCCGGAATAACTAATTCCCCGGAGCTTTGAGGGAAGATGCTGTAGGACTCTTCGTAAGTGTTATAACGACGATTATTAATTGTGCGGGTATTACGCGCCTCGGGTAATTTCTCAATAACGGCGTTGTCAATTTCTAAGGGCGTGGCATTTAGTGACTCAATGTTAACAGCATAATAAAGGCGGTATTTAACGACTATTCCCTCTTGTACGTAAGCTTCGTTTTGTTCAATAACGGTATCGATAAAAACGTCGCTGATTTGACCCGCGGGAACTGGCTTTGCTGGTGAGACGGTAATTTCTATCGCGTCTGAGAATTTCCCCTGAAAACGCAGTGAGGGGATTAACAAGTTACCTTCTCTTTTTGGGGCTAAGGTGAGTTGCCACTCGGTGTAAGCGGAAATACGGCCATTTATATTACGGCTTTGGGAGCTTTGAAACTGATTGAGAATTTCAAACTGAGTATTGAGCTGGCGAAAATCCGGCTGCCCACTAATTTGTGTGCTGGTGTAGCGAACGTGGAGCTGTAAGCTCTCGTCAATACCGAGTGAGGTACGATTTACTTTGGCGCTAAGTTCACCCTGTTGAGCAAAGGCTTGGCTTGCAAGCGTTGCGGTCAATAATGTGATGAGTAGCAAGCCCAGACGCATTGGCGTCACGCTGTGTGGTTTTACTGTGCGAAGCAGTTTCATAGTATATGTATTAGCTTTTTTGATGGTCTGAATCATTCTGTTATCTCGGCCTTTTACCAACGCTCATCTGAGCTGGATTGTCCCGGGGGATTTTTAAGCCGCCCTTGATAGCTTTGTTGGCGGCGTTTATTAAATTCATGACGGAATTTTGCACGTAATAAACCGCTGGGGTCATCCGGTACTTTGCGTAGCCACTGTTCAAGCGCTTGGTTTTGCTCTACTTGCTCACGGCTTAGTGTTACTTGTTGTTTGTCTTGGGCTTGCTGGTCTGCATTTGGCTCGCCTTCTTGTTCTTCTTGTTGCTGAGCTTGCGCCTGTTGCTCTTTTTCTTCTTCGGTAGCGTCTTCTTCGTTATTTTGCTCGGCGTATTTTTCTTTTAAGGCTTCTTTGTCTTCTTCGCTTAGTTCGCCGGGCGATTGGGCTTCGTCTTTACCTTCCGAGTCGTCGCCTTCTTGGTCTTGGGCTTGTTGATTGTCGCCTTCTTGACCGTCACCCTCTTCACCTTCACCTTCACCTTCACCTTCACCTTCACCTTCTGAGTCGTCACCTTCTTGGTTTTGGCCTTCCTGTCCCTCACCTTCCTGACCTTCGCCATCCTGGTTCTCGCCTTCTTCACCTTTTTCGCCTTCCTCACCTTCGCCGTCTTGATCTTGGCTCTGCTGTTCTTGGAGGGCTTTAAGTTGCTCGGCAATTTTTTTATTGTCGGTGGCTAGAGTAAAGTCAGGTGTCAGAGCAAGTGCTTGATCGTAAGTTTTAATGGCTTGCTCGTACTCGCCTAGCTGCACAAGGGCGTTGGCACTGTTATATAAGCTTGTGGTGTCATCCTTTTCATTAAAGCTGTTATACGCGCTGTCAAATTCGCCAGCTTTGTATTCTGCAACGCTGCGCCACTGCTCGTCTTTAAAAGTTTTGGCGGCTTGGCTGGGGTCGCCAGAATCGAGTAGGGCTTTGGCTCGTTGGTCACTGGTTTGCCATAAATCCTGCCAACTCAATGCTTGCGCAGGCTCCGGGTTAATTATGGCAATGCCTAAAACAACGGTCAGTAGCCAGCCTCTGCGAAATGCCAGCGCCGCGAAAGGCAGCAACAATAATAAAAGGTAGGGACCTTTCTCAACCCATTGGTCAAATAAACGTTCGGTTTTTATTTGTACTTGAGCCGCATCGCTTAGCGCATCTTTATTGAGGCTAAAATGCAAAATAGACTCCAAATCGAGATTGTCATTACTGAAAGGCACATAAATTCCACCGAGAGCAATGGCAGCATCACTTAGCGATTTATCGTCTAATCTAGCAATCACTATTTCACCTGAGCGACTGCGTGCAAAGCCACCATTGGCGATGGGGATGGGCGCACCTGCTTGAGTGCCTATGCCCCAGATGGTGACGTGGTAGTTGCCTTGAGAGGCTTGATCATAAAGCGTCCCGATGGCATCACTTGCAATGCCGTCGGTGACAAATAAAATGTTGCCTTCGCTGATGCCTGCATCTTTTAATAATTGATGGGCTAGTTTAAATGCCATCTCAGGGTTGCTGCCGGAAGAGGGCATGATTTGCGGGGTAAGTCCCGGCAATAAGCTGATAATGGTCTTGGTGTCGTCAGTGAGCGGGGTAACAATGTGAGCCTCACCACCGTAAACAATTAAACCGGCTAAGCCGTCGCTACGACTGTTTAATAGGTCGATAATTTTTAAACGTGAACGTGTTAAGCGCGAAGGTTTAATGTCGGTGGCGTTCATTGAGGGGGATAAATCCCATAAAATCACCAAGGCATCGGCATTTTTGGCAACCGGTTGTGGTGCCTGTTCCCATGTGGGGCCGGCCATTGCTATAAGGGCCAAAAACCAGATAAGTAAAAGCGCATAACTTGGGTAGCGGCTTAGTTTTTTAAATTCGCCATCTAATAAATAAGGTAATAATCGCTCGTCAATAACGCTGCGCCAACGGTTACTGCGCGTCGCTTTAAACAATAAACTAGCAAAGCACAACAGGGCAGGGATCGCTGCGAGTAGCCACCAAGGGCGAATAAAATGAAATTCTTGTAGTTGTTCGATCATTTGACCTCCGAGCGAAATAGGCTGCGCGGATTAGTTATTTCTTGTCTAAAGCACAAAATAAAACTCAATATGAGTGCAATGCCTAGCGGCCAAGTGTAAAGCGAACGCTGTGGGCGGAAGGCTTCTTTGTCTTGCTCGATCGGTTCGAGCTGATCAAGTAAGTGATAAATTGTTGCAAGTTCTGCCGGATTACGCGCTCGAAAATACTTCCCCCCGGTGGTATCACTAATATAATTGAGCGTTTCCTCATCGAGATCGGCTGAAGGGTTCACGGTTCGTTGCGCTCGGCTAAATATACCCCCGTTAACTTTCATCTCCTCTGCGCCAACCCCAATGGTATAAATCTTAACTTGGGATTGCTTGGCTAAATCCGCCGCTTGACGAGGCGAGACTTCACCTGCCGTATTGGCGCCATCGGTTAATAGAATTAAAACTCTTTGTGACTCGGGGCGATCTTTTAAGCGTTTTATTGCAAGCCCGATGGCATCGCCAATGGCGGTTTGCTCGCCCGCAAAACCGAGTTGAGCCTCTTGCAATAATTGATTAACGGTTTTACGGTCGAAGGTAAGCGGTGCCTGCAAATAAGCGTTGGTGCCAAATAAAATCAAACCAAGGCGGTCGCTGGTACGGCGAATTAAAAAGTCGCCCACCACTTGCTTAACAATATGTATTCTTGGAATTTGACGGTTATTAACGCGCATATCGGCAATTTTCATACTGCCGGAAATGTCCACAGCCACTAATAAATCTCGACCAGCACTGGGTAAAAATACCGGCTCTCCTTGCCATTTTGGGTTTGCTGCAGCACTGACCAATAAAAGCCAAATTAACAATAGCGCTACCGCGTTAACACGGTTACCGCTCGCTTGGCTTTTGCTTACGCTGCCTAATACGCTTTCCACTCGGTGAAAAAACGGGACTTTCAGAGCCGCACTTTCATGCTGTGCTCTCGGCGCTAAAAGGTAAACCAGTAAGGGCAGCGGCAGTGTGTAAAATACCCAAGCCCATTCAAACAGTAGCATGCTTACCTCCTTGTGTTAATCCTGTGTTAGCACTCGCGTTTTTATGTTGTTTCAGTTTTTGCTTCTGCTTTTGACTACGTTTGTGGTGCTTGATCCAGTGCTCTGCAAATTTAAACAGTAAATCTCGGCGCAGTGTAAGCTTGGCACCTTCGGCGCTGTATAAAATCTCATCGAGGTCGGTTTTTATTACAGCTAGCTCAACGCTGGGTTTAGCGACTTTGGCGAGTGTTTCGAGGCTTTCTCGTCCGTACAGCGATGCAATTAAATGACGCTCATTGGGGCGGGCACTGAACCAAGTGCGTTTGAGTAGCTTAATCACGGCACTGGCGACTTCTCGGTCGCCCATGCGGTTTTCTTGTTGTTTAATTTCACGCAGCGTAATTAGCGCCTGCTTCACGTAGCGACGCGATTGCCAATAGCGCAGGGCACTGCGACAGCTAAAATAAATAGCGGCAATGAGCAAGCTGGCAGCGAGCCACCAGCCAATAGCGGGAGGCCAGAGGCCGATATCGGCAGGGGCTTTAACGTCGTGTAGTTGCTCAAGTAAAGCCTGCACTTGTGGGTTTTGTTGGGCGTCAGAGTTTGCGGCTGAACCATTGTTTGACGCGTGACTATTAGTTGCGGAATGAGCCGCGGAATGAGCTTGTGCGGCGCTATTCATCGTCCACCTCGGCGTCGTTGGGTGCGATTGACGAATACGTCGCTGAGCATTTGCTCAAGGGGTATATCAATTGAAAGTGAGGCAAAGGTGACGCCTGCGACTTGGCAAGCGTGGCGTATGGCTTCTTGGTTACGCTCAAAACTCTGACTAAAAGCCTCGTTAAAGCGTGAACTCTGACCGCTGAGGTCAATTTGGCCATCCCCATCGCCACTGGCAATGGTGAGGTTTTGCTGAAGCGGCAGTATTTTCTCTAAGGGGTCGTGCACGTGAAAAAGCGATACATCGGTATGGCGCGAGAGCACGCTAAGTGGCTCTTTACAGCCCTCATTGAAATCGTGAAAATCACTAATAATGTATACCGCACTGCCCGGTTTTGCCGCACGACGAATGTCCGTTAGCATCTCTTCTAAAGTGTTGTGTTGCTCAGGCATAAAGGGCGAGTTTAAAGCGCCATTAAACGTGTGCAATTGATGCAATAAAGCGAGTACGGCATGTTTGCCACGGCGGGCACGAGAATCGGTTTGCGAGGTGTCTGAAAATATCAGTGCCCCGATGCGGTCATTATTGGCTAAGGCGGCCCAGCTAATAGTCGCCGCCAGCTTAGCCGCATAAACTGATTTAAACTGCGCGACGCTGCCAAAAAACATCGGCGAGCGTTGATCGACCACTAAAAAAATAGGCCGTTCGCGCTCTTCTTGAAAAAGCTTAGTGTAAGGCTTTTGGGCGCGAGCGGTGACGCGCCAGTCAATATTGCGAATATCGTCACCCGCATGGTAAGGGCGAACCTCCGCAAACTCCATACCCCGGCCACGAAAGCTGGTGCGGCTGTCGCCATCCATGATGGCACTACTTTTTTTGTTCGTCTGTAAGGTCACATCTTTGGCAATGTGACGTAGTTTAAGCAGTGAATCTACCGAGATGTAGGCACCTTCAAAAGCCTTGTCGCGTACTGACGAGCGTGTCGAAGGCTTGCTAGCCTTATCAGCAAAAAATGCCATGAACTAGTTACCTATCTATACTACGGGAACGCGTTGGATAAGCTCGTCGATAATATTATCGGCGTTTTGTCCGTTCGCTTCGGCCTCAAAACTCAAAATGAGTCGATGGCGGAAGACATCGTGCACGACTGCGCGAACATCGTCAGGGCTAACAAAGTTCCTGCCGTTAAGGTAAGCGTAGGCGCGTGAGCAGCGGTCTAGGCTGATCGTGGCGCGTGGGCTAACCCCGAACTCTATCCAACGGGCTAAATCCTCGCTATAAATCTCAGGCTGACGTGTCGCTGCTGTTAGCTGCACAATGTACTCTTCAACGGTGTCGGCCATATGCACCTGCAGGGCCTCTTCCCGAGCCTTGAGTAGGGTTTCAATGCTGATCGGCTTAGCAAAGGAGGCCGCTTTACCTGTTTGGCTGGCTTCATTGCGGCTCAAGCGGAGAATCTCACGCTCGGCTTCTATGCTTGGAAAGTCAACACGAACATGCATCAAAAATCGATCCAGCTGAGCTTCAGGCAAGGGGTAAGTCCCTTCTTGCTCGATGGGGTTTTGCGTCGCCATGACTAAAAACAGTTCAGGAAGGGGGTAAGTGGACCTGCCGACGCTGATTTGGCGCTCGCCCATTGCTTCAAGCAAAGCCGATTGCACCTTGGCGGGCGCACGGTTGATTTCATCGGCGAGCACTAAGTTGTGAAAAATCGGTCCTTTCTGAAATTCAAAGGTGCCGTTTTCAGGGCGGTAAATATCGGTGCCGGTAATGTCCGAGGGGAGTAAGTCCGGGGTAAATTGCACGCGGTGGAAGTCGCCTTCGATACCGTCTGACAGGGTTTTAATCGCCTTGGTTTTGGCTAAGCCCGGTGCGCCCTCAACCAGTAAGTGCCCATCGGCAATTACGGCTATGAGCAAACGGTCTGTGAGTGCGGATTGACCAACGATTTGGCTGTCTAGCCAGGTTTTGAGTTCTTGTAGGGATGTCAGGGTCGACATAATAAAGCTACACCACTTTGTCCAACTGTATTGAGTTTAACGCGTTGTTCTACGCGCCCATTTTATTATCTAGCATCGTATATGCTGTTCTTCTACGACTCAGGCGAGTGTAGACAAGCACTACCCCTCTCGGGTTCCACTATTTTAAGCTAAGCTTTTATAAGGGCTTTTAGATCAATAATCAATGGGAACATGCGGGAATCTCCACAAATGTAACCATTGGGCTAGCGGATAGGTGAGGTGAGAGTAGTGCAGATAAGCGGCGATCATATCGAAAACAGAAACGACTTGATGACGGGTTTGCGTAAACTAGCGAGCTTGCGCCTCGATGCATCAGAAGCTGAGCACGTTCTAAGCTTCGCAGAATTGTACCTGCCCAGTTTCCCATTAGAAGAGTGGCAGGGGCGGGAGTTGAGTGATCTTTTAGGCTTTTTGCGGGAGCTGACTATTTTGTTAGCGGATCAGCAATCGCCGACAATCAAGATCTATAACCCCAGTATCGAGGAGAATGGCTGGCTGTGTAACCGCACGGTTATCTTGGTGGTACAAAAGGACATGCCATTTCTCGTCGATTCAATCCGTATGGCGCTAACGCGTCATGAAGATGCGATACAAGTGATTCACAGTAATACCTTATCTATTACGAGAACGCCTGAGTCAAGAGCCGATATCCAAGCCGCAAAATCGCCTGAAGGCGGGGGAACTGAGGCGATAATTTGTTTTGAAATTAGCCTCTGCACTGATGAGGGGCGCCTCAATACGATTCGTAGCGCGATTATAAAAACGCTTGAAGATGTCGCCTGCGTTGTTGACGATTATTTGCCCATGCAGGATCGTCTTAAAGTGTGCATATCAAATTATGAAGCGCCTGAACATAAAGAATACGTCGAGTTTTTACATTGGCTTAAACAGTCACATTTTACCTTTATGGGTTGTCGCGAGTTTGAGCTGACGCAAGACAACGATGAACGTGTATTGAAAGAACTGCCTGAGCAACGGCTAGGGATGTTTCGTCATTTAGAATTAACGGACACCTACTTACCTTATAAACAGCTCAGCCAAGGGGTGCGTGATTTTCATGACAGTGATGCATTATTGTGCTTTTCCAAGTTCCCTGCGCGTTCCACCGTGCATCGTGAGGTCTACCCCGATTATATTGTTGCAAAGAAACTTGATAGCGACGGTAAAATTATAGGCGAGGTACGTTTCCTTGGGGTGTTTACTCATTCCGTATCGATGATCTCACCAGTACAGATACCTCTTTTACGACATAAAGTCACCGCATTGATGGCGCGCTCTGGCTTTAACCCCAACGGCTATAACGGCCGTAATTTAATGCGTGTCATGGAAGACCTGCCCAAAGAAGAGTTATTTCAAGCCGATGACGATAGTTTATATAAAAATATTTGTGCCATCGCCGCTATTAACGAGCGTCATATTGTCCGTTTGATTGCCCGCGTCGACCCCTTTGTGAGTTTTGTTAACTGCATGGTGTTTGTGCCGCGCGACTGGTACTCAACCCATATTCGCCTGCAAATACAACAATTGATTGGCACCGCTCTAGATTCAGATGAGTTGGATTCTACCAGTCACTTCTCTGAGTCTTTATTGGCGCGAGCGCAGTTCGTGTTTCGTGTTGATCGAAATAAACCGGTGCAGTTAAATATTGAAGCTTTGGAAGCTGATATCCTGAATTTAACCCGTAACTGGGAAGCGAATTTCCGTAGTGCATTACTGGATAGCTTGGGCGAAGCTAAAGGCATTAGCCATTTTAATCAATATCGCCATGCATTTTCCAGTGGTTATCAAGAGCATTATGATGCGCGCTCGGCAGTGGCTGATATTGCCATGTTAGAAGGCTTTGGCGATGGCCGTGATATTGTGATGAACCTGTATCGCCCAGTGGATGCGAAGGTTAAGTGCATGCGCTTTAAAGTCATGCATCGTGACAGCCCCTTGGCACTTTCGGATGCCATTCCCGTGTTAGAAAACCTCGGCTTTCGTGTATTGGGTGAACAGCCCTATAAAATCGTTAAAAAAAATGGCGAAGTGATTTGGCTGCACGATTTTGATTTGAAATTTTCACTTTCCGTCACCGTGGATGTGCATGTCGCGCGCAAACAATTTGAAGAGGCTTTTGCAGCCGTTTGGTATAAACAGTGTGAGAGCGACGCCTTTAACCGCTTAGTATTAGCCGCACGTTTAAATTGGCGAGAGGTGGTTCTGTTACGCGCTTATGCCGGATACCTAAAGCAAGTAACCTTTAATGCCACCCAAGAATTTATCGCGAATACGCTTGTACACCATACCGAGATTACCCGCAGCTTATTGGCCTTGTTTAAAGCGAGTTTTGATCCCCGCTTAAATAGAGATAAAAAACCCGATAGTACTGTCGAGCAAGAACGTATTGCGCGTCTACGCAAAAGTGTTGTTGAGCGTTTAGACAGCGTTAGTAATCTGAATGAAGATAAAGTATTCCGCCGTTATTTAGATTTAATTAACGCAACACTTAGAACCAATTATTTTCAAAAAGAAAACACCCCTGACGGTAATGGCAATTCTAATGCTACTGGCAAGGGCGATGTTAAATCGTATATCGCCATTAAGTTTAGCCCGAGAGATATTCCCGGTATTCCCGAGCCGCGCCCAATGTTCGAGATATATATTTATTCTACCCGAATAGAAGGCGTGCATCTGCGCGGCGGGAAAGTAGCCAGAGGCGGCTTACGTTGGTCCGACCGAGTGCAGGATTATCGCACCGAAGTGCTAGGCCTTGTAAAAGCCCAGCAAGTTAAAAACGCCGTGATTGTACCCGATGGTGCCAAGGGCGGGTTCGTGGCCAAGCAATTGGACTTAGACGCATCGCGAGATGCCTTCATGGCAGAAGGCATTGCTTGTTATAAAATATTTATTCAAGGCTTACTCGATATTACCGACAACCTCGTTCACGGCGAAGTCGTCAAGCCCGAGAACGTGCGCTGTCGCGATGGAGATGACCCCTATTTAGTGGTAGCGGCCGATAAAGGCACCGCGACATTCTCTGATATCGCCAATGAAATATCCATGCAAAATAAACATTGGCTGGGCGATGCCTTTGCCTCAGGCGGCAGCCACGGCTACGACCACAAAGGCATGGGTATTACCGCTCGCGGCGCTTGGATCTCAGTGCAGCGCCATTTTAGAGAGCGCGGCCTTGATATTCAAACAGAGCCTTTTAGTATTATTGGCATTGGCGATATGGCCGGCGATGTTTTTGGCAACGGCTTATTGTTATCTGAACATAGCGCTTTGCTCGCGGCATTTAACCATATGCATATTTTTATTGACCCCACGCCGGACGCAGCTAAGAGCTTTGTTGAGCGCAGCCGGTTATTTGCCTTAGAACGCAGTACTTGGGACGATTATGATCGTAGCTTAATGTCTAAAGGCGGTGGAATATTTCTACGCTCCGCTAAATCTATTAAGCTTACTGATGAGATGCGGCAGGCATTTGATATCGACGCCAAAAGCCTAGCCCCAACCGAGCTCATCACCGCATTGCTCAAAGCCCCAGTAGATTTGATTTGGAATGGTGGCATTGGCACCTATGTCAAAGCCAGCTGGGAAAGCCATAGCCAAGTGGGCGACAAAGCAAATGATGTTTTACGCGTGGACGGCAAAGAGTTACATTGCAAAGTCTTTGGCGAAGGCGGAAATCTAGGCATGACACAACTCGGCCGCGTGGAATTTGCACTCCATGGCGGAGCCTGTAATACCGACTTTATCGACAACGCTGCCGGTGTGGATTGTTCGGATCACGAAGTTAACATTAAAATATTATTAGACGAGCTAATCGCCAATGGCGACTTAACGGGGAAACAGCGTAACCAGATATTAGTTAGCATGACAGATGATGTTTCTCGTTTAGTATTACAGAACAATTACCGTCAAACCTTTGCGATTAGTTTGGCCGAGAATGATATCTCCCGCCGTATTAACGAGTACCGTCGGTTTATCTCCTTTATGGTCGAGGAGGGGCATTTAAATCGCGACTTGGAGTTTTTGCCTTCTGATGACGAAATTCTCGATCGTACCAACAAAGGTAAGTGCTTAACCCGACCAGAATTATCCGTACTAATTTCTTACGCAAAGGTCATGTTAAAACAAGCCTTAATCAATTCAGATATCACTGATGATGCGTATATGATGGCTGAAATCGAGACGGCATTTCCGTCTTTATTATTAGAGCGCTACCGCGATCAAGTCTATAGCCATCGTTTACGCCGAGAAATCGTCGGCACACAAGTCGCCAACGACTTGGTTAACAACTTAGGCATCACCGCTTGCCATCGTATTTTGGAGACCACAGGTGCGCCTTTGGCCGATATTGCCAAGGCCTACATCGTCTCAAGAGATGTCTTTAAGTTATCGGAATTTCAAGACTATATCGGCTCGCTCGACAATCGCGTGCCTGCCGAAATTCAAATGCGGCTCATGTCGAATATGATGCGCCGCGTTAGACGAGGAACACGTTGGTTCTTACGCAATCGTCGTGCAGGCCTTGAGCCCGCGAAAGACGTCGCCGTG
>NVXL01000238.1 GCA_002746115.1 Alteromonadaceae bacterium
TTAAATCGTATCAAGGTCGATATTTGTGGATAAAAGGCATTGTCCAACTCAGCCAACAGGTGTAGGCTTGGAAACTGTTAGCATGTGATACTTTTCGACAAAACATATATGCCGTAAGTATTTGAAAATACACCCTGTATTTTCTCCAAATTATTAAAGGGATTGTAATGACAGTTATGCGCACGGATTTGATTATTTTTATGCCGACATTTCCCCCGTAACGACACTCATATTTATTCAATTCTTGAGTATTAACGTATGCCCTAGGGTGCGTTGTTTCATTGTGCCTTGATTTTATTCAGGTCACATATTAAATAACTGGTAAATAACTAGAAAGAAACGGAGTTTTGATGGTGAAGAACGTCAATCGTATTTTATTTCATTGGTGCATGGTAGTTCTATTGGCCGGAACGGCGGCTTTCTATGCTCACGCTCACAATGGCCAGAACCATCAGGAGGAAGGAGAGGATGCAGCACTTAATGCCGCTTTGCACTGGTTAGAACTTGCGCAAGGGGCTAATGGCGCAGTCGTTAACTCGCCGGATATTGCCACCGACTTACAAGCCACAGCTGAAGCCTTAACCGTTTTTGCTCTGCTCAATTCCACTCAAGCCAACAGATCAGCGGCCTTATCATCGATTCATAATGCACCGCAAGCGATGACGACTGAAGGCTTAGCGCGATTATTAATTGCGCTAAGCGACGAAGCACAAGCTTTTGCTGATCAGCAAGCTGACCTGTTATCGCGCCAAAATCGCGATGGCGGTTTTGGTGAGTTTGAGGGTTATGGCGGTACGGCCTTGGATACCAGCCTCGCCTTACTGGCTTTGCAAAAAGTGGGCGCTGATACTTTGATCGCAGGCAATGCCGTGGCGTTTTTATCATCCAGCCAATTGAGTGATGGCGCTTTTGCTATCTATGAGGATCAAAGTTCAGTGATCGTCACCGCAATGGTACTTCGTGCCATTCGAGCTTACCTCTATACCTATAATATTTCGGAGATGCTAAGCCGAGCAATTGAATTTCTCTATGCCTCGGAAGATGCAAATGGTGGCTGGGGTAGTCATTGGGAAACCGCCTTGGTCTTACAGGCATTAATTCCGGTGACCACAGATGTTAGCCGCTACCAGCAAGGGCTGGATTATTTGAGGGCAGGGCAGTCGGCTGACGGCGACTGGAATCAGCGTGTTTATACCACGGCCTTAGCGGCCTCCGCTTTGGAGATATTGTCCTCAATCGACGTACCAGTCGATCCAGAAAAGGCCGTTGTTACGGGTCGAATTGTGGGCGCGGCCAACGGATTGCCTATTGCAGGTGTCGTGATAGATGCACTGGGTGTTGCAACTGAAACCATTGATATTGAGTCAGATGGTCGCTTTGTTGTGTCTAACCTCGATCCAGACGCTTATGTCTTTGCTTATTCGGCGTCGGGATATTTGGGGGCTTCTCAAAATATCACCTTACAAAAAGGGCAATTTGTTAACGTCGGGTCAATCAGGCTCTCAATTGCTCCAACAGCCGCATTGATAAAGGGTTCTATTACAGATGCTTCTAGCGGCAATCCGGTTGTCGGTGCAACAGTTAGCGTCGTCGTCGCTGGACAGGTGAGCAGCGTCACCACGGATGCCAGTGGTGCTTATCAGCTATTGGCCGAGGTAGGTCAGGGAGCAATCGAGGTGAGCGCGGATGCTTACCGTTCAGTCATGGTTGCTGTGGATCTTATTGCCGGTACGCAAGTACAGTTTTCACCCTCCCTCTTGCTTTCTTCTGAAGAACTTCCCGCAAGCTCGACACTGTTTGGGGTTGTCGTTGATGAGCAGGGTCAGCTTATTGATGGCGCAAGCGTATCTATTGGAGCTAGCACAGCAATAAATACTGATATAAGCGGGGCTTTTGAATTCATTGGGCTAAGTTCAGGCGATGTTAGTGTGACGATTAGTAAAAGCGGCTATGAGACAGTGGCCTTTAGTGCAGTAGTGCCAGAGAGAACCAATGCCAATGTCGGTGAAATTACCTTGCGTGAACAGCAAGTCCTGCCGTCAACAACGGTATCAGGTCGAGTGCTGGATATGG
Organism: Alteromonadaceae bacterium; assembly: GCA_002746115.1. Classification (GTDB taxonomy): domain Bacteria; phylum Pseudomonadota; class Gammaproteobacteria; order Pseudomonadales; family Cellvibrionaceae. Next base: position 2,074 of record NVXL01000238.1, read on the forward strand.
TCACGGGGGAGGGGGTAGCAACAGCCTCTGTAGTGATCGGCAGCTTTAGCACAACTGCGGATACCAATGGCTTCTACCGTATTAGCGATATTCCGGTATTAGAGTTTGTCGTGTCCGTAAATGCTTCGGGGTATTTGTTTAGTAATAAACAAGTGACCTTGGCAGAGCATGATGAACTGAGTCTAAATATTAATATTCGCCAAGCGGACTTGGGCAGTGTTGATATCACTGGGTTGAGCACCAACCAAGCCACTTACGGCGCTTTTGATTCGGTGATTATTTCCGCTACTGTTCAAAATGATACCGCATTAGCGCAGGGCGCTCGCTTGTATGTGAATGTAAAAAATGCCGCTGGTAACGAAGTGGCTAGCTTCACAGGCGCCTTCTTGCCGCCACTCGACCCAATGAGTGACCTTGAAGAGCTGGAGCACTATCAGGCGCATCTGGCCGAGACGATTGAAAGTTTCACACCAAGCGAGCAGCGCACAATCGTGCTTGAGCAATGGTGGAACACCCTCTCCGTAGCGCCCGGCAGCTATACCATTACCGTGCAGGCGCTCGATAGTATCACCAGTAATTTGGTGTCAGAGCGCAGCACCTTAGTGACTGTGGAACCAACGCGATCGATTACGCTGGATGTTAAAGCATCGCCCGCGTATGTCTTGCTGAATAACAGTGCGGATATTGAGCTTTTCGCAGAGGTATTTAATCGCTCCAACACCGCCGTATCGATTGCCTTCGATTATCGTTTATTAGACCCCTCCAATCAGGTATTGACCCAAGGGCAAACGCAATTGGATTTACCTGCACAGCAAACAAATCAACGATTAGAGTTGCCGACTTTCAGCCATAACTTTGTGCTTGGGGGTTATTACCAACTAGAAGTGAGCAATATTACCGGAGCCAATATAGAAGAGCTCAGCCAAGGCGCGGTATTTGTTCCGCCCTCGATTCGCTTGAGAGCAACGCAGTCTTTAGCCCCTAATGAAGTCGTCCCCTTAGAAGGCGTGTCGGTTAATAGTAATATCCAATTGGAAGGAGTGGATGGTGAATAAGATGCAAAATAATCACTTGAAAGGATCTTTAAGCCGTTGCTTGTTTATTTTTATTGCGATGTGGTTAACCTCAACGGTTGAAGCGAGCCACTTTCGCTTTGGTCACTTTACTTGGGAAGCGAGGCCCGATATATCACCCGAAACAGCAGACTTTAGGATGACCGTCGCATTCCGCGGTAGCGCATTTGGGCGACCTAATATTGGTCAGACGTTCCAACCGGGCTCATTTAATTTTGGTGATGGTCGGGTAGTACGTTACAACTTTGAAGTTATTGCGCGTAACCTCCAGGAAGACTGGATCGTCGGGCGTGCGATTGAGAGCGGCCAAGAAAACGGCATTGTTCGGCATCAGTATCCGTCAGTGAATAATAATGGCGCCCCATGGTCAGCCAATTTTTCAAGTTGCTGTAAAATCGGTGCTTTGAGAAATGCACGCAGTGCGAGTTGGCGCGTGATCACCCAGGTCAATTTGGAAGGCGGCAATGCTTCGCCTTTTAGTAATTTGCCCCCTATCGTGACTTGCTCTAAGTTTGATTGTCGTTTTCGTATTCCTGCGGTTGACCCGAACGGTGATCGTTTAACGTGGCGCATGGCTACCCGCTCAGAGTCCGCGATTCCATCCATTCCTTCCGGTATGGAAGTGGATACCGACACCGGTATTTTCACTTGGACAGGTAGTGATACCTTCACCAATGGTTTATACAGTGTCCAAGTGGTGATTGAGGATCGTGATGACGATGACAGCATAAAAAGTAATACCGCCATTGATTTTATCATCAACCTGCAAGACCAAGGTGCCAATGCTTGGCCGGAATTTGATATGCCGCCGACACCTGAAAGCGGCTCTGTTATTCGGGCCATAGTCGGCCAAGCGCTTAATATTACGGTGCAAGCCACGGATCCGGATCCAAACGATGAAGTATTTTTAAATCACGTCGGATTGCCCTTAGGCGCCGTTTTTGAGCAAACGGTATCGGGTTCTGTGACCGGTGTTGCGAGTTTACAATGGACGCCAAGCTCGGATGATATGGGGCAGCATATTGTGACCTTCCTCGCTAACGACAATCGTGGTGGTGCGTCAATACCTGTTGCAATCACGATAGACGTGATTAAGCCCGCCATTTCTGATGTGCGTGTCGTTAGTACTATTTCTACCGCTGACATTCAAATAAATGCGAATTCATACTCCTTATCACCGTCATCGGTCACCGTTGACGCAGAGCACACCCTTGTTACTTGGGAGTTTCCCACCTTTAACGTGGGGCAAGTTGAAAATTTAAACACCCAGTTACAGTTGTTTGATCTGCAACCGGGAGAGCAGCGTGTTGTAACAGAAAAACTCGAATTGTTTTACATCGATATCGATGGCCAACCCGTTTATGAATTACTCGGCGAGCAGCGTGTAAAGGTTGCACCGACGCTGACCCGTGTCAGCGTGGATACCGACAAAGACATCTATCAGCCCGGCGAAATCGTGACGATCACATCGTTGCTGGAAAATTTAAGCGACATTCCTACTGGCGCCACTGTCGAGCTGGAGGTTGTGGATAGTCAGCAAAGTCTCGTCATCGCACTGGGTACATTTTCCGAAAACGCTATCCCCGCACAAGGACAGGTGGCGCTGCCGAGTAGTGAGTTTGATACGGCTGGCATCTATGCCGGTGCCTACGAAGCGGTGGCTAAGCTCATCGAGAATGGTGAGGTGCTACAACAAGCGATGGCGCCCTTTGCCATTGTTACCGAAAATGGTGATTTTGTGAATGTGGGCGCCTTGGTTAACACCGATAAACCCCTTTATCAAGCTTGGGATCAAACCGTCATCGGCTTGCGTGCTCTGAATCTAGCAAAAAACGCCGCCTTTAATCGTGGGCAAGGCCTGCTGCGTGTTTTGAGACCGGATGGCGAGCTCTTGGTCGAGCAAAGCTACGCCTTTAATAGCCTTGCTCCGGAGGCCATACATGATCGTCAATACGTACTGCCTCTAGTCGATCGAGAGGAGGGGAGTTACCAGGTTCAATGGACGATTACTCAGGATAACGTCGTCGTGGCGACGAGCAATGCTGTATTCGACGTCGAGCGCTCAGAGCTTGCCTCCTTAGTCGGCGCCGTCAATGTCAGTCGCTATCCGACAGGCGAAGCGCAAAGCTGTGTGTTTGAAACCACTAACAGAAGCGCTATCAGCCCGACGATTGCGACCCTGATCTATCAGGTGGTCAGCCTAGATACGGGCGAATTAGTGTTCGAAGTTAGAGAAACGGACGTGGCCGTGGTCAATACCTCAGGTCACCCTTATCAACTATTACTAAGCGACCCGCCCGCGTATGGCGGTTACGGCTGTATTTTAATGGCGGAGATTGAGGGCGAGCTGCAAGAGCTAGCCGCCGTTGGTTATGAAGTGACTCCCCCAACAGTAAATGGCGAGTTGAACCTAGCCAATAAAGGTCGCTTGTTGGTGTTGGTCGATGACTTAAGTTCCTCAGCGGAAGGCGATAGTAACAGCGCAGCAGAACAACGCACTTACTTGGAAAACCTTCTGCAAGATAATTATTGGCGCTATACCTTGGTCGATAACGCCGATGATTTTACCGCTGAATTTCATTCGGGCTTGTACAGCGCAGTAGCGCTTTTATCCGAAAATGTTGCTGTTTCCCCCGAGGTTGAGCAATTACTGGTTGAAGCTCAGGGCAATGGAATGGGTGTGTTAGTCAGTGGGAGCTGGGGGCGTCGTAATAATAGAATTGAAAAATTCTTAGGTATTAAGATCGAGGCTGAAAACAACTTAGCAAATACAATTATCGACAAGGGTGTGGTTAATCTGCCTGTTGCGGATAGTGCATTAGTCTCACAAGCCTTGGCCTTGGTGCATTGCGGCGCACAAGCATGGGCGATATTTAATGCGGGTGAAAATAGCAACGACAGCTGTGTCACTTCGGATACTCCGACTGCCGTTTCCGTTGCCGAGTATCGGCGTGGGCGGCACGCATACTTTGCCTTTGACATTTTGGATGCCGCTACAAGTGTTCAAAGCCTTCATGAGCAATTATTCTTGAAAGCACTGTCGCATATTCAGCCAGATGTTTGGCCTGTGGCTGCGGATCGCGTCATCCCGATTGAATTGAGTTTGGAAAATTTTTCTCATAAGGCCTCTGTAGACGTACTGCTCACCTTGCCCCAAGGCGGAGAAATTATAGATAGTCAGCTGCCTATTGTACGCGTCGATAATGCTTGGTTATGGCAATACGATTTTTCCTCGCCTAGCGAAGTGCCTAACGTCTTTTATATCCAGCTACCCGAGGGTGTTGCCGATGAAATAACTTTGGTGGCCGATATTAACGCCGGTATTAATCGTAGTCTGATGGTAGATAATAGCGAGTTAGCCATAAGCTTGGGCACAATTAAAGCCGAGAATAAAGACCCCATCTACGTGCGAGATAATGTGTTGTACATCCGGGGAACCGACGGTAAAGACTCTATACAAGTATCGGATGATGGTCGTCGGTGGAAAATTCAAGCCGATTTCAACGACGGCGCCACCAAGGAAGAAGTGTGGGTCGATAAGTCGAAAATAGATTTAATTAATGTAAAAGCCTGCGGCGGCGATGATCAAGTTCAGATGGGTTCGCTAACGATACCTTCCATTGTTTACGGTGATCAAGGCGATGACCAACTGCAAGGCGGTGACTTCGAGGACACGATGTTTGGTGGCGCAGGCGATGACCAACTTCAAGGTAATAAAGGTAACGATGCGCTCTACGGTGGTTCGGGTAAGGACGATGTAAAAGGCGGAGACGGCAAGGATATTGAAAAGAAAAACTCTAGTGATAGCAGTTACGGCAGCTGCTCATTTGTTACGGGATTTTTTATATTGGGAGAAGGACATTGATCGGTTTAGTTATGTGTCACCAGCGACTAATAAGTACGGTTTATTCAGGAGAGAAAATATGAGCGAGTTTAGTATTGAGGCATTACGCCGTCCCGTCACGGCGAAAATTTCCGCTTGGCTAACAATGTTTTTCTTTACCTTCGTATTTTACTTTTCACCTTTTGGTCGAGCTGTGGCTCAGGAGATTGACGGTGCGCCTGAACCGATTGCTCTCGCCGGCACGGCCGAGCAAAAAATGAGTCAGGGATTGCTAAAGGCTCAGGACATTGCGAATAAAAAGCACTCTGAAATCAGTTCCCGCTTATCTGAGGAAGGTGGCTTTCTCGAAAATGTATTAGATTTTCTTGGTTTGAGCCAACTGGATTTGGACTCTGTTGACGGTATGCAAGAGATTTCTGTTTTTTTAGCTGAGCAGCACATACAGGTTCTTGCAAATTTTGACCAAACCGAAGCTGAGCTGAAGGATAAAAATTTGCCAGAAACAATCCTGCAGCGTCACCGGGATACGGTTAAAAAATACCGAGCATCTTATGATGAGATGCAGCAAAAGTTTCAGGCTATTTTAACGGCGGGTAGTTTGCATGAGCAACAGGAAGCCACTGGCGCTCTAAACACTTTAATGAAAGACCAAAAGTTTGAGAAAAGGCATCAACAAACTGACCCAAACAAGCTACCTTTTGGTGTTCCCGATGCTAAGCCACGAGAACCCACTACAAATGCTAATGAGCAGACTTACTTGTTGGAAGAATCGGAATTGTCGGTAGTAACAAAGTTGGCCGAAACAATAATCGCTGCGTTAATCCCTTCCGCATATGCGGCGCCAATTGATCAGCCTTCGACAGAGGATTTATCTGAAACTGCGGACGTGAAAATTACCGATGCAATACGCCTTAAAGCTGATGAGTTAAATAATGACCCTGTAGAAATTTATAATTGGGTTAGAAATAATGTTGAGTACTTGCCTGTCCATGGGGCGATTCAGGGCTCTGATATGACTTTGCAAACGTTACGAGGCAATGCATTTGATGCCTCAAGTTTGCTTATTGCTTTGTTAAGAGCGGCTGATACACCTGCACGCTACGCATATGGAACGGTAGAGATTCCTGTAGAAAAGGTAATGAATTGGGTTGGCGATGTAAAAACCCCGGAAGCTGCCCAGCAAGTGTTAGGCCAAGGCGGCATCCCGAATACAGCCCTTGTTCGGGGAGGGGTGATTACTCATATACGTATGGAGCATATCTGGGTAAATGCGTGGATTGATTATTTTCCTTCGCGTGGCGCAAAGAATATTCAAGGTGATAGCTGGATACCCATGGATGGAAGCTTTAAACAGTATGAATATACATCTGGCTCCAATCTTTTTGATGACGTGCCATTTGATATTGAAACATTGAATGAACAAATATTACAAACAGCAGATGTTGATGAGCAATTGGGTGCGATTACAGGAGTGGACAGTAGCATTATTTCCAATTTTCTTAATGATTATCAACAAAGTGTTGAAGTTTATTTTTCTGAAAATGGAATAGACCCCACTGTGGAAAATATCCTAGGGGCTAAAAACATTATTCAAGAAAAATTTACTACCTTGGCCGCAGGCTTGCCTTATGATGTCACGGCAATACTCTTTTCTGATAGTGTACTGCCAGCGAATTTGCAGCATTCTGTTCAAATTAAATTATATGATTCGGAATACGATAAAATATTAAACTCTCCAAGCATGTCGCATACGATATTGCTATCTGAATTGAATAGCCGTCGTTTAGGCATGACCTATGATTTCGTTTCTGAGGCAGATAAAGAGCTTTTACAAAGTTACGTTGATTCAGGGGCAACTTCGTTACCAGTCTACCTGTTTAACGTAAAGCCCACATTGAAACTAGATGATCAGACGTTAATGGTGGGGGGAGCCGTTAGCATGGGTTCCGAGCAGTTTATAGACGTGGTGCTGAAAAGCCCAGATACCTCAGATGTTGTTTCTTATGAAGTGACTGCAGGCGATGAGATGGTGTTTGGTATTAACGGAAACGGTATTACCCAAAAAGTTGTCGAAGACCGGTTAAGTGCCGTGCCATCAAATACCGCAGCAGAAAATCTACACCAAGTTGCCCTGCATTATTGGATGGAGTATGACTTTTTTAACCAGATGACTGCCGCTAAAAGCGATATTGTTGTTCAGCGCTTACCTTCAGTTGGCTTGTTTTTCTCACCACTCACAGTGTCTTACTTTTTTGGTGTAGCAAGAAGCGGCCAGTATCAAAGTCGAATTATGGATGTAAAACGCTCGATATCCGCTGTTGCTGGCGGAACAGCTGAGCAGCGGCGGTTGTATGTTGAGCAGAGCGGTCTGCAGGGGTCATTTTTGGAAGGATCTGTGTTTGATCAGTTATATGGGAGAAGCGAGAAAAGCGGTATATCTGCGGTTCAGTTAATAGTAGATTCCAACCTATTTGGGATACCACTCCACTTTGTTACTTCAGACAATATAGTTAATGTGATGCCTCGGCTAACTGTAAGCTCTGATATTAAGAGGGATATTTCAAATGCGATAAATGCAGGGAAAACTGTTTTAGTTCCTGAAAGGGAATTGACTAGAGGGAATTGGAATGGAACCGGGTATATTATTAGGGATGTTCAAACCGGAGCTGGAGCCTATTTGATTTCTGGAGGTTTAAACGGTGGTGGCAGTGTTGATTGCGAGCCATCAGTTGTGCCACTGGTAGTCGCAATTGTGATTGCGATTGCGCTATTATTTATATTGGCTTACTTTTTTCCATTGATTGGAGTTGTTGCAGGTATTCCCTCAGTTGCTAGGGCTATGATTGCTGCGGTTACATTGTTATTTGCGTCCAGTCCCGCGCTTTCGGCAAGCTCGAATTTTGAGGATTGCCGTGAACAGTGGATAAGTGATACTAGGCGGTGCGATAATAGTTTTACAGGTAGAAAGAATGTAGCGTGCCATAGGTGGGCGCAAGAAGAATATTATCGGTGTATCGATGGGTGTCCTGCTGAACCATTTACACTCTAAACAACGTTAACCAAACAAGAGTTCCCCATGCTGCTTTCTGAGTTAGATTCTTTTCAAGAGTATATGATGCATAAAATGTCGTCTGAATTTTCTGAAGCTGAGAAATCAATTTTACAAGCTGCCAAGGAGTTCGAAGATGACGGTGTACCAGATATGGATACACTAGGGTATATCTGGTGCCTTCATGGGGAACTTTGCGGAGATCTTGGGCAGTTTGATAAGTTGCGTGAAAGCTTTTGCTTAGCTCTGGGTAAATCGAACAATTCCCCGCTCGTTAGGTTGGATTATATTCGAGCTCTAATTTATAATTCGATAGATTTTGAATTTTCATTTAAGTTAGCAGATGAGCTAATTAATGAAATGGAATCTGTTGATGAAATTAGTTTGGGTGAGGGTGACTTGCCGCCAAATTACTACTTGGTAAAGGTTAAGTGGTACTTGGCGTATGCTTATTGCGAGGCAGCTGATTGCGATAATTTAGTTCAGATTCTTGAAAGTCTATTATGTATTTCTCCTTCAAACATTGATAGCGAAGTCGATTGCTTTTTTAGGAAGTTTGAAGAAAAAATTGAATGTCTGTCTTGCTCTAAATGTGTAATTTTAATGTTGTCTAAAATAATGAAATTATATCGTCGCCCTATGCCCGGATTCTCTGGGGGAGGGCTAACTGTTAGTTGATAAATAAATGGTTTTAAACTGCTTGAAGAGATTGCTTACATAATTCTGGTTGCTTTGAGGTGGTAGGGCTGCGACAAAAACCTTATTACTTGCAATGAATTCTAGAGGTTAATATGAATCGAGATGTGGCTGCTGTAATTGTGGAAAAGTCTTTATCATCCTATCAGTTACTTGGTGAAGTAGTCTTTTTAGTTGGTGAATCTTGCAGTGAGGAAGAAGCGGCCAAAATAAGGCAAGGAGTTGCCCGTGCAATAGGTTATATGGATACTTTTGTCTTAGAACGTATTTTCAAAGAGTCCCCAGATCTTAGGGACTATGAATTAAAAGGAGGTGAGTAAACTTTAATCCGCCCAATGCCAGGCCGGAGCATCCAGCAACCCCTGACCTAACACAACAGTCTCAGATAATTGCTTATCCAAGGCTACGGTGTGGCAATTTTCATTTTCATTTAATGTGTTTACCAAACGATTGGCGTGGGAGACAACCCATACCTGAGTTTGTTTGGAAGCCTGAATAATTAGTCGCGCCAGCGCTGGTAACAAATCTGGATGCAGGCTCGTTTCTGGTTCGTTGAGAACAAGTAAGGTAGGTGGTCTTGGTGTTAATAAAGCTGCGATGAGTAATAAATACCGTAAAGTGCCGTCTGAAAGCTCGGCCTGACCCAGAGGTCGTAATAATCCATCTTGGCGAAATTCTAGATGAAACCGGGCACCTTCCCCAACACGAATTCGCACGCTAGCACCCGGGAATGCATCGTCTATAGCTGTTCTTAATGCATCTCCGTCGCCCACCTCGTAGATGGTTTGTATCGCTGCCGCTAGTTGGTGCCCTTCATGGTCAAGCACAGGTGTTCGCGTTCCGACCTGAGGTATGCGGATTGGTGAATGCTGATCGGTTCTGAATTGATTGTAGAATCGCCACCCTCGAATATACTGGCGAACCGCGAAAATCTCCGGCGTGACTTGTGGATCAGCTAATTCATTTAAAATACTGTCAAAGCTATTGATGTGTTGGGCATAGACCTGCCATTTACGCGAAGATCTCACACGCACGACTGAGCCATTTCGATCCACCAAGCAGGACGCTGGCCGATAATATGGGCCTGCCCATATGCATTCACGCTTGATAATAGGGTCAAGGCTAAACATGCTACCCGATTCACTCGGTAGTCCGAGTGAAATACTATAACCATAGTCTTCTGAGTTAAACCCCAGTTTGAGTCGCAGGGCTTCGGTTCTTGGGCCGCCTTGTACAGGTGCTCGACCCGCTAACATGTCTTTTGAAAAACTCTCCGGTCCTGCCCAAAGGGTAGAATCGAGACCACCTTCTTTGGCTAAGGCACCAATCATGTTACCGGAGACGGATTCAGCCAGCAGATAAAGCGCTTTGTATAGGTTGGATTTACCAGTGCCGTTAGCACCGGTGATGACATTGAGCTGAGTAAGCGGCATTTCGAGTTTTCGGATGGATCTGTAGTTACAAACAGCAAGTGTTGTCAGCATGAGTCAAGGCTACCGTTCTTGGTTGCTGGGAATGTGGCTCGGCTAGCTTAATCAGATTTTTGAGCCTTATCTACCCTTAGTGCAACATCTTGCTGCCTATCATCTAATGAGTCGTGGCCGTGGTCGATCTATTTACATTCTTTACCGCGCTCGCAACAAGCCTTCCGTAAGCTTACCCAACACCACGACCGCCGCCTCCCGCTCGTCAGACCACGGGTGACTGGCAGACAGGCGTATGCAGTGTGTCGCCATGCCTGCCATGGAGAAAACCTCACCCGGACTAAGGCTAATATTATGCGCGAGTGCCGCTTGATATAAATCCATGGATTCAAGGTTCTCAGGTAATTTTACCCAGACAAACATGCCCCCGCGAACTTGGCCAAGCTGTGTGCCGGTGGGGAAATGGCGTAATACCGCTTCGCTTAAACAATTAATCTCGCGCTCTAAAACACCCCGTAAACGATTAATATGTGCACGATAACCTTCACTATATAAATAATCCGCCAAGCCCACTTGTGGGGGTTGCGATGAGGTTAAATTGATTGATAATTTTCGCTTAATAAAGGGCGAAATATTGCCATGTGTTGCCAGCCAACCCACCCGAAAGCCGGTGGTTAATGCTTTGGAAAACGAGCCGCAGTAAATGATCGGGGCTGATTTTTTTTGATCAGTTTGTCTAGACGCGTAACTGACAATCGGGCTGTTGGGCTGACCATGATAGGCGAGTTCGCCGTAAGCGTCGTCTTCGATTAGTGGGCTTTGATATTGATGGGCGAGGGCGGCGATACGCTGTTTGACCTCAACACTGAGGTTAAAGCCTAAAGGGTTGTATGCAATCGCGCTGAGAATGAGAACTTTGAATGCCTGCTCGGCCATTAAATTTTCGAGGACGCTCATGTCGGGACCGTCACTCGCGCAGGGAATTTCTAAGATGTTGCGCCCAAGGTTATGCAAGCTTAATAATAAGCCGCTGTAACAGGGGGTAAATATCGCCACTGTCTCGCCCGGTGCGCTTAACTCCATTACCGAAAGTGTCACGGCTTCTAAACAGCCATTGGTGATGATGATTTG
>NVXL01000239.1 GCA_002746115.1 Alteromonadaceae bacterium
ATCAGGCAACAGTTTAATATCAATAAAATAATCCATAGCCATTCCTATTCACCAAATACGCCGCCACGAATTAACATCGCCATAATATAATGCTTCTGTTCCAAAGCAGGCTCCCTACCTTTTAATAGCCAGCCGTCTAATAACTTATAAAAATCCGTGCCTTCTTTCGGTTGACGATACGCTACACCACGATTCGTCACCGAACCATAAGGCTCAACCGCAATTGGGCCAACATCATCTGCCGCAGGGTGCCAAGTATCAATTGTGCGTACCGCATTACCAATTTTTTGCGAATGCATCGCCGCTTGACCATTTAATTGATATAAAAACTTACTCTTATCGCCCTTACCGCCCCCCATCACCAACTCTTGCGAAGGGTAAACGGCTTGGCCTTGACCAAGTTTGGTGTAAGCATTAACCGTAAGTAAGGCATAACCGTCGCCACGTAAACCCGTCTCAACCACCTTAGCTAAGGCCTTAATATCCGAATTGTCACTTGAAAAATCACGTAGGCCGATATCTAAACTACTAAATTGCCAAGACTGATCAGCACTGCTCACAACAACCTCTACTTCCTCAGCGCCCACACGGTTGCGCCATAAAAAACGCCCGTTGGCGATATTGTAGGCATAGCGCAAAGCTAATTCTGAAAAATCCGTCTCTTCGGCGTAAGCATCAATACAGGTTTTTAAGGCGGATTGATAAGCCGGGCTATTACAGGTTGAAGGGATAGCTAAGTCACCCAAAACACGTAAAGTAAAACTGACTTTTAAAGTGTCACAATCCAAGGGCAGGGCGGCGATGTCCACGGTTTGTATGTTTGCTTTAGACACTTCGGTATCTAATTTTTGCGTATCATTGAGGAGAGCTGATTTTAAACGGTTGGATATGGTGCCGCGTACCGATTTTTCACTGACCATTATCGGCGCCCAATTGGCGGCGTTTCTATTTCCCCACTGCCCAGAAAACATTAAGGCATCAGAAGGCAATAGTTTTGCTTCAAAGGCTAGTACGGAAGGGGTCTTTAATTTTGCTTCAGCCATGGGTAAATCCTCATGTTACTAGTAGTTAAGATTAATAGTTAATGTTAATAGTTAAAGTTAGTATTCAATAGCGTTGCCTGATGATTCTTTAGGTAGTTCAATGTCTTTAAAAGGTTTAGATTTGGCGACATACCAAGGGGCTTGGAAGCGGTATTGCCAAAGAATATCCTCTAAATTGGTGATGCGGTGGGGGCTTAACCACTCGCCAACGGAATAGGCGGCCTCGGCAAAGGCGACGGGGACTTCGGTGTCGCGTACTTTATCGACTTTGCCTGGGGGGAATACTTCTGATATTGCGCGGTAACCGCAAGTCATCGGTACTAAGTAACCGGATTTGGGTTTCGCTTGGTAGCTCCACCTTGCTTTGCCTTTATTTTTTTCATTCCCGGTCTCGTCATTTTTCTCAATTTTAGTGGCTTTAAATTTAAGTGAGGAGAAGTCCAGCCATGCGTCCATTAGCGTTGCATCAGCTTGTGTGGCTTTTAAATTCTGATAATGCTCTTGTAAATATTCACTGCGATCGACTAAAACAAAACCGGGTAATAAACTGCGTAACATTCTCAGGCTATCTTGAGGTTCAGAAAAATCTTTGATTTGTGCACTACGAATATCAATTATTTGACCGCCTGCTAAGCGTAAGCGAGGCCAAATTTCGGCAAGGGCTTGCTCGACGGCTTTGCTTGTGTACTCATCACCGCAGGTTATGCCGTGGCATTCGATAATAAGCGAGACTTCCATGCTCATGCGGCCTTCTTCAATAATTGGCGCGGTATTACCCTCTTTGGTTAAAGGGGGGCGAGTGAGGGCAAATACAACGTCGCCCCAGCCTTTGGGTGGGCGGGCATGTACTTCATGCTGATGACAAATGACGCCGACGCCACCGAGGGATACTTCAAGCGAGTCGGGTAATTTACGTGATAAGGCATGAGCGAAGCCTAAGAAATTGGTAATTCCGGGGAATCCATAGGTTAAGCCCGAAATCGCATTGGCGTTTTGAACGCGTATGCGCCGTAAAATAAGGTAATGACTCATGATATTTCCTCCAGTTTTGGCGTTGCCCATTCGAAGGTTTTTAAACGAGCTGAAAGAAGTTTTTGCCAATGCTTGCTATCCGGGTCACCTAGGAGGTATTTATCACTTTTTATTTGCTTTTTAAACCAACTTGCGAAATCTTTGGCGATAACCGCTTGCCAGTCATTTTTCTCGCGTTCAGCGGTAAAGGAGGTGTCCTCACGGTATGGATCTAGCCATAACTGGTATGGGCGTTGAAGATCGCATTGTTTATCCTCGGTCCAACCTTTGTGCTCAACTAAGGATTGAATGGCTGCGGCAAGGTTAAATAATTCGTCAATAATTGGGTGGATGTAATCACTGTCCCGTTTTAGGCGAATTTCTACATTGTTTTTTTCAGGCGGGAGATTTTCAAGAAAGACACGAAAGTCTCGCAATTTATGCCTAATGAGGTAGCGAAAGCTAGAGTCAAGCAAGCTTTCTTTGGCAAACGGTGGTTTGTTTTGAGATTTCCACAGTGGTGGCGCGGCGTTTAATAGATATACATTGCCATGACGTTGGCTATTCAGCTGTGAGATGTTTTGCGGCTTGGAGCCACCAAAATTCTGCAAGGCGGTACCATTGAAGGCGACATTAATGCCGTCGTGGTATTCCTCTTTTCTCTTTGCATCGCGAATTTCTTTCGATGCCTCACTAAAGCGTGTCTCGATAACTGTGTTGTATAGCTCGTGTGCCATGGTTGAGGCGAAGAGGGGGCAGAGTAGGTGATACTCGTTATTTCCAACCGGGAAGTAAAGCTGCTTGGCAAGGGTATGGCTTGCGGTTTTGCTGTCACTGAGGCCGAGGAGTAAACCGTCTTTCCATGTGTTTAATAGATTTTCGTCTTGGCAAAAATGACGTAAGGCATCAACGTGGCCGTTTTGCAATTGCTTAGCAAGCGAATCATCTTGTCGCTCGATCTGTAAAAGTTTGGCAACATCGAGGACCGCAGCATTGCCCGCAGCATCGAGTGTTTTTTTGGGTATTTTTGCTGTGACGAGGTAGGGCGCGTCGTCCTCGGTGTACTCACTCACGAGCATGGTGCTAGATTTTGCATCGCTATGGATGAATTTATCTGTATGGGTCGCTAAGCTGATTTGCCAAGCGCGAGTGGCAGCACTCGTTAACCAAGTTTGGGGCGCGTAAGTCTTTTCAAACGGCTGCGCAGCTTGGTTGTAGTCTAACTGCGCAGCAGCCTCGGCAGCTTCATTGTTGGCAGCGGCTAAGGCTTTATCGCGCTTTTTTTGCAAGGGTTCGAGCTTTAAGTTTTTGCGCAGTAATATGTAATCTGCAATCGCTTCTGTGAGTGTTTCTTCCATAGGGTTACCTACATAAGGGTATGGTTAAGAAGGTTTATAAATAAATTCATTTTTAAATATCAGAGGTCATGCACTCCAAGCGTTGCGCGAACTGGTCGAGGATACGACGAGTTTCGGTTAAGGCATTTTTGTGGCATTGGGACACTAGAATGGAGGTGCCAGTGCCAAGAATGATGGCGGTGGTATTCGCAATAGGGATGTTCCAATAAAGCGACTTGCAGCCTTCTTCAGTAATGTACTCAACGCGCCGACCGTTAACCATGACTCGGCAATGTTGCAGGTAGCAAAGATTGGCACGTTTAGAGTGCAATATGGTTTTGAGATCGCTCGTGGAGAGTTCTTTCAACTGGCTACCTTTTCACATGTGAACTAATTCAATAAAACGTAGCAGCAGCGGCACGAAATTTCCATAGCTCCAACCGAACATGTTGTACATTGAGGCGACAATTTTTGTTGCTAGATTGATTTACGGTCAAATTGGCATTGGAAGCATCTTTTTTACTTTGCATTCAAACATCTTTGCACCGAGTTTAATTGCTGCGTAATATGTCGGTTTATCCCCACGTCTGTGGGGAACACTATTTTTGTTCTTTTAACAGTGACGAAAAATACGGTTCATCCCCACATACGTGGGAAACACGCGGCCAAGGGTTTGCATGTGTACAGCACAATCGGTTCATCCCCACATCCGTGGGGAACACTTCGGCTGCTATGATTAGTTCTAGGCTACTAACGGTTCATCCCCACATACGTGGGGAACACGATCCGATAAAAACAAACGGAATCAACTCTAGCGGTTCATCCCCACATCCGTGGGGAACACAACTTTACGACTACACCCGAATAAGCATAAAGCGGTTCATCCCCACATCCGCGGGGAACACTCTAATTATAAGTGCATGTTTTTAAAGAGAAAATTCGAACTAGTTAGCGATTAGCCATGTCGAGATATCGAGACTTATTCACTAGCGAGCAGGCATTGTCATCATCAAACCGCAACCGAAACTGCGAGATGCACCTAAGCCTTCTTTCAAGACCGCATTAAACAAATCAGCGTCAGTGACTTGCAAAATACCCTCGTAATCCAAACTACTGTAACCTGCGCTACGCCCCTTTTCCGGTAAGGCATTCCAACGATAGCCCGTAGTTTGCAAAGCCAAAACATTAAAGCCACGCTTTTCAGCTCTAGATTTAAGCCATTGTTGCCCCGACTCAGTGCGAACGGCTTCAAGTGAGGCATCGAATTTCATGCCTCTAGAGGCATGATCCTTGTGCGCTTTTAAACGGGAAATTAATTCCTTTTTAGAACCCTCGACTGAAAGCCCGCGACGCTCGCATTCCGATAACAACCAAACCCGCTGACCATGCATTATCACATCATGCTTTTTAGAGTTTTTCTTGCCGCCATCTTTTATCGCAATAAGCGGATTAGCACGAAGCTTAAATTCAAGTTGCACACCCTCACTTAATGTTGGATTAAACGGCTTAGTCTCACACTTAAAAAGCGGATTGGAATCCTTAGGTCTTGCACTAGACAACACATAAAAAACAGGACGATTATGCCGCGTACTTAACTGCTCCCGACTTTGCTCCTCACGGAATAAAAATTTAGTGCTGTCAGTAAATAACTCCCGTAACAAACGATGGGAACCATAGGTTTGATCACTCAACAAACGACCTAATTGAGAATTATTTTGAATGTTTTCAACTATTTGAACCCGAGAAAAAAACATCAGCTTGCCTCCTGTTCACATTGCCAGAAAAATTCATCCCGGGACTGAAACTGCCAGCGCGAGCGCGAGACCACCTTATCGTGGCTACGTAACTTTTGAACCTCTGTGTGATTAAAACCATCACCTTCTGGTGCAAAATCGGCAAAATCTCCCTCCCAGTAATAACGTGTAAACTTATCATCAGGCAGCCAGCGTTCGTCTCCCGACCATGGGGGTGCATTTGCGAGTAATGTTTTTACCTCGTAAGTATCTAGTGCCTCCCGAAAGCCACTCGCACTAAGAGTCTCCGCCGCTAAAGGTGCCGCCAAAGGGTGGGCTTTGCGGCCCAGATATAAATGAAACTTAGGAGTGAATAGCGCATTTTTTAATTCATCCAAAGAAAACTCACCACCAGAGCCTAACTTCAAGGCAACAACCGCCTGTGAATCAGTTAAATACTCACGTGTTGACAGCGATGTACCGATGCGACTTCGGCCAACAATTAACTCATCCCTGCGAGTGTGGTAGGGCTGCTTTCCCGCTGCATCCGGAACCTGCGTGGTGTGATAGTCCTTCAATATGTGGCCAGCGCTTAATACTTTAACGGCATGCGCATAGGATTGCGACAGCACCTTATGGCGCGCATCCTCCTCGCGTTTTATTCCAAGGGCTGCGGCCAGTAAACCGTCAATAGCCGACTTACCCGGGTAATAGTGAGTATTACGCACTTGCCCGACTGCGGTTTCCCCCCAGCTAGCCATCGCTCCGTAGAGACGAAAAACTAAAAAATCCATGCGGTCTCCTATTCGCTCACAAAAGCGAGTAAGCCATCAAGAGAACCTTCAACATTAACTGTATTAAGCTGATAGCGCGACTCCGCGCAAGCACCATAAACTTGATCAAAATTACTCACTTGAGTGTTGAGCGCAGTAATCGCCTCGCTTGCAAAATCTTGGCAATCTTTTGCAATGGGTTTTAAGTAAGCAACCGATAATGAGCGAGGCTGCTGATCACCGCTTTCAGCCAAAACGTAAGAGGCATAGGCGCGACTAGCAAAGCTATTTTGCTTGCCTTCTGGGGAGACTTTTAATGCGGCTTCGGTTAATGCGGCGATTGTCTTTTTCACCAGCGCCTCGTCGTTACCTAAGTTTTCTAACAGTAAGGCTTTGTTAATGCAGATATACGAATAAAATAAACCAGCGGCAAAACCGGCCTCACCAATATGTGCGGCACCAGCGGTATCAGCGCCAGTATTTAAATCGTCTACGGCGGTAAAATAATCGTCCTCAATCATGGTGGCATGCACAGAAATGGCATGAGCGACTTGGCAGGCGGCTTCAATATTGAACTCTGGACTAGAAGCGAGCATGCGCCCAAATAAAGCAATATCAACGGAGATGCCCTCTTTTCGCAGTAGCTTTAGCTCTTCAGGGCTTGGTTTACGGATTTCAGTAATTAGCTTGTCCACCAATAGATCAACGTTGTCGCGCTCACTACGACTAAGGTGCATTAACTGTTCAATTTCAAGATCATTATGTGGTTTGTTTTTGTCTTCTTTTTTAAGTTTACCAAATTGTTTGGCAATCTCTTTCGACCACGCTTTGGCACTTTTCTCTGCTACGCCGCCAGCACATAAGCGATCGAACACTTCTTTACCTAAGATTTTAGTGCGCTCACCAATATGGCCATTCAACGCTGATTTAAATAATTCAGACGTACGCCAAGTACGTTTCAAACTTTGTGACGATACCCGTAGGCGGTCGACGCCGCCCATTTTTGCAGTTTTTGGACGCCCTAAATCATCGCGGTTAAGGTTGGCGGGTGGGTAAGAGGTGAGAAAGTGTAACTGCAAGAAACGGCTCATCAGATAGATCCTGTAATAAAATTGAATTAGTCTTATTAGTCTTATTAGTTTTTTAAGTTGGCGTAATAATCATTTGCCCAGCGTACGGCTAGGCGTTGCTGGGGCTTGCGGGCTTGCCCTTGGCGGAATTCAAGTAACCACTGAAGCATGTCCTCAGTAATTGAGATAATATTGACTTTGCCGCCAATCAATTGAATAGCGCGGCAGATTCGGGTGAAAAATTCTTGCTCCGAACGACTTTTTTGTAACTGGGAAAAACGTAATTCGCTTAAGGGGTGGTTAGATTTGTCGCCTGAAGGGACGGCAAGGGATTTTGCAAAACTTTGCTTTTCGTTGTGTACTTTTATTCTTGCTACCACTGCTGCAATCATGGATGCATCCGTGTATTGAATGCGCTCACCGCTAAGCCAGGTAGCTGGCATTTGCTTAATGAATTTAGAAAACGCTTCACTAAGTAATATATCGTCAGGGCTGCTAGCGCGGCGTAATATCGCGCGGTCTCCGCAATTGTCGTCTAGCCAAACCCACCAAGATTTTAGCTTGTCTCTTTCGTCGTCTGATAGTTTCCAGTAAGTCATTTATAGAGACTCCGCTGTTGCGTAATTTTCAAAATATTTAAGGGATTTTAATTTGTTTAATTTTACGTCTAAAAAACGACGTGCTTGGGTTATTCGCTTCATATTATGGTCTTCGACGTAAGCCTCTAGCACCCAAGTATCGAATATGTCGTAGCAGATACGGCGAATGTTTTTTACCCAAGCCTCAGCTATTTCTGGTGGGCAGGTACGATGATTGTCAACTTGTTTCGCGAGCACTGCCAGCTGCTGATAAAATAGCGGATCGGTTGCTTTCCAGTAACTACTGTCGATCATGCTAGTGTCGCCTGTAATATCGTTAGGCCGACTAAACCACGCCCCTTTAATCTGGGCTCGCAGCTCGTTTAAAGCATCTCTTGCAGACGCTAATAACTCGCTCACAGTGTTAATGAATTTTTCGCGTGAGTGTTCGGGGATGTGTAATATCGGAAGCTGGCTTTCGTACCAGCAGCGTGCTTTCATGTTGTCCATGTCAAAGCCGAAGCACCATAGCTGTAGCTGCACATCAATATTGTTCTGTTCGAGTGTATCTAGGCGCTCTTGGTTAATATGATTGATGATTTTTGCGCAGGCATCGCCATTAGTTGTATCGTTCCAGTTTAAAGCTAACCAATGGCGATACCCTAGGCCGCCTTGCTGGCCTTTTAAACTCAGCGGCAGTTCTTTATTTTTCGGGTCAAAGCGGTAGGGCGTATACGGGTGCAGCCACGGGCCATCGTAATTAATGCCGAAATTTTTGGTTCTAAAATGCGTGATCAGCTGATTTCCTTGTTCACCGCACAATGCACAATGGCCGATATGAACACCGCTTTCTAAGCGAATACGACGAGGATTTCCCCAGAAAACGTGTAAGGCATCCACATCATCTGGCAGGGTTGGCGTGCCTTTAGTTGATAGCCGAGTAGCCGCCATCCACGGGAATATCTGGGCATTGATGCTATCGGCCTTTGGAACGAAGTGTTCTTCCGGTAGCACATTAAGCCATAGTTTTTGCCACAGAGTGTTACTACCGGCGGGGAGCACAAAAGAAGTCAGCGGGCCACCACCTCGAATACCAACGCGATGGCCTTGCCCTCCTGCAGGAGCATTAAGTTGCAAGGTAAATAAAGCGGAAGCCGCGCAGCTTTCACACATGCATTCCGCTTTGCCGCGTTTGATAAAGTGATCAAGATTATCTTTGATGGTTTTACCACCGGGCGCCTCGATCAGCAGATTGGCAATTGGTTTTGGCTCACCATCAGGCAAATCGAAATCCTGGCAAAAGGCCACTGTATTTTCACCGCTCAGCTCAAAAGCAGGGCTAAATTTTGCCAATGCTTGTTTTAAAATAGGGTCAGGGCTTTGCCATTGCTCAGCCCAGATTTCCTCATCTTCAGGCGCAAATACGGTCTGCAATAACCCTGTTAAGAACTGATATAAAGCCCCCTGAAAATCAGGCCGAAAAGCGGCGATATCAACCACAGGGTTGTCGGCCTCGGCTATTTGCCACGGGGCAATTTTAACGCGTTCGCCATTTTTCCGTACCACTGGTATCCACGGGTCTTCTATAAGGTTCATTTATTTAATTCTTACCTATGATGTTTGAAGTGTTCCAAGCCAGCGCTGCAACATTTAAGCAATCAGTGTTTTTAATCATTCTGTAAGTGTTTCTTCATAAAGCTTACACATACGGCTACTTTCTTCATGAATTCTATTTTTCAGACTGTCAGGGGCAAGCACCTGTACATCTTTGCCGTAAGATAAAATATCTCGCAGAAGTTCACGGTCGTCACTGTAGGGGAGGGTGAGCAGATAGCTAGCGCCTTGCCATTCGCCTTGCTGACTCTCATGCCAAGATTGGTTAGCAACTTCTCGCGCAACCCGAGGTAAGAAGCGTAGTTTTGCTTCGTGGCTTACTTGTCCGGCAAAAATACCGTAGCTTTGGCGGTAATGCGCGAGCTGATCGCCTTTGGATACGCTAGCAATAGGGTCTCCCAAAATGGTGGCTTGCATCATTTTAGAGATCATAAAGGAGCGCAAGGCTTCGCGCTTGTGGCAGTAGGCTTGTAAGTACCAGTTGTCTTGATAAAAGACGACCTTTAAAGGGCTGACGCTTCGCTGGCTGCGATGACCGCTGTAATCTTCGTAAGTTATTAGGATGCGTTTTTCTTGCAATAGTGCCTGCGCAAGTACGCTGTAAGATTTTCCGGGTAGGGTATGTTTACGCATGGGGAGGAATTGTATTTTTTCTTGGAACTTAGTTATATCAATACCGCGTGCTTGTAAAATTCGTGCGATTTGTTTTTCTACTAAGGCGATATCTTTCCCGACAAAGCCGTGTTCGATGTCGTTTAATATGACTAATATTGTCGCGAGGCCTTGTACTTCTTCAGCCGTGAGCCATACACCCGGCAGTTCTAATTCTTTTTCTTCACGCGGTAAATAACAAAATTCACCGCCGCTGCGATCATGGTGAGTTGGCGCGTTAAATAGGTCTCGCATTTCTTTAATGTAACGTTTGACGGAGACGGTGGAGCAATCAAAATACTCTGCCAAGCTAAGGTAGGAGTGGCGTCGCCCTGTTTTGAATACGCGATGGAGTTTTTGCAGCCTGTCGGATTTATCCATAACTACCTTTGTTGGGTGTAATGCATAACATGTGACTTATTGGCCAAATGTTGTTGAGTATCTTGCTTAATCGATTAAAAGTTAGCATCTCGGGTGGTTAATTTCTATAGCTCCCACCGAACATGTTGTACATTGTGGTGAATATTTTAATTGTATGTTTAATTGGTGAGCGATTTGGCGTTGGAATCATTTTTTGTTTATTAGGGTGTTGGGTGAGTAAGATTAATGTATGACGAATATAGGAAGCACGTTAAATATGGCCAATAAATGATAGGTCAAAACGGTTCATCCCCACGCATGTGGGGAACACCTGAATTTCGATAGAGTTAACGGTCACTAGCCCGGTTCATTCCCACGCATGTGGGGAACACTCAGTAAAGAGCGCGACGCTTAAAGACTACAGCGGTTCATCCCCACGCATGTGGGGAACATTCTAAGTATAAGCGATCGTTTTTAAAGAACAAATATTGCTGTTGAAAAGTTACCAACATTCTATTGGCTTTATTTGTTTTTATTTATAGGTTTTGTCGGGAGATCTGTTAGTACGAGCGGGTGAAAAGCCTAATTATAAATGTAAACGTGGAGGTGCTTGCACTGAGCTTTGTGCTTGAGGGTTTAATTAGGCAGGGCTATTTCCCTTCGGCGGAAGGAAGCGGACTAAACGTAGGCCATCGAGATCTACGGGTTCTCTTCGGTTATTGCCATAGGTAATAAAATCAAAACCGGATTCACTATTAGTTGCCCAGCTCATCACTACGTTGCCGTCTGCGGCTAATTTTTCAATCTGGTTCCAAATCATTTCGCGAACTTTTCGTCCGTTCCAAGTAACGCGATATTGTTTGGCTTGTAATTGGTAGGTTTTTCTGACTCTTGCACCTTCAATACCTCGTAGTTGCTCTATGCTGCGTCTTTCTGGTGCGGCTTCGCCAAAGCGTAGTTGAAACATTTTCCGTGCGACTTTTAATCGTAGGTTTGGATCTAGGGCGAGTTGGGCTTGATAAAGAAGTTTGTCTGAGCGCGCGCCACCGGGTTGCCCTGAGGAATAAAGTCTGACACCTGCTTCACCAACCCAGATGAGTAGGGTACCTACTTGGGCGGCGAGTTTAATTGCTGCGTGTGAAACGCGTGTTCCGGGTTCTAACATGATGCAGGTGACGGAGCCGACGGGGAATAAGCATACGCTCGCCATTAACTTTATCGACGACGAAAAACGCGCCATCTCTTACGTCGATACGACCCATGCTGATATATTATTGGTGCATAATATGTTGGTTCATCCCCACGTCCGTGGGGAACACATTTTTTTAGACCTATCCTTTATCGCACCTATCGGTTCATCCCCACATCCGTGGGGAACACTTGGCGGTGACTTTAACGCCAACAATCCTATTCGGTTCATCCCCACATCCGTGGGGAACACTCTAAGTATAAGTGCTTGTTTTTAAAGAGCAAATTCTGGCTGTATAAATCTACCGAATTATATGGGGAAAATTTGAACGATAAATTGGCTAGAATTAGCCGGGGTTAAGACCAAAAAAATCGGCGCAGTTAGTGATTAACCACGCCGAGATATCGAGACTTATTCACTAACGCCGCCCATTTTGGCAGTTTTTGGGCGCCCTAAATCGTCGCGGTTAAGGTTGGCAGGTGGGTAAGAGGTGAGAAAATGTAATTGTAAAAAACGGCTCATCAGATAGATCCTGTAATAAATTTGAGTTAGTCTTTTAAATTGGCGTAGTAATCATTTGCCCAGCGCACCGCTAGACGTTGCTGGGGTTTACGGGCATGCCCTTGGCGAAATTCAAGTAACCACTGAAGTATGTCTTCGGTAATTGATACCACATTAGTTTTGCCACCAAGCATTTGAATAGCGCGGCAGATTCGAGTAAAAACCTCTTGCTCAGTGGGGCTTTTTTGTAATTGTGTAAAGCGTAATTCACTTAATGGTGATTTTGTTTTATCCCCTGAGAGGACGGCAAGTGTTTTTGCAAAGCTATGCTTGTCGCTATGGTTTTTTATACGCGCGACAACGGCTGCAACCATTGCGGCATCTGCATATTGAATTCGCTCGCCACCAAGCCAGCTTGCTGGCATTTGGTTAAAGAATTTGGAGAAAGACGGGCTTAACAATATATCATCAGGGCTACTGGCGCGACGCAGTACCGCGCGATCACCGCGATTTTCATCCAGCCATCGCCACCACGCTTTTAGCTGGGTTTTCTCGTTGTCTGATAGTTTCCAGTAAGGCATTTATACTGTCTCCGCTGTTGCGTAATTTTCAAAATCCTTCAGGGATTTTAATTTTTTAATTTCCCGCCTAAAAAGCGCCGTGCTTGGGTAATTCGCTTCATATCAAGGTCTTCGGCGTCAGCCTCTAGTACCCAAGTATCAAATGTTTCATAACAGATACTGCGAATATTTTTTACCCAAGCCTCAGCTATTTCTGGCGGGCAGGTACGATGATCATCAACTTGTTTCGCGAGTATGGCCAGCTGCTGATAAAATAGCGGCTCGGTTGCTTGC
>NVXL01000240.1 GCA_002746115.1 Alteromonadaceae bacterium
GATCTTGATATTGCTCACCTACGCCAGCTTCAACAGCGTTATGGCGAGCATGAGATTGAGGCGCTGTACCCGGCTAACAGTTTGCAGCAGGGTTTTGTTTATCATCACTTAAGCCAGCCGCTAGACGATGCTTATCGTGTGCAAATGTTGCTGGATTATCATCAGCCCTTGGATCTTGATACCTTACAGCAGGCATGGGGTTTGGCCTCTCTGCGTTACCCGATTTTACGTACTTGTTTTGATTGGGATAAAACCGTATTACAAGTGGTGACGAAGGCCGCTTCTATCAATGCGGCTAATTTTAGTTTTAACGATATTAGTAATTTACCATTGGCTGAGCGAGAGGCTGTAATCGCAGAATCTCAGCGCGAGGATCGCAAAGTCGGGTTCGATTTGGCGCAAGCGGGATTAATTCGCTTTACGTTGATCAAGCAGGACGCACAGTTGTTTACTCTGATGATGTCCGTGCATCACAGCATCATTGATGGTTGGAGTACACCAGTACTCTTAGAGACGGTACATCAATACTACAACACCTTAGCGCAAGGGCAGATGCCAGAAATTGAGGTGGACAGCGCCTATTTAGCCGCGCAGCAATGGATGCTGGAGCAGCAAGATGTTGCCGAGCATTATTGGGCGGAGACCAAGTCACGATTTGGAGCGGCGAACGATATTAATCCGATGCTGACAGAGGCGCAGAACTTTAATCAAATTAAATCTGTTGAGCAACCGGGTGAACAGCTGTTGACCATAGACGGTAATGCCTACCACCAGCTTAAAAGCATGTGTCAGCGCCAGGGCGTAACCCTAAATGTGGCCTTACAATTTGCGTGGCATAAGCTCCTGCAAACCTATAGCCGAGATGAGCAAACGATTGTTGGCACCACGGTGTCGGGTCGGGATATTCCGGTTGCGGGCATTGAGTCTAGTGTGGGTTTGTACATCAATACTTTACCCTTAGCGCTCGATTGGGCAGACAGTATCAGCGTTGCAACAATGTTACAGGTGATTCAACAGCAAATAGCCGCCTTGAACAGCCACAGCAATATATCGCTGGCCAGCCTGCAAACCGATGGGCAGCGCTTGTTCCATAGTTTGTTTGTATTTGAAAATTATCCGGTGCCTGTAGATACCGACGACAGCAACAATACCGAAGCCCGTATTGAAAAAAATATCGCCTTCCGTCAAGCCGTTGAAAAGGTCGATTATCCGCTTACAGTAATGGCTTATGAGAGTCACGAGGCCTTAGTCGTTAAACTCAGTTATGGCCAAGCTTGGTTAAATGAAATTCAGGCTCAGCGCTTACTGACTCAGTTACAAGGTATTGTGGCCAGCATTAGCGTCGCGCCAGAACAGTCGCATCAGGCAATCTCGCTGTTGGATGAGGCTGAATCGTATACCTTATTACATCGCTTAAATCAGACGAATACCGCCTACCCACAAGATAAAACCCTGCATCAACTGTTTGAAGTTCAGGTCGCCAAAACACCCGACAATGTTGCCTTGGTGTTTGAACGGCAAAGCCTGACTTACCGTGAACTTAATGAACAAGCGAATCAACTTGCTCATGTCATTCGGATGCATTGCTGCAAACCAGAACAAGCACAGCAAAGTGATCAGCTAGTTATGCCTGTAGATACCTTAGTCGCGCTTTATCTGGGCCGTAGTATTGAAATGGTGGTGAGTATTTTAGCGGTGCTTAAAGCCGGTGCAGCCTATGTACCGATTTCACCGGAGTACCCGAAAGCGCGTAGCGTATTTATTCTGGCCGATACCGCAGCCCCATTAGTATTAAGCCAAGGTCAGCACCAAGATACCTTGACGGCTTGGTTCAGTGAGCAAGACGTGTCGCCCGCAGTCGTGCTCGTTAATTCTCTAGATTTAAACGCTAAGGCCTCAACAGGTAATTTGCCCGCGCTCAGTGGTTCACAAGATTTAGCCTATGTGATTTACACCTCCGGCACCACGGGCACACCCAAAGGCGTAATGATTGAACACAAAAGCGTCGTTAACTTATCCCAGTTTATTGGCCGAACCCATCAGCTTGATGATCGCACTCGGGCACTATTTTTCTCTAATTACGTATTCGACGCCTCAGTGTTTGAACTTTTCCCCTGTCTATTGGCGGGCAGCCGTTTAACCATCGTGCCAAGCTCCGCCCAGCAAGACAGTGTTGAATTATTAGAATTAATTAATCAGCAGAAAATAGACAAAGCGTTTATTCCGACGGTATTGTTATCCCAAATGGATGAGGCCTTAGCTAAGTCCTCCTTAAAAGTCGTGCATACCGGCGGTGAAAAGCTTAACGGTCTAACACAATTGCCTGCGGCGCTGACGTTTAACCAATATGGTCCAACCGAAGGCACGGTGTGCGTGACTCAACATCAATTGCAGCACCCAGAGGATATTTCTCTAGGCCGGCCGATTGACAATGCTCGTGTCTATGTCTTGGATAATATGGGGCAACCCGTGCCAATGGGGGTCGCGGGTGAATTAGTCATCGGCGGTGCAGGGGTTGCGAGAGGGTATTTAAATCAGCCAAAATTAACGGCTGAACAATTTATTGCTAACCCTTTTGTAAGCGCAGAGGATATCGAACAAGGTTATACCCGCTTATATAAAACCGGTGATTTAGTGCGCTGGGTGATGGGTGCGAACGGCCAACCGGTTAGCTTAGAATATCTTGGGCGTAATGATTTTCAGGTAAAAATACGGGGTTATCGCATAGAGTTGGGCGAGATAGAAAATGCCTTAATGGGCTTGTCACAAGTTAAGCAAGCGGTAGTGATCGATTATGAGCGCGGTGGTAATAAAACACTGGCGGCTTACATTGTTACAGCTTCAGGTGAGGCCTTAGAAAGCGATGAATTAATTCGCCAGCTGTCGGGTAAATTACCGGATTACATGCTGCCAGCGACTTTTACTAACTTGGCGTCTGTGCCTTTGAGCATTAACGGTAAGCTCGATCGCCGGGCTTTGCCTGAGCCTGAGTTTGTTGCGATTGAAAATTATAGCGTCGCCCGCAATGAGCAAGAGCAGCAACTTTGTGCTATCTGGCAGGACTTATTAGGCTTACCTCAGGTTGGTATTAACGATAACTTCTTCCGTATTGGCGGGGATTCTATCGTCAGTATTCAATTGGTATCACGCTTACGTAAGGCTGGGTTTACCCTTCAAGTGCGGGATATCTTTGATGCCCCGACAGTTGCGCAATTGTCGCGCTTACTTTTCCATACTGCCAGTACCGCCAACATTAAAATTGTTGCGGAGCAAGGGCCGTTGAGCGGTGACTTTGCCTTGTTACCGATACAACAATGGTTTTTTGATAAATCATTAGCTAAGCCCAAACACTGGAATCAGGCATTTATGATTCGTATTCCAGGGGATATTGGTAGCACCGAGATTAATCAGGCACTGCGAGCCTTGAGCGCTCAGCATGATATGTTGCGTTGTCGTTTTGTTGAGAAAGAAAACGGTTGGCAGCAAACTTACGATGCACAATTAGAGCAATGCTTTGCACCGCTGCAATCACAGGATGTAAGTGCTCTTCTTGATGATATTGCCTTACAAACGCTGTTAACCCAATGGCAAAGTGGTTTTGACTATACCCAAGGACCGTTATGGCAGGTTGGACATTTGACCGGCTTTACCGACGGCAGTGCGCGTCTATTTTTTGCCTTCCACCATTTGATTATTGATGCCGTGTCTTGGCGTATTATTACTGAAGATATACAGCAATTGTTGACCGGACAAACACTGGCAGATAAAACCAGCAGTTATCGTCAATGGGTGGGCGCGGTGCAGCACTATGCCCAAGGCCATTTACAAACTAAGGCGTACTGGCAGCAAATCCTTGCTGAGCAGACGGTTTACGAGCCCAGCTCAGAAGAATTAAATCAACAAGACCCGTATCAACAAACCCTGAGCTTGTCCTCGGCGCAAACCGAGATTTTATTGCATAAAGCCAATCAAGGCTATTACACCGAGATTAACGATTTATTGTTAAGTGCCTTAGCCGTCGCCCTCCAAGTGACCCTTGGTCGTGAAGTGAATCATATTACTTTAGAAGGGCATGGCCGCGAAGCCATCGCTCCTACTTTAGATACCAGCCAGACCGTGGGTTGGTTTACCACTATTTACCCTGTGCGCCTAGTGAGTTTTGATGACCTAAGCGAAACCATCATTCAGACTAAAGAAATGCTGCGCAGCATTCCAGACAAAAGCATCGGTTTTGGTGCTTTGCTTCAAAGTGGCGAGTTGCAGGCTTCTTTGCCAGCCATCAGTTTTAATTATCTAGGTCAGTTTGATCATCACAGTGATCAAGGCAATCAGAACAGCAGCGCCGATTGGCAGTTTGCCGATGAGGCTTGCGGTCAAATGATTGCTGCCGACAACAATGGCGATGCTTTATTGCTGAATATTAACGGTGCCGTACAAGGCGGTAGCTTGCAGTTTTCTGTTAATTCTCGATTATCTGAGGCGAGCACTCAAACGTTTGTGAGTGCTTTCGAGACGGCATTGGTGGCCGTGGCATCACAAGGCCAGCATCAGGCCAGTAAAGGTGGCTTGAAAACCCCGGCAGATTATGCCGTGGCCGATCTTGATATCGCCCATCTACGTCAACTTCAACAGCGGTTTGGCAAGCATGAAATTGAGGCACTGTATCCTGCAAATAGTTTGCAGCAGGGCTTTGTTTATCACTACCTAAGCCAGCCGCAAGATGATGCTTATCGTGTTCAGCTGATGCTGGATTATCAGCAAGGCTTGGACTTACAGGCATACCGCGAGGCATGGCGATTGGCCTCATTACGCTACCCCGTGCTGAGAATGGCGTTTGATTGGCAAGATCAGATCTTGCAGGTATTTAGCGCCACGGCAAGCATCGATAACGAGCATTTTTGCAGCAAAGATATCTCCGCTTTGCCAGCGAGTGAAAGAGACGAAGCGATTGCACAAATTCAGCGTGAAGATAGGGCAAAACCCTTTGATTTGAGTCAACCCGGATTAATTCGTTTTACTTTAATTAAGCAGCATGACGAGTTGGTCACTGTATTGAAAACCGAGCATCACAGCGTTAGTGATGGCTGGAGTGCACCAGTATTATTACAAACTGTGCATCAGTATTATGAGCAATTAATTCAAGGGAAAGGCCCCGTGCTTGAAATTGATACAAGTTATTTTGCCGCGCAGCAATCATTGCAAGCACAAGCGGGTAAAACAGCCGATTATTGGGCCGAGACCAAGCCTCGATTTGGCGAGGCTAACGATATTAATCCGATGCTGACGCAAGCGCTGAATCTCAATCAGGTAAAATCGGTTGCGCAACCAGCCGAGCAAGTGATACGCCTAAGCGGTAGCGATTACCAGCAGCTTAAATCCATGTGTCAGCGTCAGGGCCTTACGTTAAATGTGGCGCTACAATTTGCTTGGCACAAGCTACTGCAAACCTATACCCAAGATGAGCAAACCATTGTTGGCACTATCGTGTCTGGTCGGGATATTCCGGTAGCGGGCATTGAATCCAGTGTCGGTCTGTACATCAATACCTTACCCTTAGCGGTCGATTGGCAAAAAAATGCCAGCGCCGCCACCATGCTCAACGCAATCCAACAGCAAATAGCCGCCTTGAACAGCCACAGCAATATATCGCTGGCCAGCCTGCAAACCGATGGGAAACGCTTATTCCACAGTTTGTTTGTTTTTGAGAATTACCCGATGCCAGTTGATGCAGAAAATGCAGCCTCAGGTATTGAAGCGAATATTAGCTTCCGCCAAGCCGTAGAGAAGGTGGATTATCCGCTGTCAGTGATGGCGTATGAGAGCAATAATGAAGCCTTAGTGGTTAAGCTCAGCTATGGTCAAGATTGGCTGAATGACACTCAAGCTCAGCAGCTGCTTACTCAGCTGCAACGCATCGTCGCCAGTATTAGCGTCGCCCCGGAGCAGCCACATCAGGCGATTTCTCTACTGAGCGACGCGGAGTCTCAAACCTTACTCCGGGAGTGGAACCTCAGTGATACGAGTTACCCACAAACACCCTTGCACCAACAGTTTGAAACCCAAGCGGCAAAAACCCCTGACAATATTGCTCTGATATTTGAGCAGCAAAGTCTGAGCTATCGCGAGCTTAATGAGCAGGCCAATCAGCTAGCCCATGTGATTCGCGCGCAGTATGCACAGGCTAATTCTCAACAAAAGATACCAGTTGATACTTTGATTGCCATTTATTTGGATCGCAGTATCGACATGGTCGTCAGTATTTTAGCCGTACTCAAAGCGGGTGGGGCGTATGTGCCTATTTCGCCTGAATATCCAAAATCACGAAGCCAATTTATTCTGACGGATACTGGCGCGAGTTTATTGCTGTGCCAAGCTCAGCACAGTGACAGACTTACTGAGTGGCTCAGTGAATCAAGCACCTCACCACGTGTTCTGCTTGTCGATCAGTCAGTACTAACCGCTAAAGCCTGCAAGGATAATTTACCGACAATTAGCCAGCCGCAGGATCTAGCCTATGTTATCTATACCTCAGGCACGACGGGTCAGCCCAAAGGGGTCATGATCGAGCACCATGGGGTTTCAAATTTAATCGCAGGGCAAACCACAGCCTTCGACTTTACTGAAGATGAATGTGTTATTTGGTTGGCATCTTATATTTTTGACGCCTCAGTCGAGCAGCTGTTCTTAGCGTTATTAAACGGGGCGTCAGTTTATATTCCCCTTATTGAAGACATTAAAGATACGAATATAATTAGTGATAAATTACAGGCCTTGGGCGTCACGCATTTACATGCAACCCCGAGTTATCTACAGGCCTTAGGAGCCTTAGATAAGCCCCACAGTTTAAAACGCGTGATTAGTGGCGGTGATGTTGGCGCTGCAGGTTTAAGGGCGATTTGGGGCGATTTATTAATTAATGAATATGGCCCGACTGAAAGCACCATTACATCGCTTCAGTGCCTAGAATTTAACGCACATAAAAGCCCGGCCTGTATTGGTCGGCCAGTGGCGAATACTCAGGTATATGTGTTATCCGATACGCAGCAATTGTTGCCTGTTGGTGCCTCGGGTGAGCTGTATATTGGCGGAGCCGGTGTGGCGCGGGGTTATTTGAACCGGGCTGAACTGACCGCTGAGCGTTTTATTGATAACCCATTTATTAATTCACAGGATAAGCCCTTTGCTGATTCAGATAATAAGCATCATAAACGCTTATATAAAACTGGCGACCTTGTGCGTTGGTTAGTGAATGAGGACGGCAGCCCGGGTGATCTTGAATATTTGGGTCGTAATGATTTCCAAGTGAAAATTCGTGGTTATCGCATTGAGTTAGGCGAGATAGAAAATGTATTACTAGAACTACCGCAAGTGAAGCAAGCGGTGGTGATTGACCGGGCGCATGCGGGCGATAAAATATTGCAGGCTTACATTGTTGCAGAGTCCGGCGAGGTGATTGAGCATGAGGTTATCAGCCATTATCTATCGGGTAAATTACCGGATTACATGGTGCCTGTGACTTTTACCCAGATTGATGCTGTGCCGTTGACGATTAATGGCAAACTTGATCGCCGGGCTTTACCTGATTCTGAGCTTGTTAATATTGACGGTTTTGTTGCGCCGCGCAATGCGCTTGAAGCGCAATTATGTGCTATCTGGCAAGGTGTTTTGGGGCTTGAACAGCTCGGTGTCGGGGATAACTTCTTCCGTATTGGCGGTAACTCCATCACCGCTATTCGCTTAACCGCTGCGATGCGCTCAGGCTTAGGGCGAGATGTGCCGCTGGCAGTATTGTTTGAGCATCAGACGGTGGCTCGGATGGCGACACACCTGAGTCTTGCTAGTCGAGAAGAAATGGTGGTGATTCGACCGCTTGAACAGACCCGCTGCCCCTTGTCTTTTGCCCAGGAACGTTTGCTATTTATCGAATCGTTTGAGCAGGGCTCAAGTGCTTACCACATTCCTTATTTGGTGCAGTTGCGTGACGATGCCAATATCGAAGTGTTACAAGACGCGTTTAATCAGGTAATAAATCGTCACCCGGTGCTTAAATCTGTTTACCGAAATGATGAGCTTAGCGGTGATTATCAATCGGTATTGAACGACGAAATATTAATTCAAACCGAATCCTTGGCGACAGTGAGCTTGTTGGCTGACACGCTGAAATCACACATCAGCCGACCCTTTGATTTAAGCGCAGAAGCGTCTATTCGCTTGCATCATTATCAGGTAAATTCCGGTGAGCAGTACTTATTAATCTTATGGCACCATATTGCCTTCGATGGTTGGTCAACCGACATCTTCATGCAAGAGTTGGGTGAGGCTCATCAGGCGCTAGTGCAAGGGCGTGAGGCCAAGTTGCCAGCGCTCGATATCACCTATGCTGATTATGCCTCATGGCAGCGTGATTATCTTCAGGGTGAAAACCTAGAGACTTTACTGGGCTACTGGCAGCAACAATTATCGGGTTTTGAAACCCTGAGCCTGCCAACAGATCATCCGCGACCGAGCGAGATTGATTACCGTGGTAAAGACCTTGGTTTCTCACTAGATAAAGACCTGTCTGAGCAACTGAGGGGTCTTGCTAAATCACAAGAAACCACGCTTTATACCGTATTACTTAGTGGCTTTTACGTCACGCTTGCGGCTATGTCTGGGCAGGACGATATCGTGGTCGGTACGCCGTCGGATAATCGTCATCACGCGCAAACACAGTCACTGATTGGCTTCTTTGTAAATTCACTCGTCTTGCGTACTCAGGTTGAGCAGCAGCAAAGTATTGAGGGTTTGATTACTCAAGTACACGAGGCCGTTATGCAGGCCAAAGTGCACCAAGAGCTACCCTTTGAAAAATTGGTGAATGCCCTGAATATTGAACGGGATACCTCCCGTCACCCAATTTATCAGGTAATGTTTTCGCTTCAGAATTTTGGTCAAGATAATAACGACAATTCACCGTCTTTATCTTCTTTACCTTTTGTACCGGTTGAAACAGATGTAGCACAAGGTATTTACAGTCCAGCTAAATTTGATTTGAGTTTGTTCCTGACCGAGAGCCAGGGTCAAATCAGCGGGAGTTTTAACTATGCCGTCAGCTTGTTTGATCAAAGTACTGTGGCACGCATGCAGCAGATTTATCAGCGGGTATTAATGGCCTTTGTTGATCCCGTGCAACAGCTCAGACCGATCGAGCAGATTGCGCTGTTGTCTGAACAAGAGCTAGATCAGGTCTTGTATCAATGGAATCAGACTGATATCGCCTATCCACAAGATAAAACCCTGCATCAACTGTTTGAAATTCAGGCCGCGAAAACACCCGACAATACGGCCTTAGTTTTTGAACAGCAAAGCCTGACTTATCGCGAGCTTAATGAACAAGCGAACCAGTTAGCCCATGTGATTCGGGAGCGTTATTACAGCCAGCAGCAACAGCCGATGCCCGCGGATACTTTGGTTGCGCTGTATCTTGATCGCGGCATTGAAATGGTGGTGAGTATTCTAGCCGTGCTCAAAGCCGGTGCTGCGTATGTCCCTATTTCACCTGAATACCCGAAAGCGCGCAGCCTGTTTATTCTGGCCGATACCGCGGCACCATTAGTGTTAAGTCAAAGTCAGTACAGCGATACCTTGGCCGCTTGGTTTAATGAACAGGATAAGTCAACGACGCTCGTTCTGGTTGACTCGCCTGAGCTAATAGCTTCTGAGCTAAGGGCTTCTGAGGTAGGCGTGCAAGTCTCAGCAGGTAATTTAGGGGTAATGAGTAAACCGCAAAACTTAGCCTATGTGATTTACACCTCCGGCACCTCTGGCACGCCCAAAGGGGTGATGATTGAGCATCACAGTGTTGTTAACTTATCGCAGTTTATTGGCAGAACCCATCGGCTTGATGAGCGTACCCGCGCATTATTTTTCTCTAATTACGTATTCGACGCCTCAGTGTTTGAGCTGTTTCCGTGTTTATTGGCGGGCAGCAGTTTAACTATCGTGCCAAGTTCAGCGCAGCAGGACAGTGTTGAACTACTGTCACTGATAAATCAGCAGCAAATAGATAAAGCCTTTATTCCAACGGTGTTGTTATCACAAATGGATGAGGCCTTAGCCAAATCCTCCTTAACGGTTGTGCATACCGGCGGCGAAAAGCTTAAGGGGTTAACACAATTGCCTGCGGCTCTGACGTTTAATCAGTATGGCCCAACGGAAGGCACCGTGTGTGTGACTCAAAACCGATTGCAAAACCCCGGGGATATTACCATTGGTCGTCCGATTGATAATGCCCGCGTATATGTCTTGGGCAATAATGGTCAACCGGTACCAATGGGGGCGCCCGGCGAGTTAGTGATCGGCGGTGCAGGTGTCGCAAGGGGATATTTTAATCAGCCGGAATTAACCGCTGAACAGTTTATTGATAACCCTTTTGCAAGCGCGGCGGATATTGATCAAGGCCATACCCGCATGTACAAAACGGGTGACTTAGTGCGCTGGCTAGTGGATGCGAGCGGTGAGCCGATCGGATTGGAATATCTTGGGCGTAATGATTTTCAGGTGAAAATACGCGGTTATCGTATTGAGTTAGGCGAGATAGAAAATGCCTTAATGGCGTTACCTGAAGTTAAACAGGCCGTGGTGATCGATTATGAGCGCGGCGGTAATAAAACACTGGCGGCTTACATTGTCAGTGCTTCTAGTAAGGTAATAGACCGCGATGAATTAATTCACCAGCTGTCGGGTAAATTACCGGACTACATGGTGCCAGTGACTTTTACTAAATTGGATGCTGTGCCTCTGAGCATCAACGGCAAGCTGGATCGCCGAGCTCTGCCGGAGCCTGAATTTGTCACCAGTGAAAACTATAGCGCAGCGCGGGATGCGCAGGAGCTGCAACTCTGTACTATTTGGCAAGCGTTATTAGGACTGCCGCAGGTGGGTATTGACGATAACTTTTTCCGTATTGGCGGTGACTCGATTGTCAGTATCCAATTGGTCTCACGTTTACGTAAGGCTGGATTTACGCTTCAAGTCCGGGATATTTTTGATGCCCCGACGGTGGCGCAATTATCGCGTTTTCTTAGCGATACTGCCGACGCGGCCAACAATAAAATAGTCGCTGAGCAGGGTTCCTTGAGTGGCGAATTTGCGCTGTTACCAATACAGCAATGGTTCTTTGAGAAAACATTGGCTAAGCCCCAGCACTGGAATCAGGCGTTTATGATCCGTATTCCTGGGGATACTGGCAGCGCCGAGATCGAACAGGCTCTGCGCGTCTTGAGTACTCAGCATGATATGTTGCGCTGTCGTTTTGTCGAGAAAGAAAATGCATGGCAGCAGAGCTACGATGAACAATTAGAGCAATGCTTAGCGCCGTTGAAATCACAGGATGTAAGTACTTTTAATTCCGACAAGGCCGATGGCCAAGCCTTATCTGCGTTATTAACTCAATGGCAAAGTGGTTTTGATTACACCCAAGGACCGTTATGGCAGGCCGGGCATTTGACAGGCTTTGCCGACGGCAGTGCACGCTTGTTCTTTGCTTTTCATCATTTGATAATTGATGCCGTGTCAGGGCGTATTATTACTGAAGAAATGCAGCAATTACTGACCGGGAGCGCACTGACAGATAAGACCAGCAGTTATCGCCAGTGGGTGTCAGCAGTACAATATTACGCCCAGAACCACCAGCAGGAAGCGGCTTATTGGCAGCAAGTATTGGAGCTGCAAGTTCCGTTGCCAGAACTTGAGGCATCAGAGCACTACCACCTTAGTTTATCGGCTGAGCTGACCGAAACACTACTGCGACAATCCAATCAGGGTTATCACACCGAAATTAACGATTTATTACTTAGCGCTTTAGCCATTGCCTTGCAGCAGACCTTTGAGCGTCCCGTAAACCACATCACCCTTGAAGGGCATGGCCGCGAAGCCATCGACAACAGCATTGATACCAGTCAAACAGTCGGTTGGTTTACTACGATTTATCCTGTGCGCTTGTCGGCAGAAGAGCAAGTAGGTGAAACCATTATTCGCACTAAAGAGATGCTGCGAAATATTCCCAATAAGGGCATCGGTTTTGGTGCTCTGGCGCAAAGCGGCGGAATGATACGCGAGTTACCGGCCGTCAGTTTTAACTATTTGGGGCAATTAGACAATCAAGGGACTCAAGGCCACCTGAGCGATTGGCAGTTAGTCGCAGATGACTGCGGCCAAGCCTTGGATTCGAGTAATGTCGATACACTACGGCTTAACATTAACGGGGCGGTGCAAAATGGCGTGCTGCAATTTGACATTATTTCTCGCTTGTTAAAAGACGCCGCCCAAAAATTTACCAATGCCTTTGAAACCGCATTGCAAGCTGTAACGCTGCAAGGGAAATTACAAGCCGAACAAGGGCATGTTAAAACCCCTAGTGATTATGCCGTCAAGGGTTTGCGTCTTGATCATTTACGCCAGTTGCAAGGGCGTTATCACAATGGTAATGCGATTGAAGCCCTTTACCCCGCCAACAGTTTGCAGCAGGGTTTTGTTTATCACTATTTAAGTCAGCCGCAGGATGATGCTTACCGTGTTCAGCTGTTGCTGGATTATCAGCA
>NVXL01000241.1 GCA_002746115.1 Alteromonadaceae bacterium
AACTGAGCATATTAAGCGCTTCAGCTTTCTCTGCCAGCAACACTAAAAGCTCCTTAAATTGAAATTATTAGAATGGAACGGGTACCTTGTTAACATTCTCAACAATACCGAAAGTTCATACTAATCACAATGCGATACTCCTCCGAGTTATTACGTGTTACATAGTGCGGTAAACAGCTATCAAACATTGCAAACTTACCAAGCTCTGCGGCTACGGTTTCGCTCTCTACTATGTAAGGGTTTTTATGATACTGAAAAACCAAATCCCCTGATTCCGGTGGAACACTTACGTAAAATACCGCGCTAACTTTGGCGCCGCCTTCATAATTATCGCTGCTGGCGTGGTCATGTAAATTAGTGCTTTCGCCCTTACCATGCACCACGGACCAATAAGCGGTATTGGGGTCAAAGTTTTTTTGTTCCTGCCAGCAAAGTTCTATTTCTTCATCGAAGGATTTTTTCCATACCCCACACAGTAGTTTTGCCAGATTTTGTACCTCAGGCGTGAAATTAATACGAATATCTTCCCTGCGGATGCCTTTTGGATCGGCATCCATATAGCGCTCTTCGTTAAAGTTTTTCATCACCATCGCTTTGAGTTCTTGGGTATTCACCTCGGGTAAATGCCCAACAACATACTCCAGCTTGGTGAGTGTTTTAATGTACATTTAAATTGGGAAGCTTGCTGTAATCGACTTGATAGTAACCGGAGGCGTGAATATCCACCGCGTTGGCGTATTCGGTGCCGAGTAACTCCTGCGCCATAACGCCAGTGTGTATTTCCGTGTCGTTTAGGTAGTTATAGCGATAAACATTCAAGCCTGCAACTTGACCCATAGGTATAATGTTTTCTTTTAAACGCATATCAGAAAATGCTTTGCTAACCGATTTTGTCGCGCTTTTAGTGCCTTTGCTAACACTTTTGGCGCCGCTATCAACAGCATTCGCACTTTCATTCGCGGCGCTATCGGCAACATTTTGTGCGTCGTTAGCGGTTTGCTCGGCAGTGTCGGCAGTGGTTTCTGCACTATCGACAACGCCACCTGTATCGACCGTTACCGAGACATCAGCATCAACACCTAGCCCGGCGGCGACATCACCTGAAACGCCAACTGTAGCTTCGCCATCCTCATAGGTAGCCTCTCCACCACCGCCAACGCCTACTTGTTCTCCGGCGGAAACCCCAGCGCCTGCCGTGGTAGAAACACCACCGGCTTCTGCTGTGGCCTCCGCATCTACTCCGACGGCATTCCCGGCAAAAGCATCGCCGGAAGCCGCAACCCCTTCATCACCCGCTTGAGCGGAAGCATCTGCGCTCACGCCAGATTGCGCGTAAGCGGAGGCTTCTCCACTTGCGCCAACATCGCCAACGGGGGTATCGGTTTGCGCATGGCCTTCAGCGTCTATTTCTGCTGTTGTCATATCAGAAGCACTGACGTCGGCTGCCACGTTATTACCATCAACTCCGCCACTTGCGCTGGCTTGCTGGCCGCTCTCAATACTGGCTCCAGCGCTGGCGCCGGTATTTTCATTTCCGGTGGAAACTTCTACGCCTGCACCTACCGTATTGTCGTAGCTGGCACTGGCGCTGTTGCTATCGGCACTTGCGGAAGATTGTGGGCCGTCGGTATTGGTTGTGGTATTAACATCTGTCATCTGTAACATTCCTCGAATGGGTCGGACGTTAAATACGGGTGCCTTTACCCGAATTAGTTAACTTTACCTATGCGATTAAACGTAGCAGCGGCAGCTTGGTTTTGCAATGTGACCTTCTTGAGAAAATGGGTGTGAAGCTTGTCTATTGCCAGTGATTACTTGTCGTCTATAACCAGAAGACCTCTGGATAAACACGCCTACTTGATCGCTGGTCGGGGATTCGGGGTATTGAAATTTAAACTTGTTGATGGCTCTTGTTAACGTGTTAGCTAATTGTAAATATTTTAATATTCACACTCAGGATAGTAAGTATCCTAGACGCCTACAATATTCAGCGTATAATATGTGAATTTACACAGGTACCCTGTTAAAACATGATCATACCTTACGAAACACTCTCGCCAGAAGCCCTCAACGGTTTAATTAATCAGTACATAACCCAAGAGCACGGTTTGAACCAAGTCGAAGATCCGACTCAAACCTACTACCCAACGGTAAAAGATGCTTTAGTAAAGGGTAAACTGGTCGTCGTGTATTCAAACAGAGAAGGCATGGCATGGCTATGCCCGTCAGAAGAGGCTTAAGGGAACTTTTGGTAATGCGCGCATTAATCATTATCGATCAACAAAAAGGCATTGACCATCCTAAGTTGGGTGATCGAAACAACCTCCGCAAAGTGGCGATGATGTTGTCGCTGATATTGAACGTCGGTATTCCTTGGTTGATCTCGTCGCTTGTTCGTCAGCTTTTTTTGCCGAACTGATAGGTAAAAAAATGGCAAGTGCAGCAGCGGCCTTTGTTGCTGGGAGCTCTTCAGCCAGTTCCAGTGAGGGGCAAAAGAGTGGCGGTATTGGCGGGGCTGAAAGCGCGATATTAGAAGATCTCGCCTCGCTAGTGCCACAGTACAATTACTGGCCTGTCGGCTCTGATAAATCAGAGAATCAACAAATAGGCTTTGCCGACGGTGGCGATCTAGATAATACCGGGTTGCTGGGTATGCTTGCTCGCTCGGATGCCACGAGTATTGTTGTGGGTTACAACGCCGAAATCCCTCTCGGGTCAACTGAGAGTTACTCTGTAGAAGGTGATATGGAAAACGACCTGGCCAATAGTGATTTCACCTCCATACAATAGCGCCTTTATGATTACTTTAAATATAAAAATAATCGCAATAGCCACGAACAAACCATTGTTGATCGAGTTAAAGCACAAAAATCCCTTAAAAAAGACCTCGATTTAGACCGTCAACACGAAGCGCCATTAATGCGTTTTGATGGCAGCAGTTTTGTTTAAAAATTGGTTCACCGATTTTGAGAGCGAACCGATCTCATTGTCACCACTCTCAGGTATTCTAAACGAAAGGTCAGCGGCACCCTCGTTAAATGTGAAATTGACGTGCCAGCATGGTTATTCTATTATTAATTTGAAATTTGAATAACGTGATAATCATGCCACCGATTAACACAGCAGATGTAGCTTCTTTGGTTGGGGGGGGATGAAACCAGAAAATTTGAAAGTTGCACGATTATTAACAATAAAGAGGCAGGCACCTATCTTGACAAACACCGCCTACGTCCCGTAGGTGCCGTAAAAAATTTATAAACTCCCCTGCAAAGCACACTCTTAGTTTGGTTTCCAAGGGACGAGTTTTAATTTGCAGGGTCAGCTATCTTGATAAATACCGAGACTTACCAGCTTGCAATTTGCATGGTTACCGTCCCACGATCAACGGACTTGATCTCGACATACTTGATGCCAACACCAATTGAGGAGGTTATCCAACCCGACCCGCTGTGGGTAATACCACTGATCGAACCAATGATGTCATAAGTAAAGCTCATTTCCTGCCAGTTACCTATTTGTAAGCTGCCGCTTACGATGTTGTAGGCAATACAGTCACCAACCACAACGTCTTGAGCTTGGTACTTCGAGAGATTAATCAAGCTAGGATGTTCTGCACCACATTGAGAGGGCGTACCGCCACTGGAGCTTGATGAGCTGCTAGAACTAGATGAGCTGCTAGAACTGGATGAGCTGCCGCCCGTGTTAACAAAAGTCACATTCACTGTTAATTCAGGGGACAAAGTAGCTACTCGG
The DNA here is from genome assembly GCA_002746115.1 of Alteromonadaceae bacterium. Lineage (GTDB taxonomy): Bacteria > Pseudomonadota > Gammaproteobacteria > Pseudomonadales > Cellvibrionaceae. The sequence continues at coordinate 3,754 of NVXL01000241.1, forward strand.
CCAGAGTTATAAACCGCTTTGGCGTAAATGCGGTGCAGGCCGACTTCTGTAGGCGTATAGCTGGAGGCGTAGGGTACATTTGTCTTCGTGTCTACAACCACGTCGTTGACCACATATTGGATTTCAGAGATCCCCTGTAGTGATGTATTAATGTTTAGGGGGATTTCGCCATTATTTATAGACGCTCCGTCGTTAACAGAAATGAGATTAACTGGGATTGAAATAGCTTGGGCTGAGCTTTCATTTTTGTCGATTTGTTTGAGGTACGCAATTAAATCGTCACGATCCGTATCGCTTAATAAACCACTATGGTTGTTTGTTCCTGCATTTAAATGTTTTTCATTGGCGAGTACTTCTTGCAAGTTAGCCGCTGAGCCATCGTGAAGGTAGGGTGCCGTATCCCAAATACCGCGTAAAGTTGGTGTGTCGATACCATTGAGTACACCGCCTTTGCGCATGCCAGAGTTATAAGTGATGGTGCCGACATCGTGGCGCAGCCCTTGAGGGCTGTCTGTAAAGTGCTGGCCACCATGACATGTGTTACAGCCTTTTTGTTCAAATATGGATTTACCATTCCAAGCACCGCCTTTTAAACTACCGCTATCTTCTCGGTTCGGACTGTGAGCGAATGTATTCAGCGACGAAACATAAGCCGAAAGTGCATCAAGCTTTGACGATTTACCGGCTTTCTTTGCACCTAAGGTTTCGTTAGTTGCATTGAAATCGGCGTCGCTCATAAAGCCCGTCCCCAGCATGGCGTTACGCATATCGTGCTCGAAATCCTGTATTTCATCGAAGTTGGCTGACCAGTGCACACGGCCGTGCCCCGTGCCTGCTCGCCCTCGTAAGCTAGTGGTGTTTCGAATACCTTCACCGCGGTCGGTAAAGTCCCGGTTCCTGTGGTCACTGCCGCCGTCAAAGTGACACGATGCGCAGGACATATAACCATCGAAGGACATGCGAGTATCAGATGCATCGTAGAAAACTTTCTTTCCTTCGAAAACTTGGTTACTGAGTCGTTCGTTAGCAACGGTTGAGGTTTCTTTTAATTCTTCGAAAGCCCCTATTGAACCGCCAAAACCAGTAAACAAATTCAGTTGGCTGACAGAGCGCGATAAGAAGTTATGCGTAAATACGTGGCCACTAGCGGTTACAGCCAAGCCTTTCGGCGCTAAGCCCATTTCAATTTGATCAAGGCCTTGCATGTTAGACACATTGTAAGCCGAGATACGGTTGTTACCTAGATTGGCGACATAAAGGATATCGCCACCGTCGCTAAAGGCGAGTGCGCTTGCGATTTCTGCATTATCGATGTCAAAACGTGAATTTGCTAATTCGGCATTATCAGAGATATCAATTTTGGCAATCATTGATCGAACCGTATTTTGAAAATCGCCAAAATTACCGTCTAAAACCAAACCACGGAACACGTTATCTTTCTTACCTGCAATCCATGCGATGTCAGTTCCTGGAGCAATCACAATATCCATTAAGTAGTTCATCACACCGCGAGAGCTAGTGGTGGTATCTAAGGTGGTAGTGTCTGCGGCAATTGTTATTGTGCTGGTCTTGGTAAAGGTTTGCAGGTTAACTTTGTAAACTTCAGCTTGGCTTTGTGGTGAGATAAAGCGTGTGACTAACAAGGTGTTTCCGTCAGCCGTCATCGCCATAGCGTAAGCAGAAGGTCCAACGTAGAGTGCACCAGTTATTGTCTTACTTGCGCGGTCAAACTTCAGAATATTTCCGCTAGCTTCGGTAGATACGTAAACAAACTGTTGGTCAGGAGAAATAAGAACGGCAAAAGGCTTTGATCCAGGCCCCAATTGCGTGCTGGTTGTAATAAGGTTTCCATTACTATCTAAAATACTGAGGGTTCCATCGTCGTAATTTGTTACCCAGGTTTCGCCATCGTTTGCGACCGCAACACCACGAGGGTCATTACCGACATTTCTCTCCCATAGTTTTGTTCCAGTTGTTGCGTCAACGGCGGTAACGGTGTTGTTGTCTGAGTTAACATTTATGATGCGATTACGCGCTTCGTCGTAAACGATTGAAGAAGATGATAAATGTTGACTTAAGCCGGTTTCCTCAACAACAATTTGAATTACCGACGTGTCTTGAGTATCGCCGACCGTAACTTCAATGTTGATATAGTATATTCCGGCTTGGGCGTATGTATGAGAGAAGGTCGTTTGGCTCTGTGCAGCGACAGAAGTGCCGTCCCCCCAGTCAATGTTATATTCTAGGTTTTGCGTGCCGCTGTGAGATGCGTTAACCGTAAGGCTTACGGCTTGCCCCGTTTGAGCCGTGCCGCTACCGCTGATAGCGACGCTGTCGATTGTTGGTGCGCTGCTGCCGCCGAGGTTGCTACCAGTAGAGAAGTTAAAGCTGTGGACTTTTGCAAGACCATTGCCAGCCACGTCTTTGACGCCATTTGCGGGCATGTAGAATTCATAAGTAGCGTTCGGGTCTAAATCAGATTTTGGTGTTACGTTAACGGTGCCGTTGCTCCACCAGCTTACCCAGACTGGTATAGGCGTACCGTTTTTGCGAATTTGAAAGTTAGTATCATTGATGGTATTGATATCCAATGTTTCATGAATCAATACACCTATGCGTGACTTTACATGCAAGCCTGTGGCGTCAGGGCGAGGGTAGGTCCAGCCGATTTCTGGAGCGCGTGTGTCAGGTTGGCTTTCATTACAAAATACCTTAGATGTTCCTGTGCGATACTGCCCCGAGCCAACAAGAATATTGCCAATAGGTAATAAAAACTCGCCGTAAGCATCGGGGAAATTTGCCACTTCTTGGAAGGTGTTCATATCAACTTTTGCTTCACCCACATACATGTGATCATCTTTGAAATTGGGGTAACGCATACTTGGTCCCGAGTAATCTACGCTTGAAACGTGAACCAAGTTAGTTGGGTCAGAGTAGTCGATAATATCGACAGAACGCTGGAAGCCAGTATCACCATTCATGGCATTGACGATGTAGTGTTTGAACATCGGCATGGTGTCGTACGAACGGCCTAGGTCATACTGCCCGCCAAAAGCGTAGCTTCGCTCACGAATTTTATCCAGCAGCACGGGGTTTGCAGGGTCTGAAATATCGTAAACGCCGACGCCATAGCCGGTTAAGTTATCCCCACGAACGAATAGCAGGTTACCGAGCATATTCACTCGGCCTTGAAAGCCTAGGTCATCGATGACGTTTATTCGGCCTAGCTCAGGGTTGCCGGGCTGGCTCATATCATGAATGGTCAATACTGGTTTGTTATCGAAAGTGTAAGCGCTTGGGACGCTGCCAAAGCCGATCGGAAAGAAGGTAATAATTTCGCTGTGGTGGCCGTCAGAGGCGTCGCCGACCATAAAAGCCTCGCTGGTGCCATCAACAATAGAATTGCCGGAAAAATTAGGCACGTCGCTTAATCGCGTTTGATTCATCCCTGCCCAGTTGAAGCCGATAATGTCGCCAACACCCATAAAGTGGTGATGGCCTGCGTTACCGGGGTTTTGATCTCCGCCGACTTGCACAGGGTTGCGAGGGTCAGTCATGTCAAAATTACGCATCACTCCGGTGACGTGATCGTGACTGATCAGATAGTCGTTATGGTATAGCTGAACCATTACGCGGTTGTTGTTATTCGGTAAGGTGCTGAGTAACTCGCCTTCTGTACACGAAAAGGAGCTGAAATCCAGGGCTGCGCTAGCAAGAGGTGACACGAAGAGCGTTCCTAGTAACGAAAGTGTCGCAGCATGAACCTTTTTTGATAAACACTTGTTTGAGAGTGTTGATCTTAAACGAGTCAATAGTTGTAATCGTGTCATTTAAACCTCAGCGGCATAGCAAGTAAAAACTAGGAGCAAAGACGATCCGATGTCGTGATAAGCATCACCTTGACGCAAAAAGCATCCCCATAGTATTTATTCCTAAACTTAATTTCAAGGCTGTTGTGAAATACCGCAATCATCTTAAGGTGTGGTTTTTATGTCGGAAAGGGAGAGTTTTGATTGGGAATTAACGTTTAAGTAATAATTTATTGCAAATCTGGGGTGTTTGAAAATAAACCAGCCAATTATGATTATAAGTTATAAGTTTAGGCGAGCCATATACTCAAGCAATAATTATTGGCGTTATAAAGGAGGTGGGTTTTTATATGTTTTTCCCGGGATTTGGTAAAAGCATATTGCTAATTAATCTTGAGTGCATGCTCAAAATTTGAACTGAAGCTCAATGTCGGAGTTGATGTTGGGGTGTTTGAATACTTTCTGCTGGAATAATCGCTCTCGCGACAAGGGGCTAATACAGTTGAATTATTTCGGTTCTAGTGCTCTATATGTCTATGTACTTACGTCGCTTTTCATTATAGATGCCCCCATCGAAGCGGGCAACTGCTTCGATGGGGGCTAAGGTTTTTGACACCGCCTGAGTGGCTTCAGTCATTGCTTTTTCAACAATGTCCTTAATGCTAAGCTTTTGCGACTACCACCGCTTGCTCCCCAACCAGTATCGGGTGACCACCATGAGATGCGGTATAATGTTTAGCCTCTTCAAATGAAGAAAACCAAAGGTTGGGGTAGCCCGCGTCACGAAGCGTAAGGGTATAATGCTCGTTACTTTTGGTCGGTAAGCGTTCACTTTCTTGCCGGTACTCAGCCCAACTCTTATGCCCAGATTCCAATGCCAGCATAAGCAGAATATGTTTCCGCTGTACTATATTTTGGTTTTTACGCAATTCGAGCAGAGAAATATTAGTGAGTGCCTTACTTGAAATTAGCCTGCGTAGAACAGGTAATGCTTTCGAGAGTGACTCGGACTTAGACGCTTTATGAAGCTTTTTCGCTTCTCTTAATAAAGCTTTAATCGATTCACTTTTATCAGCAAGTAAGGCCGAGGGTGTTTTATTGATTTGCATATCGTCTCCTTAAAATTGACCTACTCGCTATTGGTCTGAGAGATATACAAGCTTGATGCTTGCGAAATAAATTGGTGCTTGCGCTTTTGCGAGGCTGGCGTCCAATGATGCCACTAGGGCGTCATAATAAGCTATGTAATAAAAAACATCAAAAATAATAAACGTTAACTTGTACTATTATACACCACCACCGATCTTCGCCTCAGCGCTTTTTTGATGGCGCCCTTGAGGGTGGAGCTGTAGAAAAATCTGATAGGCTTCTAAGGTATCGATGTATTGCGCCTTACGAAAGTCCTGTTCTTCTTTTAGATTAATCGCAGCCTCTGGCTGGGCTTCTTGTTTTTGTGGTTCAGCTGTCTGTGGTACTTGTGCTATCACTTCATCTTTGACTTGTTCACTTACTGGCGATGACGGCGCCGCTGTCGCTTGGGGCTCAGAGATTTTTGACCCTGACAGTGATTCTGACAGCTGAGGCGCAGTCCTCTTCGATGTAGAGCCCTGCGAGGTCGAACCAATATAAATATAAAGCCCCAGTGCGACGCCGATAACTAAAACTGCGGCAAGGCCACCAAACAACATTGCTCCTGTTTTGCGTTTAGGCTCGGCTTGCGTGGCGGTGTTTACCTCGACTGATGTAGGTCTTGAGTTGGTTTTATTGTGTGTTTGAGAATGCGTTTCCGAATTAATCGATGAGCCAGTACTTGGCTTGCGATTGCGTGGTATTACCCGTGTAGCATCATCGCTATCAAATGCAGCTTTCCATTGCTCGACAGTTTGAGGGCGGCTTTCAGCCGTTAGTGAGAGCCCCCAATCAATCGCCTGTAAAAACGACTCAGAGGCTTTACCTTTTGCTGCAACTGCTGCCGGTATCAATGGGTCATCGCCTAATCTTTCGGTACAAGCTGACGGTTTTCTGCCGACGATGGCGTGGTAAAGCGTGGCAGAAAGCGCGTAAATATCGGTCCAAGGACCGAGCTTTGCCGTAGTCGAGATCTGTTCCACTGGCGTATAGCCTGCGGAAAAATAACCCGTCGCGGCAGTCGCTCGGTCGCTGATGTTTTCGCGCGCTGCGCCAAAATCGATCAGTACCGGTTGGCCCGTTTGTTCATTCAGGATAATGTTGTCGGGTTTGATATCTCGGTGAAGAATATCTGAAGCGTGCACCATTGATAAACCAGACAACAAGGTGTCTAAGATAGGTTTAATCTCCGCCTCGCTTAGTGAGCCATGCTTATTGATTAAGTCCTTAAAGCTACCGCCTTTAACGTATTGCATAACGATATACGCGGTGCCATTTTTCTCAAAATAGCGGTGTACTTTGACGATATTGGGGTGCTCAAACTTTGCTAATACCCGCGCCTCTTGAATCACGCGATCCAAGCCCATACGGAAGATGTCGCCCTCTTCATTGGCCTCAGCGATGGGTTTGATCGTTAGTGTTGAATCGCGATAGGCGAGCTGTGTAGGGAAGTATTCTTTAATCACTCTGTTAACATCAAAGTGCTTGTCATAGGCGAGATAGACAAGGCCAAAACCGCCTTGGCCTATTTTTTCTTTGATGGTAAATTCTTCTAGCTCAGTGCCGGAGGTGAGTGCAATGATCGGCTCTTCGACAAAGCCGTTACTGATCACGGTTTTTTCTTCAGTATTCAATTAACATTTTCCCCGAATTCGGCATTGGTTGTAGCAAACGGAATGAGATTATTATAGATTGCACCTCTAGTGCAACACCCGTTTAGCGCTTAAACCTGAACAATCACATGTGTGTTACAGAGTATCTATTATGGAAAGGCCTGTGTCTTATAAAAAACTATTTATATGTTCATCGTTATCGCTTGTTCTTTTGAGCTGTAATACTGCCAATATCAAACAAAATATTGGTGCGGGTGTTGGCGCCATTGTCGGTGCGGGCTTAGGCAATGTGCTATGCGACGATAGTGACAGTCAAGACCTATGTACCGTTGCAGGATTGGTCGTTGGTGGCTATATCGGCGCTCAAATCGGTAAGCATTTAGATGAAAAGGATCGCGCGCGACATGCTAAAGCTACCCAAGATGTATTGTTAGCGCAAAAAAACGGCGCGAGTTCATCATGGGAGAACGAAGAAAGCGGCACCTCGGGCGTGGTCTCGGTGGTTGAAGAGAGCAAAACGACTGAAACGGCTCAGATCCCCATTTATAAAGACAAAGTCGAGCAAGTCCCAGCGCTTGAGCTTATCGACCAAGCGTATACCACTAGTAAAACCGTCAACATTCGTACAGGGCCTGGTACGGATTACCGAAAAGCACCACCGGCGCTTTATCCTGGTGAGAAGTTTGGTGTGATTGGTCGCGTAATTGATTCCCCTAATTGGCTGATGATCGAGAAAAATGGTGCAGGCTCAGGATTTGTCTATGCAAGTTTGGTTGAGCCTCTGGGAGAGCCAAATTCTTCTGATTCGTTCGATAGTGACAACGCTAACTTCGCCTTAGTCGACACTGAAACTGTCCTCACCTGTAAAGTGGTTAAACATGAAATCACCTATGACGATGGTGAAGTCGAGACAGACACGGTTGAAATGTGTTTGCAAGGCGACGGTTCTTGGAATTTGGTGTAGTGGCTGATGCTGAAAACTGAGCTTAAACCGATATATAAAGGCATCGCCACAGCGGTGCTGGGTCTTACTTGTTTGATTGCGAGTAAGGGCAACGCTGACTCTGTTCTGCTCGCGACACACAAAGATGTTAGCGTGTTTTTACTCAGTTGTGATCAACACGTGGCGCATATTGAGATTCAAGCCAAGCATGCCGCTGTGTTTACTCAAGCTAAAAGTGGCGCGGGTAAGTTTTTACGCACGATGAAATACATCGTGCCGGGTCGTTGCAAAGATGTTGCGCAAGTTAAGGTAAAAGGGACGGTAGAGGGTAAGCTGTGGTTTGCAGCGGCAACCACTACTGAGGATAATTGGCGGGTGACTAAATTGTCATTACCGGCAGAAAGTTAAGTGTTTTTACGTTTAAATCTGGGGTATCGTAATTGGCGGTGTCACGAGCGCGGCGTAATAAAAACATCAAAAAAATAAAAATTAATTTGT
>NVXL01000242.1 GCA_002746115.1 Alteromonadaceae bacterium
CGACGGTCTCGATATCGCCAAAGGCGACTTCCCCTTCACCCATCACCCCATCATCAAATTCGAATTTGCCCAAAGCGAGATTCGTAACGCCGACGACCTGAGGGCTTACATCAACAAAACCCTTGACGACACCGCCGCCGAATACGGCATCAGCCTTAACCACCAACGCTACGATTTTAAGTTGGTCGAGCTCGTCAAAGCACTCAAGCGAAAACAGGGCGAGAATGTTGTGTTGCTCGTCGATGAATACGATAAGCCTATTTTAAACACCCTAGAAACACCCGAGCTGGCAGATGTAAAAATCGCCATGAATGTATTTTACGCATCGATCAAATCCCTTGATGATTATTTGCGCTTTGTGTTTATCACCGGCGTCTCAAAATTTGCCAAAGTCAGTGTATTCTCAGGCATGAACAACCTAAATGACATTAGCATGGACAGAGCTTACGCCACCATCTGCGGCTACACCAAAGACGAATTAGTCCATTATTTCGACGGTGCTATCGATGCACTTTGCCAGCAACTAGCTTACCAACAACCAGGCACAGACACTGACACCAACAAAAAGAGCACCTACAAAAAGATAGAACAATGGTATAACGGCTACCGATTCGCCGAAAGCAATGAGAGTGTGTACAACCCTTTCTCCATTTTGTCATTATTATTAAAACAAAACTTTGACAACTATTGGTTCGAGACGGCCACCCCTACATTTTTAATCGAGCGCATCAAGGCGAAAGATTATGCCATTAACCAGTTAGATAACTTACGATTAAGTAAAATGGGACTAAAAGCCAGCGAGCCAGAAAAAACCAGCATTCAAGCCCTACTCGTGCAAACAGGTTATTTGACCATTAAATCTTGGACAGACTCACTCTACCAGCTAGACTTCCCAAACAAAGAAGTGCATGACGCCTTTTACAATGTGATTGTAGAAAACTATGCACACATAGATGATGGCATTGCCCCCGTACATATTGAAGATTTGGGCGTAGCCTTTAGAGAGCGTGATATTAATACGGCATTTACAATATTAAAAATATTCTTTGCCAGCATTCCTTACGATATCAGCATCAAACAAGAGAAGTATTACCAGTCAATATTCTTTGCCATATTTAAACTATTAGGTATTAACATCGAGGTTGAAGTAACAACCAATGTAGGCCGTATTGACTGTGTCATTCAAACTAAAGACAGCATATTTATACTTGAATTTAAACTCAACGGCACAAAAGAGCAGGCTTTACAGCAGATTAAAGATAAAGGCTATGCACAGAAGTATCTTGGTGCAGACAAACAGATAATACTGCTAGGCGTAGCCTTTGATGCTGAACAGCGGAATATTGGGGATTGGATAGAGGAGCATATTGTTTAGGTTAAAGGCTATCTGAGGCTGCGCAGAAACAAAATCTTTAATCACGAACTGCACCTGAAATTGTTTATCCGATCACAAAATCACATTCCTTAACAGAGTAAAATCCCGACAAGTCACCCACCGTAAATATAAGGATCCAACAGAATGCCAGACAAAATTGATTATAAATTCCTCAGCGACCTCGAGGGCGGAAGCAAAACACAAGGGTACCTACCGGCAGCAGGATTTGACCTTGGTCAGCGCAAATATACTGAGGTCTGGATAAAATAGCCAAATGAACAGTAAACACCTTGCTTTACTGCTCTCGTTTTCACTCACAGCTTGTGCAAGCACAGATTCGGACTACGTTCCAAACATCACCTTCGCACCGCTTAAATCCGCCTACACCAACTACGCCAGCGAAATAGATAAGACCCGCCCAAGCCTTACCTTTAACAACAAAAGCCACGCGAGTAATTGCACAGATTATTTCTCAGCACGAAAGAAATCGAATATCGTGGAGACCGGTGTAAACTTTCTTGTCGCGCAGGAATATCTTATTTGCGACACCTTAAATGCAATTAAACACGCAACACCAACAAATAACACAAGCACAAGAAAAAACACCGTATTCGATGGAGGCAAGCAACTCGCCACCAAAGTAGACCTACGCTCGTTCCGATCCTCATTTTACCGTCGCGTCGACGACCTGTAATACACACTGGCCACAATACAGGGAGTGGATGTAACCACAGAGCAATACGCCGCCATAAGTGACAATAACGATTGGCTTTACGAACTACGCATCGTTGCCCGCTTAGATTTAAACAACAACGGAAAAGGAGACTGGCTGATATGGTTAACGGATAAAGCAAAAATGGGCCGCTATAGCACCCTATCCGACTTAGTGGCTTATGACGTTAGTGATGAGCAAACAGTGATGCGTTTGGTGCCGTTAGTCCCGTGATCATGGATGATTTACAGTCATATAACTGCCTGGCTACAAGCCATTAAAAATCCTTGAAACCAACACCTATGCTGGCTCAACGGCATCCGGTGAAGGTAAGGCAATGGCTTAAACACTTAACTATTGTCGACCTCAATGGCCCAGCCTGAATCAAAGCTCCATTTTTGAACATATGTGGCCATAATGGCATTTATTATATAGCTGATAGAGGGTTAGTTGACGGCTCCTTCTGGGGTAGTGTTAAAAGCTCCAGAGAAACTGAAGAACCGTATTTCTCTAAGCGTAAAATATGAATTTTAAATACACAGTTTTAGAGACCATCGCCTATTGAAGCGCGCCTAGTAATGGGCGCCTGCATTTTAAATTAATAATAATTAGATTCCAAGCCCTCTATCAATACTCTCTGCTGGCGAATAATATCAATTAAAAAATCACGACATACCCTTACTCTAGCCGTAGACCTCAAATCCACATGGCTCAATACCCATACCCCCCAACCTGAAGGTGCTAACGCCACATCAATACGACGCAAACTTGACTCAGCATCCGCGACGTAACAAGGCATTCTAGCCAGCCCCATATGATTTTTTACAGCATCCACCATCGTCATAATTTCAGTGGTTCTAGCCACCACCCTTGCGCCAGAGAAATGATCACTTACCCATTCAGGCATCTCACGCTCAGCCCTCCAGAGAATCAACTTTTCAGTAACACGTTTCGTTTGTAAGTATTTACTACTCGCGTAAACACCATGACGTAAGGGCAAAACCTCCCGCCCAACAAGGTACTCAGGCGGCTTGGGCGTTAAGCGCAAGGCAATATCCGCTTGCCGACCGGCAAGGTCAGCAAGTGTTGCAGAAGATAATAACTCAATATCAATGCCCGGATACTGATCCGTAAATTGACTGAGCTTAGGGGTAATTAAACGCGTAAATACATCGTAAGAGGCTGTAAGCTTTAAGGTTCCTTTAAGCTGCGTATCCATACCAAAAACTTCTCGGTCCGCCGCCTGCACCAACTCCTCCATGGATAATGCATGAGGGTAAAGGTTCTCAGCCACCTGAGTCATCGCATAACCGCTCGGCAGGCGATCAAACAAACGACTCCCTAACTTCTCCTCTAGCGCGCTAATCCGTCGTGCGACCGTCGTATGTTTTACCGCTAAGGCCTTGCCCGCGCCACTGAGAGTGCCCTCACGTGACAGTGCCAGAAAAAACCGCAGATCATCCCAGTTCATATCTTTACTCGTATTTAGGGGAGACACCAAAAAACTACCCTGTGCATATATGCACATCATAAGTGCTTTATTAACTATTTATCAACCCCTGAGCACAGCCTATTATGAGCCCATGTTCAAGACAGGAACCCAGTAACTCAACAAGTAAAACTAAACCCCGGAGAAATCATCATGACATTTGAATTATACAATCAGCAAAACGCACCCGCAGATAGCCAGCCATTACTAGAAAAATCCGTCAAAAGTTTTGGCATGATCCCAAACCTACATGCTGTGCTTGCAGAGTCGCCAGCGGTTCTAGAGGCTTATCAAACCTTACACACCTTGTTTCAGAAAACGAGCTTTGACGCAGAGGAGATAACCGTAGTTTGGCAAACCATCAACGTTGAGCACGAATGTCATTACTGCGTCCCGGCGCATACGGCAATTGCCCACAGCATGAAAGTCGACCCTGTGCTTATTAATGCATTACGTGATCGCACAGAGCTTCCAAACCGAAAACTCCAAGTATTACACCTTACGACGCTATCGCTAGTGCGCAACCGAGGTCAATTACGAGAACAAGAACTGGCAGACTTTTTTGCCGCAGGTTATGAGCGTCGCCATATACTTGAAATCATTTTAGGAATATCCCAAAAAGTTATCAGTAATTACACCAATCACCAAGCGGATACGCTCGTAGATGCACCCTTTCAAAAATTTGAATGGAACGCATAGTAACACTTAGAACGACCAAACATTAGTATGTGCCTATTACGACGAAAAACCTAAATCCTCGATTTATATTGGCGGTAAAAACCTGCAAGAACCGCCACTGCGTATTGCAGTAACGACACCGCATGGCGCACTGACGGCCGCCAGCAGAGAATCCTTAGTTCAAGAAATAGGAGAAATTGTGGACGACATTGCGGGCATCTTTGAGGACAGACTTAATCACTGGACAATGCTTTATGAAATTGACGAAGGCAGCTGGGCTGGAGGCGGGCAAATATTCCCTCTTACAGGGATTCAAGCCGCAATGAACATCAAGGCAGCTTAATTGACATGGTCTGGGCGTAGCGTCACAAGCTTCCTTGTTTTGTAGATATGCAAAAGATACAAAATACCCACGGCAGGTAATACGTGCTTAATACTATGCCCACTCACAATACCAAATAATTCATGAAACTGGCTATCAAAGTGCTCTAACAGCTTAGCCAACATATACGACGCCAATAAAACCCAATACCCGGAGACTAAAGTAAATTTAGGCTTAAAAAACAACAAAATTATAGGTATTGTGAGCATAGGGAAAAACTGCACGACCGCATAATACCTCAAATCCCCCACGCCTTGCGACTCGGAAATCCACCAGTAAAACACAGACAACACACCAAAGAACAGTAAGGGAAAGACGACTAAACGAAACCATTTTTCAGAGACAAATTCACACAGAATAATGGCATAAAAAGCCATAAAAGCGACGGTCATTGGGAGCCGATCCCACACCAAAGTCTCGTTATTTGGCGCAATGTGGTAATAACCAGAACCAAGCCCTACAAGGGTCGTGCCGCCAAAGAAAATCCAATACGCAATCTCATTGGATTTGACAATGCTTAACGAGTTCGCCCGATTCTGAAACAGCCACACCAGACCATAAGTACCAACGACGACAAACGGAATATTTGATAATACATTAAGCGCATTCGGAAGCCAAAAATACCCAATGGAATCAGAAAAATCATGATACTCCGGGTTTTGCGGAATTCGATCCAAACCGACTACAACAATAAGCGTGATGGCGGCAATAAGTGCCATCAAAATAAGTCCGAATGTTTCACGTCTAAGGTTCATAATACGTTCGCTACAGTCCACCAGAGGAAGAAAAGACGTATCATAGTGATTACACCGGTTTTGAGTTCAGCAAAAACCACCGCAAGCTTGATAGCCTCCCCAATCTGAACAAGTTTTTTCTCCACAATTAAGTTCCACTAGCTTATTACCCCTCCTCAACAGCTTATCAGACCAAGCCTCTCTTCATGTGTCAAACAATTTTTAAGGGCACTAACAGCTTCTTCTCGGTCATCAAAATGAATCGTTCCCGACTGCTGCACTTGGTAAGTTTCATGGCCTTTGCCGGCCAGAATCACAACGTCGTGAGCATGTGCTTGATTTATAATATACTTTATAGCGCTACTTCGGTCTTGTATTAAGCTGTAGTTATTGAAGCTAGGCACAATGCCAAGCTCTATTTCAGCCATGATTTTGCGACCGTCTTCGTTGCGCGGGTTATCATCGGTAATAACCACAAAATCGGCGATTTCACTGGCAATTTTTCCCATTCTCGGGCGTTTTATGCTATCTCGATTACCGCCGCAACCAAACAGAACCAAAAGGCGCCCTCCTCGGCTTGAGGCGAGATCTTTTAAGGTGCCCAATACATTTTTCAGAGCATCTGAAGTGTGCGCATAATCAATCAACACGATAAACTCTTGCCCTTGCTCGACTTGCTCAAGGCGCCCTTTTGGACCTGTACAGGAGGAAAGAGCTGCTCGAATACGCCTCTCAGGGATTCTCATATAACGCAGCACACTGGCGGCAGCCTGAATATTAAGATGATTAAACGCGCCCAGTAATTTACAGGGGAAGCTGATGTCCGCCTGCTTAAATTCATCTGGGTAAACTTTGTGAGCGCCACCCTCGGCCATAAAACCTAATTTCACCTGCTTATAATTATCAAACGTTTTATGGTAATCAAGGTGGTCAGGTGTAATATTGGTGAGTAATTTCACATTAAAATCAACTGCGGCTATTCGGCATTGATCAATCCCTTCGGATGTAACCTCCATGATAAAATGTGTGCCGCCGTTTTCTAGGTGCTCCGCCATAAACCTTACAATATCATCAGGCTCAGGAGTCGATAGATCCTTATTGCCTGAGTTTAAGGTTCCCAGCACAAAGGGCTTGTAACCGCTACGCTCCAGTACTTTGCCAATCAGGTGAGCTACTGTGGTTTTTCCGTTGGTGCCAGTAATGCCGATAACATACAGGTCTTCAGACGGGTGGCGTTTAAATGCCTGCACTCTTGCATCCGCGCTGTTGCCCTGTGGTAAATAGCTCAGCTCAGAATTTAACAATGTATTCATAGTGGCCCACGGGTATATTTAAAGCATTGATGAGGGGTTAACAACCTGTACCTGCGCCTCTTCATAGCTCAGGCCAACAGTGCTGCTTAATATGGGGTACTCGGTGAGCCGACGGTATACACGACGCCAAGGAGAGTATCTTCGTGTTTTTAGTTTCAAACACGTTGCAGGTGTGTCATTCGGTTTTCTGTGAAACGAAAGTACGTGAACAGTCAACGACTATGGCAAGCTTCTGTGCACCAGAAATTCACACGTTAAGGGGTAAGAAAGCGTGGAGGATAACATATTTGATTAAAAATAACGCAATTAAAATATTTTATATTAAAATAAAGTTCATGCCAATATGAACCATATATTAACGAGAAAAGCAGACTGATAACGCTCATGATTAGATAAATAATGATTTAGGCGCCAACCAAAAAATCTCATAGCACGTAAGTGCGACTAGCGCTACCAAAGGTGATATTTAACTGCTGCGTTAATCACATACGATCGCAAAGGGCACACACACCTTTTGCTATAAGTTCAGGTTACGATCCTCATTCCAACTAATATTTTCGGCATGCCATTCCATAATGACCCAATTCCATCCACACCTCATGCATATACACTTTACCTTCGGACGCTAGCCTCTAAACCCCTCCTCAGCCCAGCAACAAACACTTGCATCTGTATACAAACCCACTATACTGTATATTAAAACAGTCACACTATATAAACGTTATGAGCCTACACCAGTCCCCCAACTTAGAGCAGCTCCTACGTCGTAACGATATATGGCGTGGTCATTCAGAGCGTTTTGTACAGCGTGACGGCGTAGACAGCGGTTACAAGGCCTTAAACCTTGCCCTCCAAGGGCGAGGTTTAAGGCCTAATGGCGGGTTAATTGATATCTATCAACATTTCCATGCCAGCGAGTGGTTACTGTTTCACCCTGCGATACAACAACTACAGCAACATCACCAAGATGCTTACATTGCATTAATTAGTCCGCCAGCACTACCCTATATTAATGCGTTAAAACAATTAGGCATCGACAGCACCCGCTTACTCGTCATCACTCCCAACAAACTTGTCTCAAGTTTTGTTGAGACTTGTCAATCATCGGCATTTATTGCCGTTTTTTCTTGGCTTGACCGCTTTAAACTGCGCTACCCAGAATTACGTAAATTACAGTTAGCCAGCTCAGCTAAAAACGGCATACACGTCATCTTTAGGCCATTACATTCCCAACAACAAAATTTCCCTGCCCATCTGCGCCTGCGGGTGAATATCACTACCGAAAATCTTGAATTAAATATATTTAAACAAAAAGGCCAACTACAAGCCCGCACTGTCACCTTAGCACTCCCCAAGGCATGGCAAGCGCTGCCCGCGCATCACAATTTAATGCTATCTGAGGCCTCTAGAAACGCCAAACCCTCGCACGAGCAAGCATAAGGAATTAAACACTTGTGATGGCCACCAACGCACACGTGCATGCAATATGGTTACCCCTACGCTTACCTGCACTTGCACTTGAATGCCTTGGCATTTATGCCTCGTCTGACCAAGCCGTGATGGTGATTGATAAACAACTCGTTTGTGCAGCAACACAGGCGCTACAGGCCGTTGGCGTACACATCGGAATGCCGGTAAATACCGCACAATTAATTTACGATGAAAGTAAACACAAAGATGGCGAATGCTACAGTTATGAGCGTGGCCCACAACGTGAGGCCAAAACGCTAAAAAAAATATCGGACGAGCTTTACAGTTTTACGCCTTACATTAATACCCACCGCGTAAATACCTCCGACAACATCCAAGCCTGCGGCTTACAACTGGAGCTATCGCGCTGTATTCACTTATTTAAAGGTTTAAAACCGTTATTGCAAAACATCGCAACGCTCATGGAAAGCTATAAAATACACTTCCACTACGGCCTCAGTCATACCCCATCAGGCTCATGGCTGTTGAGCTATCACGAGAATACCCAAGCGCTACCTGAAACACAGCGGCTCGATATACAACAGAGCATCCAAAACATTCACGCGCTACCCATTAACTATTTACACCAACACCAAAACCAACTTGAGGCTTTACGCATATTGGCAACATTGCTAAACAACTTGAAAAGAATTCCGTTGCCAGCATGCGCAAACGTTTTCGTCATGAAGTTATCGATGATATGTTAGATATTTTCCACATGCCAAATATTTACCAACAAAACCCTCAGATGCAAAATTCGAGTATGCAAACAGCGCTATTTACATCACCAACACCAGTCTACCAACCTGAAGAAGCGTTTATTGAAAACATTCAGTTTGATCTCCCTGTAAGTAATAGCGAACATCTTCATGAATACTTTAAACGTTTACTACAGCAACTTGCCGACAAGCTGCGCGAGAAACAACAGCAAACACAGAAAATTACCTGGGTTTTTTATGACATCTACCAAAAGAGCATAACGATTGAGGTTAACTTTGAACGGCTCCACCACGACATTCGCCTTGCCTTAGAATTAAGTCTGATTAAATTAGAGAATCAGCCCCTCCCCTTTGAGATAGACAGCTTAGAGCTTCAATGCCACAAGCGTAGCGCCGTTGAAAACCATAACAGCACATTATTTTCTGACTCACCTAATGAGCAACAATCCACCCAGCATGTATTTGCCGTGAGCGTTGAAAAAATACGCGCACGTTTAGGAGCCCAAGCCATGTTCGTACTCGTAGAAAAAGATTCACATATTCCCGAAATATCGTTCAAAGAAAACTCGACCCCTGAAGAGAAAAAAAGTATTAAGCACTCAAAAGAAAATCACAAAAAATCCCCCACAGGGAATCGACCGACATGGATATTTAAAACCCCAACAAGTATCGGTACACGCCAAAACCACCTTTACTGGCAAGGTCAATTACAGTTATTACAGGGACCTGAACGCATCGAAGGTTTATGGTGGAAAAAACCGACCGCACGCGACTATTTTGTAGCGATTAGAGATGACAATGTACGCCTATGGGTATTTAATGATCTACATAAAAATGAATGGTTTATACACGGTGTATTTGCTTAAACTTAAAAAATATACTTAGACGCTAAAAATGACATTCACCCAACTACACAGCTTGAGTCATTACTCGTTTCTTAAAAGCGCCTCCTCCCCTGAAGAGCTGGTTGCGCAAGCTTATGAGTTACATTACCAAGCCATCGCCATTACCGACGAATGCTCTTTAGCAGGCATCGTAAAAGCCCATATGTGTGCTAAAACTTTAGGTATACAATTACTCGTCGGTAGCCAAATTCGTTTATCGAACGGAGCTTTATTGATTGTACTGGCACCCAATAAAACAGCCTATAGCGAGCTGTCTTGGTTTATCACTTTGGCTAGGCGGCGTGCGCCAAAAGGTGAATATCAGGCACACTTTGATGATTTACGTTTTCGACTTAAACATTGCCTAATTATTTGGTTAGTACAGTTTGGTGAGTATCATATTACTGAAGATACACGATCCATACCGTTCACAGACGACTTTTCAGGTACCTTTACAAAAACCTTTGCAAAACAACTTCACCAAACCTTTAAACAACGTTTATGGGTCGGCATTAACCACCAATGGCATGGCCATGAGCAACAGAACTTTGCCCGCTGGCAAGGCTTAGCACAGCCTTATTCCATCCCTCTCGTCGCATGCAACCACATTGCCATGCACGATAAACAACACAAAACCCTGCATGATACCCTCACAGCCATTCATCACAACACCACGGTCATGAATTTAGGCCAAAAAATCGACAGTAATGCCGAGGCTTATTTAAAATCGCCTGAGCAATTAAAAGCTTTATATCCAGAGGAATTGCTCCACCAAACCGAAGTCATTAGCCAGCTATGCCACTTCTCAATGGATGAGCTGCTCTATCAATACCCGCAAGAGCTCGTCCCTAAAGATACCAACCCAACCGCTTATTTAACGCAGCTAGTACAAACCGGTGCGGCAAAGCGCTGGCCCTAGGGCTTGCACCGGATATTATCGAGCAGCTAACAAAATCACTGGTTTGGTGGGACCGCAGTAAAGATCTGTTAAAACGCATTGAAAGCATTGGCTTACAGCTCGACAAAACGCTTATCCAACATTTTTTCTCTTTAGTGCAACAAATTCTGGGCTTACCCCGGCACTTATCGCAACACGTTGGTGGCTTTGTCATTACCCAAGGTAAAATCAGCGACCTTGTGCCCGTCGAGAATGCCGCCATGGCAGATCGCACTGTAATTCAGTGGGATAAAGACGACCTCGAAGCCATGGGCTTGCTCAAAGTAGATGTGCTCGCCCTAGGCATGCTCACGGCACTCAAAAAATGCCTGCACTACGTGCATCAATACGACCCCAGCATGCGTACCATTGCCGATATCCCAAAAGAAGACGCCGACACTTATGAAATGCTATGCCGTGGTGATAGCCTCGGTGTATTTCAGGTTGAATCTCGCGCACAAATGTCGATGCTACCAAGGTTAAAACCCCGTACCTTTTACGACTTGGTCATTCAAATTGCCATCGTAAGGCCAGGCCCGATTCAGGGCGATATGGTACACCCCGACTTACGTCGCCGAGATAAACTAGAACCCGTAGAGTATCCGAGCAAAGCCATTGAAGGCGTCTTATCCTCCACCTTAGGCATACCGATATTCCAAGAACAAGCCATTCGCTTAACCATGGTTGCGGCGGGTTTTTCTGGTGGAGAAGCGGATCAGCTACGCAGAGCCATGACTAGCTGAGGTAAAAATAGTAATTTATTACAGTTCGAGAAAAAGTTTAAAGAAGGTATGCGTGACAGAGGCTACGATGAGGATTTTGCCTATCGTTTATTTGAACAAATTAAGGGCTTTGGCGGCTACGGCTTCCCTGAGTCTCACTCGGCAAGTTTTGCTTTATTGTGTTATTTTTCTTCTTGGTTAAAGTGTCATCACCCTGCGGCTTTTTATTGCGCTTTATTAAATAGCCAGCCGATGGGGTTTTATTCACCCTCTCAACT
>NVXL01000243.1 GCA_002746115.1 Alteromonadaceae bacterium
GCAGGGCTTTGCGCGTGTCTAGAAGAGCAAAGTTTAGATCATAAAGTCCTGAAAAAAATTCCGGCTAACTCTTTAGCGCGCTACCCTTTATCTTTTGCGCAGGAGCGTTTGATATTTATTGAACGCTTTGAACAAGGTACGGATGCTTATCATATTCCCTATTTTGTGAAATTACGTGAGGGCGTGAATTTACCCGCACTAGAGAGTGCAATTAAAATTATTGTAGATCGTCACCCGATATTAAAAACGGTCTACCCAATGGATGATCAGGGTGAATTTTACCAGCATGTTTTAGCTAAGGATATCAGCTTAAATACCCAAAATATCCCAGACAACGAAGGCTTGCTCACCGAGGTGAAAGCTAATATACATCGGCCATTTGATTTAAGCTGTGAACCTAGTATACGTGTGCAGCATTACCAGTTAGGGCAGGATTCGTATCTACTTATTTTATGGCATCACATTGCCTTTGATGGCTGGTCTACCGGCTGCTTTACTGAGGAGTTTGGGCAGGCGTATACCGCCTTGTGCCAAGGTGAGGCTGTTGTCTTACCTGAACTTGAAATTAACTATGGTGATTATGCGCTTTGGCAGCGAGAGGCGCTTCAGGGGGCATATCTAGAGCAGCTTTTACAATATTGGCAAGAGCAGTTAAGCGCTTACGAGAGTTTACGACTACCAACAGATTACCCCCGCCCAGCACAGCTAGATTATCAGGGTAAAAACTGCAAATTTAATTTGGACGCAGCACTTAGCGATCAACTGCGTGCCTTGGCCAAGCATCAACAGACGACTTTATATACGGTATTATTAAGTGGTTTTTATCTGACTTTAGCGAAGCTCTCTGGGCAAAGTGATATCGTCGTTGGTACGCCGTCAGATAATCGCCAGCATGCGCAAACCCAGTCACTTATTGGGTTTTTCGTGAATTCACTCGCCCTTAGAGCACAGGTGGATCTTGATCTTAGTCTTGATGACTTGATACAGCAAGTACATAGCCTTGTGACTCAAGCCAAAATTCATCAAGATTTGCCTTTTGAAAAGCTAGTGGATCGTCTTAATATTGAGCGTGACGCTAGTCGTCATCCGCTTTATCAAGTTATGTTCAGTGTTAATAGCCCTAGCATGGCCAGTGAGGCGGTACTTAAATCTGATACCTGGCCTTTTGAGCGCAAAGAACTTGCTGGCGACAATGATTTATATAGCCCTGCTAAGTTTGATTTAAGTCTGTATTTGTCCGACGCTGCTGACGGCATAAATGGCGGAATAGCTGGCAGCGTGAACTTTGCAACGAGTCTGTTTAATGAGTCGAGTATTTTGCGTATGCTTGGTTTATATAAGCGAGTATTACAGAGCTTTGCTGATCAGAACACTCCAACTCAAGTTAAAACTCAAGATCAGACGCCAAGAAAACATCAACGTATTGGTGATATTCAGCTGCTAGCAGCAAGTGAACGCCGCGCCTTATTGCAGCAAGCCCCCTTTAGCTTCTATCCCGATACTTCAACATTAGCGCAGTTATTTGAAAGGCAAGTGCGGCGCAACCCTAATGCACAAGCCTTGGTCTTTCAGCAAAATACCTTAAGTTACCGCGAGCTGAATGATCAAGCCGCACAGTTAGCATGCAAAATTCGTGTAGCCTACGCACAGCGTTGCCAACAGGATATGCCTGCTGATACTTTAATTGCCTTGTATTTTGACCGTAGCTTAGAAATGGTGATAAGTATTTTAGCGATATTAAAAGCGGGTGCAGCGTATGTACCGATATCGCCGGAATACCCACAAGAGCGTGTAAAATTTATTATCGAAGATACGCAAGCACCAATGGTGTTAACACAGAAAAAATACCAGTCACACCTCGATACTTTTTTTAGCGACCTTGAGATCAGCTCTTTTGAGTCTAATCTTTTAGAAAAAAGTATGCACGAGAGATCACCTACAACATCAACATCAAGCCGACGAGCGAAGCACAATTCAAGTCCAAGTATAGTAGCCGTAGATAGCCTCGATTTAAGTGGCAAAACACTATTGGAATTCCCTAGTCGCCCAAGAGGCTTAGCTTACGTAATTTATACCTCAGGCACGACAGGTAAACCTAAAGGGGTAATGATTACCCAGCAAAATGTTGCGCACTATACCTCGGCTCATATCGAACGTTTTGGCTTGAATCAGTGTCAGCGGGCTTTGTTATTTTCAGCTTACGTATTTGATGCCAGCGTTATGGAGTTATTCTCAGGCTTGTTTAGTGGCTTAACGCTCTATATGACCTGTGAATCTGAGCGTAAAAACCTAGCCGAGTTAGGGCAACTAATTCAACGCGAACAAATTGATCTCGCATTTTTACCGCCTGCTATTTTATCCGCACTTGCGTCTGACCGTAGCTCTTCTGACGATAGTTCTTCTGAGCGTTCGCTAGAGCGGCAGGCCTTTGACTGCCTTAAAACCGTAATAACCGGAGGTGAGGCCTCAACACCGGCTGCACTAGAAGATTTCCATCAGCACGCGCGCGTATTTAATGCCTATGGCTCAACCGAGATAACAGTGTGCGCTAGCTCGAACGAATATCGACCGGGAGATGGCGCCAATAATATTGGCGAGCCAATGAATAATACACACATTTATATTTTGGACGCTAGTGGTGGCCTCGTTGCCATGGGCGCGCCGGGGGAACTTTATATCGGTGGTGCGGGTTTGGCCCGCGGGTATTTAAATCAAGAGGCTTTGACTGAAGAGAAGTTCGTAGATAACCCTTTCGCTAGCGATCAAGACATTGCAATGGGCTATACGCACTTATATAAAACCGGTGATATCGTTCGCTGGTTAAGTGATGAAAACGGTTTACCTAGCCGTATTGAGTATCTAGGGCGTAATGATCAGCAGGTGAAAATTCGCGGTTTTCACATTGAATTAGCGGAAATAGAAAATGCCATTAATACCTTGCCTGATGTGCGTCAAGTGACGGTGATTGATCGTCAGCAAAGCATTGGCGCTTATCTGGCAGCCTATATTGTCGTGCCCGAAGGTAAGGTGCTTAATGTTGATAGTATCAAAACGCATTTACAATCGAGCTTACCGGATTACATGCTGCCGCGCACATTTACCCAGCTGTCGTCTTTGCCTATGAGTATTAATGGTAAATTGGATCGGCGCGCTTTGCCCGAGCCTGATTTAACATCGGAGGCTGATCACTACGTCGCCCCCAGCAATCAACTACAGGAAACTCTGTGCACGCTTTGGCAAGAGCTGTTAGGGCTTGATCGGGTTGGGCTTGACGATAACTTTTTTGATTTAGGCGGGCATTCGCTACTCTTAATTAAAATGCAAACACGTCTAAGCGTATTAATTAAGCAAGCTGTAGATGTGGTGGAGTTATTTCAATACCCGACCGTGAGTCGTTTAGCTAGCCACCTTGCGCAAGCGGATGATGTCGATTCGCTAAGGGCGAGTCATGAACTTGATTCTAAGTTTTCCAAACCTTCTAAATCTTCTAAGCCTGAAGTTGTTGATCGCGAGCAAAACCAAGATCGCGCCATTGCGGTTATTGGCTTTTCGGGTCGTTTCCCCGGTGCCAACAATGTTGACGAATTTTGGCAGAATTTACGCGAAGGCATAGATTCCCTTCAAACCTTATCTGACGAGTATTTATTGCAGCAGGGCGTATCCCCTGAATTAATTCAACACCCGGATTATGTCAAAGCCGCCAGAATGCTGGATGGCTATGATTTATTTGATGCTGATTTTTTTGGCTATACCCCTAAAGAAGCTGAAGTTATCGATCCACAACAACGCCTGTTTTTGGAAGGCGCTTGGAGTGGCATTGAACATGCAGGTTACGATGTTCAGCATTTAAACGTTCCTGTAGGCGTATTTGCAGGCGTCGGTAGCAACAGTTACATGCTCAATAATATATTACCCAACCCAGAAATAGCCGAGGCACTTGGCGGTTATCAGTTAACTCTGAGAGGCGAAAAAGATTTTATTGCCTCACGCACCGCCTATAAATTAGGCCTTAAAGGGCCTGCTTTAGCGATTCAAACTGCTTGCTCAACCTCGCTTGTGGCAATTCATATTGCCTGCCAAAGCTTGCGCCAAGGTGAGTGCGCTATGGCCTTAGCGGGCGGCGTCTCGATTGCCTTGCCGCAAGGGCAGGGGTATTTATATCAAGAGGGTATGATTTTATCGCCAGACGGTCGTTGCCGTGCTTTTGATGCTGAGGCCTGCGGCACCGTGGGCGGCTCTGGTGTGGCGGTGGTTGTGCTTAAACCGCTCGCCCAAGCCTTAGACGATGGCGATAGCGTTCATGCCGTGATTCGAAATAGCGCTATTAATAATGACGGCATGGATAAGGTGGGTTTTACCGCACCAAGTGTCAACGGTCAATCTGAGGTTATTCAGCAAGCAATGGCAGGGCTCGATTATGAATCTATTGCTTATGTAGAGGCTCACGGCACGGCCACGCCATTAGGCGACCCTATTGAGGTGGCTGCGTTAACGCAAGCCTATCGCCAGCAAACACAAAAATCTGAATACTGCGCTTTAGGCTCAGTAAAAACTAATGTGGGGCATTTAGACGCTGCAGCGGGAGCGACAGGTTTTATTAAAACCGTGCTGGCATTAAAGCATCAAGAGATTCCGCCTAGTTTACATTTTAATGGCGCTAATCCACAAATAGATTTTGCTAACAGTCCATTTTTTGTTAATACGGCTTTGCGGCCTTGGCCCTCATCTGAACAGGTTAATCGTGCTGGAGTGAGTTCTTTTGGTATGGGTGGCACCAATGCTCACGTGGTTCTAGAAGCGGCGCCCGTGCAAAGCTCTGAGGCGGCTAAGCCTTGGCAATTACTCTGTTTGTCGGCTAAAACGTCAGCGGCTCTAAATCGTTCATGTACGCAATTAGCGGAATACCTAGATGAGCACTCAGAGCTAAACCTTGGCGACGCAGCCTATACCCTAAATGTCGGTCGTCAAGGTTTTGAGCATCGCGGCTTTGCGATTAGTCAAAATCCGGGCGCCGCTTCAGAGACGCTTCAGCTAGCTGGGCAAGCAGAGCCTTTAGCTTTGAATAAACAGCCTCAAGCTTCAAATAAATGGCTACAAGGGTCACTCAATCAAACATCAAACAATCTAATATCAAGTGCTCAAAGCTCAAGAGCACTTGTGTTTATGTTCCCGGGGCAGGGGGCGCAATATCAAAATATGGCCTTGGATTTATATCGAGATGAGCCTCGTTTTCGTGACCTCGTCGATGATTGTGCGCAGCGTTTAACGCCGCACTACGGTAGTGATATTAAAGCCTTATTATATCCGAGTTTATTCCCAGAAAGCACTTTGACTAACGAGGATATTAATAATACGGCCTCAGCCCAAGTGGCATTATTTGTGACCGAGTATGCTTTGGCAAAACTCTGCCTGATGTGGGGATTAAAACCTGCGGCAATGATTGGGCACAGTATTGGTGAGTACGTGGCAGCCTGTTTGGCTGGTGTATTCTCCTTAGATGATGCACTCGAATTAGTTGTCTTGCGTGGCAAATTAATGCAAAGCATGCCAGCGGGTAGCATGCTGAGTGTGTCGATGAGCAAAGCGGATTTACAGGTTCTGCTTGAGTCGCTTTACCTAGCCAATACCTTGGCTCGCGATGAGCTTTCGATTGCGGCGCATAACGGCCCATCTCATTGTGTCGTGTCGGGCAGCGCAGGGGCGGTGGCGCGTTTAAACTTGGCTTTGGATACACAGCAAATTACAGCGAAGCCTTTGCATACCTCTCACGCCTTTCATTCACCGATGATGGCAGAAATTCTGCCAGCGTTTAGACGGCATTTAGAAACTATAAATCTTAATCCGCCAACACAGGCTTATATCTCTAATGTCAGCGGTAAATGGATCACTGTAGCGCAAGCCACGTCGGTACAGTATTGGTGTGATCATCTGATGCAGACGGTGTGTTTTAGTGGGGGTCTAAGCTCGGTATTAATGCGACATTCGGACTGTATTTTATTGGAGTTAGGCCCCGGTCGTGCGCTGAGTAGTTTGGCGCGGCAGCAGTTTAATCCGCAGTCGAGTATATGTACCCGTGATCAAACGGAACCGTCGCGAAGCTTAGCGTTTAATGCTTTGCGCACAGCGAGTGCCGCTGAGAATGATCAGGCGTTTATTTTAAAAATGCTAGGGCAGCTATGGTTGCAAGGTGTCGTAATTGATTGGGCGGCTTTTCATGGTGATCAACAGCGTTTACGAATACCCTTGCCGACTTATAGTTTCGAGCGTCAACGTCATTGGATAGAGCCAGTTAAGCCTGTGGAGGCTGCAACACAAAATTTGGCTAATACGGCTACGGGCACAATATCAGCAATAAAAACGCCAGAGCAAAAACTCCCACGGGAGAAATGGCTAAACGTTCCGTGTTGGCAGAGTACGGCGCCTGTGCGTTTTTTACCGGATGCTAAAACACTGGAGATTAGCCGCTGGTTAATCTTTTGTGATGGGCAGGGTTTGGGTGAGCAGTTATTTACAGGCCTACTCGCAAAAGACGCTGATATAACGCGCAGGGATATTATCCGTGTTCGCCCGGGTAGTGTTTTTAGTTGTGAAACCACAGATGATGACGAAAGCTCGATTTATACTATTCGCCCTGACAGCGCAGACGATTATCAGCGTTTATTCCAGGCCTTAGAGCAAAGCAATCAGCTACCCGAGGGTGTCATTCATTTGTGGGGACTAGATGCTGATCGAGCTTTAAATACTAAGCCTGAAGCGCTCGATACAAATTTAGCATACGGTTTTTACAGCCTATTATTTTTGGCTCAGCACTGGCCGGAGCAGGCTCGTGATCGACAATTGTTGGTATTAACGGATCAGGCCCATAGCGTTATCGGCAACGAATTGATTCGCCCAGCGTCCGCCACGCTTATTGGCCTAGTGCAAACCTTAGTAAGTGAATACCCCGATATTCAAGCGCGCGCGCTGGATGTACTTGTCGATAGTACAGCTGTGGTTGAGCAGGTGCTGGCTGAATGTGGCATCGCACTGAAGGATAACTTAGTTGCTTACCGGGGTAAGCAGCGTAGCGTTCGTGCTTATGATGCGATTCAATTACCACCGTCTAAAGGCGAAGCACTGCGCCAAAACGGCGTGTACTTGGTGACGGGAGGTTTAGGTGGTTTAGGCTTGTCACTTGCGAGCTACCTCGCTAAAGCTGTACAAGCTAAGTTAATTTTACTGGGTCGTTCAGCATTCCCAGAACGTAAATATTGGGATGATTGGATAACTGTGCATGGTGAGCAGGAGCTTACTTCTCAGAAGATTCGGAAAATTCGCGCCCTCGAAACTTTAGGCGCAGAGGTCTTGGTACTCACCGGTGATGTGAGTCAGCGTGAAGAGATGCAGGCTATTATTGCCCAGGCTCAAAACCAATACGGCTCAATACACGGCGTGATTCATACCGCAGGCGTTCCCGCTGGCGGCATGATGGCCGTGAAAACACAGCAAGAGGTTGAGCATGTGCTGGCGGCTAAAGTACGCGGCAGTGTCAACTTGGTAGAGCTGTTAGACGCTAAAAATTTGGACTTTATCGTATTCTACTCATCACTTAACGCATTAATGAGCGTGCCGGGGCAAGTGGATTATTGTGCCGCTAATGCATTTTTAGATAGCTATGCACATGGCTTAGCTCACCAAGGGGTTAACGCGATAAGTATTAATTGGGATGGCTGGCAAGAAGTCGGTATGGCGGCCAATGTTCAGTTGCCTGCTAGTTTAAAAGCGGATTATTTAAATAAATTACAATCGGTCGGAATTTTACCGGAAGAGGGCGCCGCCGTTTTTGCTGATATTATCGAAAATCCCTTACCGCAGGTGGTGCTGTCAACTGTGGAATTGTCGGGTCGTTTATATGCGGCGCCTAAACCGGCGCAAGCGGTTCAGACGGACAATGTTCAGACAGAAAGTGTTCAGGCAGAAAGGGCTCAGACAGAGCAAGACAAAAACACTAGCACCATAGGCACAAAAAATTACCCAGTTAACAATTCCCCAGAAAACAATAGCCCAACAAACAATAGCCGCCAAGGCTTGAGCGCGACCTATGCTCCCGCGAGTAGCGAGACTGAAGGGGTGTTGCTGGATATTTGGTATTCATCCTTGGGCGTAGAGGGTATGGGTATTCACGATGACTTTTTTGAACTGGGCGGCCACTCTTTATTAATGACTCAGCTTATCTCGCGATACCAGCAGATGTTCAGTATTAAATTGCCCATGCAAATGTTGTTTGAGGCGCCCACCGTAGCGAAATTAAGCCAACAAATTGACCAACTATTAGCGGCAAGACAGCAGCTGCAAGCGCCTGTGATGCAGGTGGATAGTGTTGAGGATGAATTTGAGGAGTTTGAAATATGAGCGGCGCGAGATAAGGGCGTAGATATACCGGTAGAATATACTTTTAGCCGTTATCTCAATATGACAGATGAAGAGTTGGCGCTGCAAGAAACCATTGATTTTGAAGTCATGGATATGGTCAATGATAAAACATTATCCGTGTTGGCCTCATGCGGGGAAAAATTCCCCGAGATCGATAAAAATTTACTGTGTAAGTACTTCTCTCTTAGTGCCGAGTATTTGTCATCGTGACCGCCAGCGACAGGTCGCTCAAGATCTTGGATGCTTGTGTTAGCGGCGAGATAACGTTTATGATGATCTATCGGGATAACGCTTGCTGTGTTAATAACTTTGGTGTTAATAGCTCTGGTGCTAACAAAATGTGTGTTAATAAAACGGTAGCAAAGGTGTGATATGTTCTTCCATGTAGGAATCGTGATCGCGGCTTACGCGGGTGTAAGAGTGTTTGAGGCCATTAGCAATAAATTTCCGTCGATTGGCGGTAACAATGTTGGCGGTAACAGTGCGAATGAGGCTAGCCTGCCACTGTCGGGTCGTGCCGCAAGCAGTGTAGACCTCAGAGTCAAAGCTCAGAAGCCAGAAATTGAAAACACCTTGCAGCGTGCAGAGCAAAAGCATCTACATTATGCCAATGCCAGCATGCTCTCAACCGGCTTACTGGTGACGCGAAATTTGCTCCCTGCCGCAGGCCCCTTGGGCTTTGTTTGTTATGCCTATAGCGTCTTGCCCGAAATGCGGCGTGCGGAACGTAGCTTGATCCAAGATCGCCAAATCACAGCAGACTTAGCCTTTGTATCGCTCAATATGCTGACCTTGAGTTTGGGCTGGTACAGCACCACCGCATTTAGCCTGTGGATGATGTACAGCGGTAAATCTGCCCACGTGAGTGCAAGGCGTAAGCTAAATAAGGGCGCTAGCCATTTTTTTACCGACAGCTCAGATACGGTTTGGGTGATTAAAAACGCGGTAGAGCTTGAGATTCCCGTTGACGAAGTTAAGGTGAATGACTTTGTGGTCTTATCCGAAGGCTTACGTATTCCCTTTGATGGCGTGCTCCATGAGGGGCAGATTGAGGTAAATCAGTATATTTTGACGGGGGAGCTTCAGCCGGTTGAGAAGGGTATAAATGCTCCCGTTTATGCGAATACCGTGGTGGTTTCTGGGCGTGCGGTGATTAGAGTGGTCAACAACAATACCGCTGACTTGGCCTAATAAGTTGACGCCAAGGTTTTAATGCTTACAATAAGCTCGAATATGAGGTTGTTACGGTGCTTAAACTTGATCTGATACCTGATTTGGCGCCTGAAATGACATTTGATTTGGCGCCTGATATGACATAGCTTAGCTGAAAAGCCTAGCTGAAAATAATTTACTAGAAGATGATTCGTTAGACGAGGGGTATATGAAGCAAAGTTTCGCGCATAACTTAGGGCAGGACAAAGCTAAGCTTGTTGTCTCTGCAGCAATGGAATCCTACAAGAAAAAATTTGCACAATACCGTCCCACGTTTAGTTGGATCAGCGATAAAAAAGCGAATTTGTTTTTTCAAGTAAGCTTAGCGCGGCTGAACGGCTCCTTAGAAGTGCGTGATAATGCCATTCATTTCGACTTGAAGGTACCCTTCCTACTACAGGCGTTTAAGAAGCAGGCTGTTGCTATGGTTGAGACGGAAATATCCCATTGGATAAAAAAAGCCGAAGCGGGTGAAATATAGCCCTAGGCTAGAGCCTAGCGACAGTTAAATCCCTTTAACTGTTTATTCACTATTTATTCATAATTCGCAGCAGTTTATTAACTCGCTGCTTATTAACCTGCCGCGCTGTTAATCTGAAGTCCCCATAATCTAGCGTAATGACCATCAGCATCTAAGAGTTGCTGATGAGTCCCTGACTCTGTTACCGAACCATCGCTAATGACATGAATACAGTCTGACTGACGCACTGTCGATAATCTATGGGCAATAATAATGGTTGTGCGTTGGGACATGACGTTATCGATAATTGATTTTTGAATCTCAAATTCAGTCTCATTGTCCACTGCCGAGGTGGCTTCATCGAGCACTAAAATCGGTGCATCCTTTAATATCGCACGTGCTAATGATAGCCTCTGGCGTTGGCCGCCGGAAAGCTTGACGCCACCGCTGCCTAAAGGCGTATCAAAACCATTGGGCAGGGCTTGAATAAACTCACTAGCTTGCGCTTGCTTAGCGGCATCGTACATCTCACAGAGCGTGGCGTCAGGCCGGCCGTAGAGAATATTCTCAGCGACTGAGCCATTAAATAAATGCACGTCTTGGCTAACAATGGCGATACTTTTGCGTAGGTCATGCACATTTAGATCCGTTAACTTTTCTCGAGATCTTGAAACCAAACTTCGTGATCGATTCGAAAACGATAACATTACCGTTCATATTCTTGGTTTTGCTAAATCGATCGGCGATATCGCTGAAGGCGCACGAAGTGTAATTGCGTTCTTTGGGGTTGCTCTTTTAATCACTGCCGTTCTGTTGTGGCTCTACTCTGGCTCAGTCAAACTGATGATTTTGCCGCTGATCTGTAGTGTTGTCGCGGTCATCTGGCAGCTCGGATCGCTCAGCCTGATGGGCTTTGGCATTGACCCGATGAGCATATTGGTTCCGTTCCTAGTCTTTGCGATTGGGGTAAGTCACGGAGTTCAAATGATCAGTAGCTGGATGGGAGAAATCCTCTACGGCGAAGAGGAAACTGACGTCAATAAACCCGTAATGCCAGTGACTGCAGAGACTCAGGGTGTTGACGGCAACGAAGCCGCGCGTAGAACGTTCCGCCGTTTGGTGGTTCCTGGCAGCTTAGCGCTGATCAGTGACACCATCGGGTTCCTGACCGTACTGTTAATTGCTATTGGTATCATTCAAGAGATGGCGATCACCGCATCACTGGGTGTGGCGCTGATTATTTTCTCCAACCTGATTTTACTTCCGATCTTACTCTCTTTCGTGAAGTTTAAAGATGTGGATGCCTATCGTGAAAACCGTCAGAAAGGAGAAGATAAACTGGATGGAATCTGGAGAAGTTTATCTACGCTGACCACGCGCAAACGCGCAGTACCGGTACTTCTGATCTCAGTGGTATTAGCTGGATGGGGTTTGTACAAAGGTAGTGATCTGCAGATTGGTGATCTTCAGTCTGGTGTACCTGAATTGCGAGAAGATGCTCGCTATAACGTAGATAGCCGAGTCATCACTTCGAAATTTGCCATCGGTGTAGATGTGCTTTCGGTCATTGTTGCAGCACCTCAGGATGCCTGTATCA
>NVXL01000244.1 GCA_002746115.1 Alteromonadaceae bacterium
GGCGTGTCGCTTTCCAAGCTAGAAATGGAAGAGCTTGAATCAAAATTAGAAAGAAAATCTGGGCTGGGAAAATGGTTTATTCGTATTCAAGCATAAATAAATTGGGATAGTTATTTGTTTTCGAGGCCCTATGGTCGATGCGGGCGTACCGATCACCAGCAACCAAGGTGAAAATGATATAAGGATGACAAAAATTCAGCAGAAAATATCTGGCTGCTTTCGCTCCATGGAGGGGGCTGAGATTTTTTGCTCAATACGAGGCTATATCTCCACTTGCCGCAAGCAATGTGTTGGTGCAACTCACGCACTTACATCATTGTTTGGCGGTACTCCACCTTCAATTTTTAATTGATTGAGTTGAATAGTTACGGTCGTATTTATAAGTATCTTACGAATAATTTTGATTTAGAACCTGGCGTGATTGCATTTTTATATCTTCGGCGCTGGGATGAAGAGAAAATCCTCGACACTTGGGAAAATGATTTTTCTCAGAGAAAAGCGTGGGGGGAAGGGATTAATGCTATAAAAAAATCAAACCCTATTGGCCCTCATAACCTCCGTTTTAGTCGCCATGTTTGTTCAAGAGTATCAGAATAAATGGGGCATATCGGACGAGAAATCACTGGAAAAGCAACAAAACAGATTCGACACGGCCATAGTTGACGCTGTGACTTGTGGCAAAGGTAGTGATACGAGACCGTGGTATTTACTTTACTTTACTTTACTTTACTTTCGCAGCGTATCGAAAATTAGCTGACAGGTACTGAGGTTTTTTGAGTCATGTTTTATGAAGAAAACTTCTGAGAGGCTTTATGCTAGGCAGCTAAGACCGATGTTTATGAGGTATATCTAAGTGTACGGACACCGTTGATATAAATATGATTCATATGTCAAGGTGCTTAAGTCGATATATGTGCCTTTGATAATGACCTAAGGTAGGTTGCCTTGTCAATTATAGAATGGTGCTCGGTTGAGGTATATCGGTTTAAATGACATTTGTCTTAACATGATAAACGATAATATTCCTGAGTTATACGGTGTTATGAAGTGTAATAGAGTGTAATTGAGTTATATGTTAAGTGGGTGTAGATGGGGTTGTAAGGGGATGTTTTTGAAATTGAGTGTTGTTTTCTACTTGTTTAAAAAATCGACATTACTAGCGAGTTTGAAAAAATTATTCGATATATGTTTATTTTGGCGCCATTTTTTGAGCTTGATAGAAATGCCGCTTTACGCCTATAAAAAGACGTGAGATATTACGCAATAATTCTGTTTAACCCTTAATGTAGTGCGGGTTTTGTTTTTGGGTATCTCAAAAAAATATAGCCCCCTTATAAAAAGCTATTTCGCTTTGGGTGTTTGATGTGCTTGCCTTATTTGACGTGCTTACCTTAATAGGTAAATAAAACCCGCTTGTAATAGTGGGGGTTTCCATCTTGGGCAATAGTTTAACAACACAAGAAAGTAAATCGTTATGATAAATGTCGCTATTGTTTTGCTAGCCTATGCGGGTGTTCGGCTTTACGAGAACAACAAAAAGGCCAAGGCCGAAAAAAATCAAGCGTCGATAAGCGATGCTGCCATTGTAGGCGAGGGCGCAGGCGAGGGGGAAGCACTGGTAGATGGGCAACAAAGCAGCGCCCAAGAAGCCAAAAGCCCAGAACCGGAAAAGTCCAAAGAAGAACAGCAAGCGATCGCTAAAAAGGAGAAACGGCATTATCAAAAAATGAGTGCCGTCACACTCGGCACCGCGGCATTACGCATGCTGGCGCCGAACCCTGTGTTTACCTTGTTAAATATCGGTATTTACACCTACACGATGCTGCCTTTTTATCGCCAAGTCGAGAATGCTATGAGGCAGCGTCTGATTAAAGAGCGCAAAGTCGATAGCTATCTGCTTATGGGTGTTGGTAACCTCCTGCTCTTAGGTACTGGGCGTTACTTTACTGCCGCATTAGAAGTTGGATTGGCCTATATTGGCGACTCGATTCAAACCAAAGCTACCCAAACCGCGCAGAAACACCTCACCAGCAACCTGTTTGATAATCTCTTCGATCCGAATCAAAAAGTCTGGGTCGTCGAGGGCGGTGTCGAGCGAGAAAAACCATTAGAAGACATTCAGCAGGGCGATATCTTAGTCGTCAAAGCGGGTGAAACCATACCTATTGATGGTGAGGTCGTCTCCGGGATGGCAAGTGTTGATCAGCATGCTTTTACGGGTGAATCTTATCCTGTTGAAAAGGGCGTCGGTGAGTCAGTATTTGCATCTACCTTGACGCTTACTGGGCACCTTCAAGTGCGAGTTGAAAAATCCGGGCGAGATACGACGATAGGTCGAATTGGTGAAATACTTAACGACTCACTCAATGTAAAAACCGAAATTCAATTGCGCGGCGAGCAGTGGGCCGAAGCGGCGAATTTACCCTTTCTAATTTTGGCCGGTATCGGGTTTGTTGCCGTCGGCCCTGCCGGTGCGATTGTTATTTTAAGCGGTAATACCGTGCAAGCGATTCGCCTGTTAGCGCCTTTAGCAACGATTAATTATCAAGCCCTAGCCTCACACCATAATATATTAATCAAACAGGGGCAGCGCCTCGAACAGATCGGGAATCTTGATACCTTTTTATTCGACAAAACAGGCACTTTAACGGATGGCGAATTAACTGTTAGCGGCCTTTATAGCGTTCATCCGGATTACCAAGAGACCGACATTCTTTTTTATGCGGCCTTGGCCGAGCATCAATTGACGCACCCTATTGCTAAGTCAATTATGCAGTATGCCAAAGACGCAGGATTAGATGTTGAAAATTTAGATGATATTGAATATCGATTGGGTTTTGGTATCGTTGTGCAGTTTAAAGGTCGCACCATCCATGTCGGCAGTGCCCGATTTATGACGGCAGAAAATATCGATGTGCCGGAGAATGTCATCGAGCAGCAGGCGGATATCCATGCCAAAGGGCATTCACTCGTGCTTGTTGCAGTTGATCAGGACGTGGCAGGTCTTATTGAGCTTGAAGCGACCTTGCGCCCAGAAGTGCAATTAGTTTTCAAAACGTTGCGAGAAAAAGGCATTAAACATATCAGTATCGTCTCTGGTGATCACGCAGCGCCTACTCAAAGACTGGCCGAGCAGCTCGGCGCGGACAGCTTTTTTGCGGAAGTACTACCTGAAGATAAAGCCGATATTGTTGAGCAATTTAAGGCTAAAGGCGGCACCGTTTGTTTTGTTGGTGATGGTGTTAACGATGCTATCGCGATGCAAAAAGCTGATTTGTCGATCTCATTACGCGGCGCCACGACCTTGGCCACCGACGTTGCCGATATTATTTTGATCGACCCGAATCTGGCAAAGATCTGTGAATTATTAGAGCTTTCTCGCCAGTTAGATAACAACCTCAAGCGTGGCTTAAGTATTTGTTATCTCGGTATGGGCACGGTATTGCTTGGCACCTTCTTTAGCAAAATGGACGTGCTTGTGGCGACGGGCGTTCATTTTGTACTTGGTTCGACGGCTATTGGTAACTCGATGATGCCATTGCTTGAAATAATGCGCGATAAATCCCGAGCCGAAGCGGACGACTCTGACACAGAGCCGCCATCTAATCCGCCGGAAGCGACAGTTGAGCCTGTTACCGCTGAGGCTGACAGCTCCGCAACCGACAACTCTGAGATTAGTAATTCTGTTAATAATAAACCCAGCACCTACAATGACGAGTCAAATCCACTCGTCATTGTAGGTGCTGGCGCCGCTGGCATGGCTTGCGCCTTAACCGCAGCAAGCCAAGGTGTTCCGGTATTATTACTGGAGAAATCTGCGGAGCCTGGAGGCACGGTAACACAGGCACTTATTCATACATTAGGTGGTTTGTTTGATGATGAGGGGGGATTTGTGAACCGTGGTTTACCCGTCGAGCTAACTGAGCGGCTAAGTCAGGCTTGCCCACTTACACAGAAGCGTCGAATAGGTAAAGCTTGGACCCTAAGCGTAGACCCGAAGGTGTACGCCCAAGTGGTTAGCGACTGGATGAACGAGTGCCCAGATATTGAAATCCGTTATCACAGCAATGTCACCAACGTCGTCGCCAAGGACGGGAGCGTTAAATCAATCACCGTTGATAGTAATGGAGAGTCTTACACTTTAGCGCCTAATGCGCTAATCGACGCAACCGGGCATGCCGATATTGCTCGCAGCGTCGGTAATGTCTCTGACGGCGTTGCCTTAGCAGGGCTAATTGTACAGCTACGTAAAGTGGCACCGGATGCCGTTAAATTTCCCAAAGGCGTCGCATTATTACAAGGTATCCGCAAAGCCGCAGAGAATAACGAGCTACCTGCTGAATGCACCACACTCTGGTTAGATAGCGGCGTTCACCCCGACGAGGTTTACGTTAAATTTAATTTAAAATCTTCGGATTATGACGTTGCGCGTATGGACGAAGTCTCCAAACAATTACTGAGTTATTTACGGAAAAATCCCGATTTTTGTGATGCGATTATTAATACCAGTGGGCAATTGGGGATTCGTGACGGCGGTAGTGTGCAGGGGGATTACACCCTGACCGAGGCGGATCTACAGCAAGGCCAGCGCTTTCCCGATGCCGTTTGTCAAGCGAGTTGGCCAATCGAATATTGGCACCCAGAGCAAGGCTTGAGCTTGGATTATTTCCCGCCTGGCCATCGTTATGAAATTCCCTTAAGTGCACTTAGAGTTAGAGGTTTAAATAACTTGTTTGTCGCAGGTAAGTGTTTTTCAGCGGAGCCGCGTGCGCAAGCATCGGCACGGGTTGTTGGTACTTGCTGGGCAATGGGAGAGGGGCTTACCAAAGCGATACTTAAAGAGGGGAACCTCGCATGTCACTAAACCTAGCCGAGGTATTCTTTCAAAAGGCCGCCACACAACCCGATCACCCACTTATTTTGGGGCCGAGAGACGGTAGCTGTATTAGTTACGGTGAGTTTCAGCGTGGCGTTCAAATCATGGCAGAACGCTTGCGCACAGCGGGTATTGGCAAGGGCATGAATATTGGTCTGCATTACCCTAGCGATCAAAATTATATTACCTTTACTTATGCGTTGTGGGTCGTTGGCGCATCGGTAACCCCGATCCCGATGGAATTGGCGAACGAAGAAAAGCAACAAATATTACAGCTCATAGCGATTGATGCCTTGATCAGCTCGGTGCGTTTTTGCGACGTTTTTGAGCCCTTTGTCGTTAGCGAAGCAAGTGAGTTAAATGAGCAGGCACGTTTACTTAAAGTTAAAACCCAACGTCAAGCACCACCCGAATTAGCGGCAATAAACCCTGCCTTTATTCGTTTTACCTCCGGCACGACCGGATCCGCTAAGGGCGTGGTGCTGTCACACGAAACGATTCTTGAGCGAATTAACGCGGCAAATCAGGGGCTTCACATCGGCCCCGAAGACTGTATTGTTTGGTTATTGTCGATGGCCTATCACTTTACCGTATCGATTGTGGCTTATCTCAGTTTTGGTGCAACTATTGTGCTGCCTAAAAACGCCTTTGGCGTGAGCCTCTTACGAGCGGCAATCGACCATAAGGCCACCATGATCTATGGTGCGCCCACCCATTATGAATTAATGACCCATGACCGCAGTGATAAATCATTACCGCAACTGCGATTCGCTATTGTCACTACCGCGCGCTTATCGACCGATCTTGCTGAGGCTTTTTATCAGCGTTTTGGTCTTGCATTAAATGAAACCTACGGAATTATTGAAATAGGGTTGCCGGCGATTAATATCGAACAGCCCAGAGAAAAACAGGGCTCCGTCGGCCAATTATTACCCGCGTATTTTATTAAACTTGTGCGTCAACCAGGCCAAAATACTGGCGAAATTTTACTGAACGGTCCCGGTTTATTAGATGCCTATTATGAGCCCTGGCAAGGGCGTGAAGAAATTCTTGAGAAACACAATGGCTGGCTTGCGACGGGGGATTTGGCTGTGATGGACGATGCTGGTTTTCTCACGATTGTTGGCCGCAGTAAAGAGATGATCAGCGTTGCCGGGATGAAGTTCTTTCCGCAAGAGGTGGAAAAAGTACTAGAGCGTCACCCTTATATTCAGGCCGCCTGTGTTTTTGGCATTAAAGTCTCGCGTTTGGGCGAGTCGCCGATAGCGCATCTAGTTTTAAATGAAGGCTGCAATGCCCCGGATGAAAATGCCTTAAACGATCACTGCGCCAAAGTGCTTGCCAGCTACAAAATTCCAAGCCAATTTCAGTGGGTGGCGTGTTTAGCCCGCACTGCCAGCGGAAAACTTATTCGTAATGCCGATAAACTTTTAAATACCGATAAGCCGACAACTAATGTAGGAGAACAACATGACCGTACAACAAGCGCTACGTGAATATCTAGTGAACCAACCTCTAAAAGGCCTAACTCCAGAGGGTTTTGACGACGACTACGACCTGATAGACGCAGGATTTATGGATTCTCTTGCGATTATTAATACCATTACCTATCTAGAAAAACACTACGAGACTCCGATTGAAGAGGGCGATATCGTGCCAGAGAACTTTATGTCCGTAAATTCCCTCTGCGCCTTCGTGACGAGCAAACAGACTGAGCAAATCAGTTCTTAGTTTTAGCACAACTTATATAAACATCTAGTACCCACTCCTAATTCCATACCCAGTAAATCATTGCGGTGAGATAAGCATGAACTCGTATAACAAGAGCCTAGGTAGCGTCCATCCACTTTCATACGGCCAACAAGCCCTTTGGTTTATTTTCAAAGACGCCCCCCAGAGCGCCGCATATAATATGGCGCTGCCGTTGCAATTTAATAGCGATGTTGATCCGGAAGTTGTTAAAAATTCCGTGCGGGAAGTACTCGGGCGTCATCCTTCGTTGCGCAGCATATTTGGCGAGAATGAAGGAGTGCCTTATCAGCAGTTTGAGTCCGAGGTTAGAGCTTACTGGCAGCAAGTTGATGCAAGTGACTGGGACGACGATGAACTTAGTGCACAGATTCAGCAAAGCTCACAGCAGCCATTTGACCTAGGGGAAAGCGCCTTTCGTGCCACCTTCTTCTCTTCTACTAGAAAGGAATTGGATGATAAACGTGGCGCGGTGTTATTAATCACCTTGCACCACATTGCCGGTGATGCTGGATCCTTAGCGATTGTTGGTCAGCAATTACTTGAGTGTTATGCGGCTTTGGTCGGTTCTAATTTTAAAGGGCCCGTTATTAAAGAGCCGGTTATTCAAGAGCCAAAGATTGCGCCAAATTACGGTGATTATGTTCGCTGGGAAGCGGATTTTCTGGCCAGCACCAAAGGCCAAAAAATGGCCGAATATTGGAAAAACAAATTAACCGGTGATGTACCTGTTTTGCAACTGCCTATCGATTTCCCTCGGCCACCCGTGCAAACCTTTAATGGCGACTCGCAATTTTTTGAGTTGCCTGTAGCGCTTACGCAAAGTTTAAAAGCCTTAGCTAAAACGCATAAAAGTACTTTATTTACAGTCTTGCTAAGCGCTTGGAAAGTGTTGTTGCATCGTTATTCGGGGCAAGCGGATATTTGGGTAGGAGTGCCGACGTCTACTCCGCGTAATCAAGCAGAATTTAGCGATATGGTTGGGTATTTAGTGAACCCAATGATCGTGCGGACGCAATTCCCTGAAGACACAGCGCTGAGTTTTAGCCAGCTGGTATCGCAAACGGGTCGTCAAACCCTGAGTGGTTTATATTATCAACCTTACCCTTTTTCGCGCTTAATTGACCAGCTTCAACCTCAGCGTGACCAAAGTTATCCGCCCTTGGTACAGGTTATGTTTGCCTTGGAGCGAAGTGATCTGATTCCTCAGCGTTTTGTCGTAAGAGAGGGCGTAAAAGAGGACGCGAGCGACACGGGAGAACAACTCTCAGCTCAACGGCGTGATATTGCGCAAATGGAAGGGCAATTTGACCTCTCACTGATTTGGTCCGAGAACGTCGACGGCCAGCCTTTGTCTGGCGTATTAAAGTACAACCAAGATTTGTTCGAGCCGGGTACTATTGCACGATTAAACAAGCATTTACACACGCTTTTAAATGCTGTGGTAAGTGATTCGAGTCGGGCAATTCATCAATTACCGCTTCTTACTCAGTTAGAGCAGTCCCAGCTGAGTCAAGCCCAACAAACAAACGCTACCGTCTGGCAAAATAGTAACCTTGCTGAATTGTTCGAGCAGCAAGTCGCTAAAACCCCCAATAATATTGCTCTCGTATTTGAAAATACCCGATTAAGTTATTGTGAGTTAAATGAGCAAGCGAATCAGCTCGCACGTTATTTATTAGAGACAATCGCTCAAACTTCTCCAACTACGTCACCAAGCCCTTCTAAACTGTTAACCACCAAGCCACTGATCGCTATCGCAATGGATCGCTCTTTAGACATGATCGTAGGCTTACTAGGTATTCTAAAAGCGGGTTGTGCCTATGTGCCTATTGATCCCAATTACCCGCAAGCGCGTATTCGTTATTTGCTTGAAGATAGCGCCGCGCCAATATTGCTGACACAAAGCCATTTAAAAGATCAGTTACCACAGGCTGTTGGTCAAGACCGCCTGGTACTGTGTTTAGATGAAATACCATTAGCCGAACAGTCCTTATT
This sequence comes from Alteromonadaceae bacterium, assembly GCA_002746115.1. Taxonomy (GTDB): domain Bacteria; phylum Pseudomonadota; class Gammaproteobacteria; order Pseudomonadales; family Cellvibrionaceae. The sequence continues at coordinate 8,624 of NVXL01000244.1, forward strand.
TAACCCTGAAATTAAGCCAAAATATACCGACTTGGCTTACATTATTTATACCTCAGGCTCAACCGGGCAACCGAAGGGGTGTGAGGTAACGCATGCTAACGTGACGCGTTTATTCTCCACCACTGAGGCGTGGTATCAGTTTAATCAGCACGATGTTTGGACCTTATTTCATTCTTACGCTTTCGATTTTTCAGTCTGGGAGATTTTTGGCGCTTTGCTCTACGGTGCAAAATTAATTGTCGTCCCGTACTTTACGAGTCGTAATCCGACTGATTTTTATCAATTACTGATTAACGAGAAAGTGACCGTGCTGAACCAAACCCCTTCGGCGTTTCAGCAATTAATTCAGATTGATAATGATTTAAAAAGCAGAGAAAATAATTTAGACAACAGTGCGGCCAATAACGAGAAACAACTCGACTTACGCCTAGTCATTCTAGGTGGCGAAGCGTTAGATATTAACAGCCTAAAACCCTGGTTTGACCGTCATGGTGATACACATCCACAACTCGTGAATATGTACGGTATTACCGAAACCTGTGTACACGTAACGTATTACCCATTAACAAGCGAGCAAACTCGAAGTGGTAGTCTGATTGGAGTGCCGCTGCCAGATCTAAATGTCTGGGTATTAGATGCATATCAGCAACCCGTGCCGCTTGGTGTGCAAGGAGAAATGTACGTCGGCGGCGCCGGCGTTACCCGTGGTTATCTTAATCAGCCAGAGCTTAGTGCCGAGCGATTTATCGAGCTGGAATTATGTGGTAAAACCGAGCGCCTTTATAAAACCGGTGATTTAGCCCGTTGGGTGCCGGATAGCCGCGGTCGCCCAGAAAACCTTGAATATTTAGGACGAATTGATGCGCAAGTTAAATTGCGTGGATTTAGGATAGAGTTAGGTGAAATTGAATCCGTACTCAGCCAATATGACGGCCTCAGAGAAGCGGTAGTCACGCTGTATGAGGGCGACGATAATAAGCGCTTAGTTGCCTACTTCACCACTGATTCAACAAACTACGATTTGCAAGCCTTTAACGACTGGCTTAAAACACGTTTGCCAGATTTTATGATTCCCAGCCAATGGGTAAAGTTAGAACAGCTGCCGTTAACCGCGAATGGTAAAGTAGATCGTCGTGCCTTACTTACCGCCGGGCTGAGTACGCCAGACATGAGCGCCGCAAGCGAGGGTGCCGCAGCGGCCACACCAAGCGAGTCGCTGTTAGCAAACCTTTGGGCGAAAATTCTCAATCGTGAAAATATTAAGCGACAGGATGATTTCTTTGCCCTGGGCGGCCACTCTTTATTGGCAGCACAACTAGTCGCGCGAATTCGTGATGTTTTTCAAACAGAGTTACCCTTGCGTTGCGTATTTGATGCACCGAAATTATCCCAATTAGCCGAGCAAATAGATACACTTACACGTGGTGTAAGTTTACCTGCAATTATGAAATCGGCGGCGGATGCTCCCAAGGTATTGTCATTTTCACAGCAACGCCTGTGGTTTTTAAATCAGCTGGAAGAAAACAACAGCGCCACCTACAACATTCCCATGCCTTTACACCTAAAAGGCAATTTAGATGTAGGGGCCTTAAAACAGAGTTTATCTTGGTTAGTACAGCGCCATGAAAGTCTGCGCTGTAACTTCCCTGGCGTGGATGGCCAAGCTAAGGTGCGAATTTTATCGGGGGATCAGGATGTTTTACGTGTTCATGATTTTCACCCAGAAAATAACATTCAAGCCCTAGTCAATAGCCATGCCGTTGAACCCTTTGATTTAGCCGAAGGTACTCTTTTTAAAGCAGACCTTTATCAAATAGACGAGCAACACGCGGTATTGTTGCTCAATACCCACCATATTATTAGCGACGCTTGGTCCGCAGGTGTATTTACTCGTGACTTGCAAAAAGCTTATATCGCCTACCTACAAGGCGACTCACCAAGGCCTGCGCCTCTCGCTATTCAATACCCGGACTATGCTGTGTGGCAGCGGGATTGGTTACAAGGCGAGGTATTACAACAGCAAGTGGATTACTGGCGAGAGCAACTCGACGGCGCGCCGGAGTTGTTGAATTTACCAAGTGACAAACCGCGCCCGCCACAGCAGAGCTTCCAGGGCGCCAGTTATACTCGCCGTTTACCACTGCCACTTTTCAAAAGCCTGACCGATCTGGGTCTGCAGCAGGGCAGTAGCTTGTTTATGACGCTGCTGTCGGCTTACTTTATATTACTGTCGCGCTATAGCCGTCAGGATGATATTTGCGTCGGTAGCCCGATAGCTAATCGCACCCATAGCCAAACGGAAGATTTAATTGGGCTTTTCGTGAATACCCAAGTGCTACGTGGGCAGTTGCAAGCCCAACAAAGTTTTATCGATTTATTACAAGCCACCCGTCAGACTTGCTTAGCTGCCTATACCCATCAAGATATCCCTTTTGAAATGCTGGTTGAACAATTACAACCAACGCGCAGCTTAAGCTATAGCCCCTTATTTCAGGCGATGTTAGTACAGAACCACGAGCCCACAAAGCTGATGTTGCCTGGCGTAGAAACGAGCACTTTAAAGCCTGATTACCCCCTCGCAAAATTTGATTTAACCTTATACATAGAAGAGCGAGAAGGGCAGCTACATTGCATGTGGGAATATGCAACGGATCTATTTAATGCCAGTACCATAGAGTGCATGGCCGAGAATTTTGAAGTGTTGCTGAGCGCGATTATCGCTAATCCATCGCAAAGTATTGGCCAGTTACCACTATTCGGCCCTGGTCGTGGCGCACTGACTTTGCCATTGCTAGAATACGGCATACCCATGCGTCTAATAGAAATAGACCGCGA
>NVXL01000245.1 GCA_002746115.1 Alteromonadaceae bacterium
CATAACGTTTCCTGCATACTCAAGAGTACTGTCCTCCTTGAGAAAATACTGCTTTATTTTTTCAAACCCACTTTTTTCTAAACGGTCTTTCGCGTGCAAATACTTCACCCACCCACTCAGCCAAGGAAATTCATTTATTGCCTTGGCGTTTCTTGCAATCATTTTCTCAATGACCAAACCAGAGTAGTGATACCACTCAACCTTTTCAGATTGCATTTTTTCAAGCAGCGCTTGCTCACTCTTCGAGTACGCCATATACTTTGAAATTAATAGCTGTGTTTGCCTGAGCGCGTGCTCGTAGTCTTCCTTGGATGGCCTAGACAATACATACCGTACCGTTGACTCGTCACTTAAGGCGTGTACGTCAGACATAAACCCAACGGTATCCACCAAGCCCTTAAACCCCAAAGGTAAACCACCATCACGACAGACGTTTAAATCTAAACGACCTGAAAATAGTTGTTCACTTGCACGGAAGCCTTCTAGCTTCACGGTAAACTTTCTTAATTCAGTCAGGCGAGCAACCGATTGTATCAAGTCATGCTGTGGCAAGCTGGGGTTAAGCAAGAACCGCTGGCAACCACTCAAACGTTCCCTCACTTGGCTTAGCAATTGGGTTAGCGCATCATTCTCCCCGGTAAAATCAAAAGTATCATCTCGCAAGCAGATCACCGAAGGGAAGATTGTAGACAACTCAACCCGGCTGGATGCAAACGTTTTTAAATGATTAATAAGCGGTTTACCGTTCAGCTGAGCAAACCCACGTATTACTTGTAGTGGCAAAGAAAATAGCAGTTCAGCCAAACATACCCGCCGCCCAAAACCAACGCCATATTCCAGCCGCACGGCGCGATACCAATCAGCGAGCTGAATCAGGTTGTCGAGCTGAGTGTCCAAACCTTTAAAATGGCTACCCAAAGCCTCGCGGTAAAATCGATCATTGTTAAACTTCTCTAGCGCTCGCTTCCAGTGCGCCAGGTCACGCAGAGACGACGCAATTTCACCCGGCTTGACGTTCTTGTTTTGGCAGAACGACAAACATTCTTTTTTTGCCGAACGCCAACTTCCACTAAAAACCGAAAGAATATTACTTCCAGCCAAGAGCGAAGCGATTTCATCAAGGCGACTCACTGCCGGAGAAGAATCTAGAATAAATACTTGTTCAAGCGCTTTCTCCTTTTTTACCAGAGTATCAAAGTCGCCTCTAAAACGGCCAAGAATATCCGGTATTTTTTCATCATCAAATAGTGCTGACCGGTGCTCAATCAGGGCTGGCGGCAACAAAAATACCAACTCAAAAAATCGAACAAGCTCGTTTAATCCAGCGCCGGATAAATTAATGAGTTTTGACGCGTTCTCGTCAAAATGGCTGCCGAACAGCGAAAACTCCTCTTTAATTGCGGTTAATGCGCCTACGGCAGACTCTAATTGTTTGATCGCTGTAACTATTTCATCGAACGACGCAGAATTATGTATACCTAACGATTGCAAGCCGTCTAGACTTTTATGAATATCCTGCACTAGCTCAAGGTCGTTAAGGATGTCAGGAAAGAATACCGTTGTCGCCCAAGAAAACTCTTTGGCAGTATCTTCATGCCGCTGGATGTAATGTTTTAGTTTTCCGAGGTGTCTTTCTTCTATCGTACTAAAAGCCACTACTTCCGTATGATCTCGCCACGCAGGCAATTCAGACCAAAGGTGACAGTAGCCTTCAATGGTGGTTAATTCGAGGCTTGCCTTTTCATGCTTCACCTCCATCAAATCGCAAACGCTTTGAAAGTCAGACACCGCGGATTGTAAACTATCGTTAACGCTTTCAAGGAGCCGGGTTAATTCGCCCCTGCTATCACCGGTTTCACTCTTGTCTCCAAAGCCATACCAAGGATGTGAACTCCAATGATTCCTGTCGTCTAGCTGTTGTTTTAATATTGTAACGAATTTAAAAAATCGATCTAAACAGCTAACTTCTTCATCCAGAACAACAATTGAAAAACTTTCATCATCTAGAGCACTCGGGGCTACGTCCTCGTAATTTAGCGGGGCTACACGGTTAGCATATTTCGTCGCGGAGGTAAGAATTTCATGAATGGTGAGACCGGTATTTTTCCATGTACTATTAACTAGAAGAGCATAACTTTGCAACTCCTCTCTAGCGCGTTCATATCGCGCGACTTGCCGCTCGTATTCCGCACGGGAAAATTGGAAACTTGGTTGCTTTACTATACGCGTCTGAAATGAATCAAGTACAAGTCGTTTTTGAGCTTTCTCACTATGTAAATCCAAACAAAAATCACCCAGCCCAATATTATCGAGTCGTTTTTTAACAACATCTAGAGCCGCTTGCTTTTCTGCAATGAATAAAACTGACTTGCCTTGCGCCATTGCTGCTGCCAGTAGATTGGTAATAGTTTGTGATTTCCCTGTTCCCGGAGGCCCTTCAACGACTAAACTCTTCCCTTTCAGTATATCTATTAAGGCGCTCATTTGTGAGCTATCTGCGTCTTCTACCATAGGGAAGAGTTCGTGCACTTTTTCAACGTCATCAAGTACATAGTCGTCACCGCAGTGCATGCCACTGGCATCTTTAACTTCGTTGCTAAAAAAGCTCCGTATTACTTCATGGTTCAACAACCCCCGCCCATCCCCCGGCCAATTTTTCGGATCTAAATCCAAATACATTAGCAACTTTCCCAAGCTAAGCGTGGCCAATGTGCCAAAATGACGTACGCGCCATTGCTTAACGTTCGGATCATTAGATTTACGAGCAATAAGTGCTTCAACATCTTTAAAATATTGCTCGGGTGTCAATAATGTTGTTTCATCCTTATTATCGAGCATAGATGGCAGGGAAATTTCAAAGTCATTTTTGAGCTTTTCCCGTAATGTTAAGTTGGGTATAACATCTTCACCAGAATATTTCAGTTTAAAATATTTTACGCCTTTGATTGTGTCCTTAAAGATCTCTACTGGTAACAGATATAACGGTGCAAGACGCACTTTTCCATTAACTTGTTTATCTCGCCACTCAAGAAACCCTAAGCAAAGGAACAGTATGTTGTTGCCTGTTTCTTCGATCGCTGAGCGAGCTTCCGACGTTAGCTTGGTAAGATTTTTATTCAGTGCCGGTTCGTAAAGTAACGTTTGAATATCGGCATCACTATGGCGATTGTCGTTTGCATGAGCGGAGTTTTGCGGCAATTCGTAGTCATTTTTTAATCCTAATACCTTTGCCCACTCCTTGGCATCGGGGTCTGGCTTAAGTTTTAGGTATTTTTTATTTTCGTCATTCCATTTGATGTAATCGTGCTCCTCCAGTAAATCACTTGTGGGCTCAGGAACGGGAATAATCGTCATTACCTTGTCGCGAATTAAGGTGTCGGCAAGCTGGTTGGGCTGCTCATCGACCACCCGTACAAAGCTACGACCATTCTGATCGAGGTTGAGTAAACGTGACCGTCCGCTGGCTGTATCCAGCAGCTTATTCCGCATATCGTCAAAAGCCTCCACCATAAAACCCTCTGGGTAGGCAAACTCTTTTGATCCTGATTTTTTTATAGACATTACCAAACCTTTTACGTGCTTAACGCTAATTACATCAAATACTTTTCCACAACGATTGACTTCCAAAACCAAAGCTTACAGTTAACCTACTAGCCTTTGATAAAACCAAGCGAGCTAGTGATCTCCAAGCAATGTGGCTTCTGGTGTTTAAGGTTTTGTAATTGAACAATCTGCATTACCTTTCTTTTAGCCCTTTTACTGTTAACAAGTCATAGTTATAGGTCATGTACACTTAGTTTAGTCGCAAGTAAATTAAATCTGAAGTAAAACAACCAGTTTTCCGGTATTACGAGGGGTTTTTGGACGATTTCCAAGCGAAGCTGGTCACGATACCTTTTTTGTTAGAAGAACACAGGCAAGCAACAGCACGGTATCAGCGGCAAAAAACCCAATTTACGTATACACACGCAACAACGAATACAGGATAATATTGCCACTTAACTCAATTGCTTTCCCTGTACCCCTTGGGCATGCTATATGAGCGTAGATAACGATCAACCTTCTGGAATCCAAGCACCGTGCAGATAGATAAGCTCGACATTAAAAACTTCAAACTCTTCTCCGAGGCTGAGTTTAGCTTAGATAGCCGATTCAACTTGATCATCGGTGAAAATGGCAGTGGTAAAACCTCACTGTTAAGCGCCATCGCTATCGCCCTAGGTGGCTGGGCACATGCCTACATTAAAGACTCCAAGAACCTACGCCCCATCGAAGATAATGAAATTCGCGAAGTTCAAATCGACAACACCTTTGATAAAACCAAAGAAACCCATATCAAGGCCACGGGTAAAGCCAGCGTTATCGACCGAAACGGTGAACGCAAAGGTGTGGCAGCCTCTTGGCATAGGACACGACTAGAAGGCAGTGATAAAACCTACACCTCAGGCAGTATCCAATATGGTAGCTACCCACAAATTTACACACTCCACTTCGAAACTTTAGGCGCAGACATCCTACGATTTATTGAATCCGGTAATGACTACAGCCTGCCGCTAATCGCATTCTACGAATGCAATCGCTTGTGGCTTCCCAAGAATGAACTCAATGCCGAGGCCTCAGCTAAGGCAAAATACTCGCGCTTTGACCCTTATGTTGATTGCTTTCACACCGCTGCAGACCACCAAGCCGTAGGCGAATGGATTTTAAAACACGAACTCGCATCCATTCAACAGAACAAGGAAACCCCCGTTCTCAGTGCCATTAAAGCCGCCGCCAGAGCAGCGCTAGAAGGTTGTACCGGCTTACAATTCGACTTTGAAAAAAGCCGGATCATCCTAGCGTTCGAAAATGGCGATGCCATTCCATTTGAACATTTGAGCGACGGTCAAAGAACAATGCTTGGCCTTTTCTGTGACCTAGCCAGAAGAGCCGCTATTTTAAACCCACACCTAAAATCAGACGCTAGTGAAAAAACCAAAGGCGTGGTACTGATTGACGAGTTGGACTTACATTTACACCCTAAGTGGCAACGAAGAATAATAGAAAATTTACAAACCTGTTTTCCCAATTTACAATTCATTTGCACCACCCACTCACCGTTTTTAATTCAATCGCTAAGAGAAGGTAAACTAATTCAGCTTGGAGATGTTTCTGAAAGTAATTTTTATGATAGCAGTATTGAAGACATCGTAGAGGATATTCAAGGCGTAACACTGCCACAAAAAAGCCAGCGCTATACCGCAATGATGAACGCCGCTAAGACCTATTATAAAGCGCTGAACGACGCAGTTGAAAAACATGAGGATGTCGAAGCGTTAAAGCAAGCATTGGATGAACTAACTATTCCCTATGGGGACGACCCGGCATTTAGCGCGCAGCTCAAATTCGAGCGTGAACTGGCTTTAGCCAAAAAAGGGAAGTAGACGTGAGACCAGTTAATAAGGGCAAAGATGCCGGAGAATTTAAACCGTATCAAGACGCCCAAAACTTACTTCAAGAACGAATTGGTGAATTCTGTAGTTACTGCGAACGCTGGATTGCCAGTGCCATCCATGTCGAACACAAGCAGCCTAAAAACGAATACCCCAAGTTGCAGTATAGCTGGCAAAACTTTTTGCTCTCGTGCAGCAATTGTAATAGCACAAAATCCCATGGAAAATTAAACCTCGACGATTATGTATGGCCAGACGTCCACAATACTTTTTTAGCATTCCAATATGCTGCAGAAGGAAAAATTCACCCAGTCACAGGCTTCGGCCCCTCACTGGATGCACGCATAGATAAAACTTGGAAAACTCTAGGGTTAAATCGCCACCCCGACACAGCAACAAATGGGTTTGAAGCTCCAACAACAAAGGACAAACGCTGGACTCATCGCAGAGATGAATGGGAAAAGGCTCATCGACGTCAAATAGAACTCAAAAAATACGACACACCACACCTAAGAGGCTGCATAGTCGATATGGCGGCTTCTAGAGGAATGTTCTCCATTTGGTTTACGGTTTTTTCTGACGATATAGATATGAGACGCAGACTTATAGAAGCCTTTATTGGTACAGATAAAACAAGCTTTGATGATGAATTTCAACCCGTCAAGAGGACGGCAACGCTATAAATTGAGTGGTTTGTAGATTATTATGAATATAAATTTAATCATTATCCGCCCTTCCTCGCTATAACCACTCGACAAGAATACTAAATGTCATATACAAAACAATAAGCCAACCAATGATAATTGCGCCTAACTGAGCGGTTTTCTCTCGATCCTGTGATAACGCTGGCACCAGCTCTACAGCATACTCACTAAACAATATGAATGAAAACCCAAAACCAGGAACAATATAATAATGAATAATATCACCCAGATCCCCAATAGAACCCCTTCCATCGCCAGAAATATTAGAAGCACCCACACTAAAAATAATCAATATGAACGCGGCAAGGTAAATAATGGTAATTATACGGCACACTCGCCAGTCATCAAAAAACTGTAATACCCCAGTGCTGTATTCCCTACTTTGTTGATAGCAAAAAAAGGCTAATGGTAAAAAAACACCTATTAAAGCTATTAGATTTCCTGTCACGACACTTACTCCCTCAACTTATTTGATTTTCTAGCGAAAACTTTAGGCCTCAACTTACCCCCTAGCCCCGATACAGTCAAGCTTGCAGGCCAAATACCAAACTTACCGATTTAGTAGAATTGATCAAACAAGATGAGGGCGACGAGCGTCACCCTCCATAAAACTAAAAAACACTTACAAGTCGTTTAAAAACGCCAACAATGCGTCACGCTCACCGGCACTCATGGCGAGCACCTGCTGCTTAGCATCTTCAGCTTCACCACCATGCCACAGTACCGCTTCAAGAATTGTTCGCGCTCGACCATCGTGAAGAAAGGTCGCTTCTGGGTTTACGGTTTTCGTTAAACCAAGCCCCCACAGCGGCGGGGTTCGCCATTCGCGAGCTGTCGCTAGAAATTCAACCTTGTCCGCACCACTCGCCGCTACGTTGTCGACGGTAAAATCTGCCAGCCCCTCTCCCATGTCGTGAAGCAACAAATCGGTATAGGGAAAGATTATTTGCTCTGATAATTCAGGGAGGTCCGTACTTTGGCCTGTGGTAAAGCGTGCGACATGGCAGCTATCGCACGAAGCTTGTTGAAATAGCGTCTTGCCCTGCTGAACTTGATCGCTGAAAGCGTTTCGTCGCTGAGGAACGGCTAAGTGAGAAGAGTAAAAAGTAATCGCCTCCAAAATGGTGTCAGATACTTCATAATCGTATTCCTCCACGCTATCGCCATTGCCGTTTTCAGTATTTAGGCAATCCGCTTGGTGAGCCAAGCACGACTCGTTAAGGTGTAAACGACTAGTGAGACCCATATCATTCACGAATGCACCGGCGCCTTGCTCAAGCAAACTTGGCTGACCGGCTTTCCAGCCAAATCGGCCGATTGTGGTGCCCTGTGCTTCAATGCTCCATACACGGTTGGCTTTGCCAGAAATACCGTCTTGATTTGCATCGTCAACATCTTCGTTAAGCAGGAGATCCGCTTCGGGGATCAACTCTAGCAAACCTAAGCCGATCATTGGCGGCGCAACGCGCGCAGAAAAAACGGTGTCCTGGTCAAAATCATGGCCTGAACCGGCATATTCACTGGTCAAATGCCATTGTGGCTTGCGCAATTCAAGGCTTGAACCATCGTTAAACATTATGGTTTCACTGGTATAACTCACGCGTAGCGAGGCTTCTTTACTCACACCAATCACGGACTCATGCTGTAGCTGCCCGCCCACACTGCTATCGGGGACGTTGGCTATGCGTAATGCGTCCAACTGCTCGCTTTGATCAGCCGAAACAAGGGTTCGCGAAGCTCGGATTAGCAAGCTTGAAAAATCAGTACCGTCTTCCGTCGCAGACACATTAGGTGCACGGCCACGGCCATCTCGAACATGACAATCCTGGCAGGCATTATTATTAAATAACCCCCCCAAACCATCGCGCGAAGATGTACTCGCACTCCCTGCCACCCAGGGGTTTTCAAAAAAATCATTGCCTAAATTAAATTTTAAAATTCCATCTACATCAGTAAGGTTTGCCGAACGTGTGCCAAATGCATCTGGCCCATTATCCACGACCGTGGTGTCGCCAGCGCTTAAGTGCTCGATACCAAGTGCCGGTGTTTGCGTCGGTGTCGGCGTTTGTGACGTCGCTGAACCAGAAGAGGAGGAACCACCTCCTCCACCGCATGCACTTAACAACACCGATAGTAAGGTTAGCGATAAATATACGGGCCGCATCATTTTGTCACTCGATAATTATTTTGTATAAACATCTGGAATCAGACTTAGAATTAAAAGTAAAAAAGCACACCTACCAACTCTCGTGAGCTGGCTATGAAACCACTCATGTAAGTCAGTAAGTGCACCAAGGTGTCACCCGCGTCATAGCAGGCTACTAGCAAACGATTTAATCGCCGTCACCACCGCCATCAACGACGACATCGACTAGTGATAGCAATTCTCTTACGTCTATCAATACCGAATCCAATAAGATTAGTTCGTTAATCGCAGCTTCTGCCGTTTGTCTTTCCACTCCAGAATCGTCTTGACCAATAATCTGATCAAAGCGCACGTTCGAGTCTGTGCGCTCTCCAGCATCTAGAATTTGAGCCATTTTTTCTTCAATACTATTTAACGCGGTATCCACAGTAATAAAGAGATCCATGTCTTTCTCTTTCACCAAATCCGCTAAACCTGCACCGGATACATTCACCCCAGACACACCATTGTAGCGACCATAAAATGCATTACGAACGCCCTGGAAATTGTGATAAATCGATATGTGGCTTAAATCACTAAAGCAGTCATGATCCTCTTCTGGATCACCAAGTGTAATCCCCGCACTCATACGAGCAGAGGCTAGCTCATCAGTGGCCATCGCTCTGATCGAGCCGAGTATGTAGTCCAGACCTTCATCACTGTTGAGAAAGTTATAGGCCAAAGTACCGGCAGTATTGCTGGCTTCTGGGGTCCATTCCGCGAGCATTTCGGTGAGGTCGTCGACGAGTAGATCTATGGCCGCTTTTAGGTATTCGGCACGACGCTGACAGTAATCATCCGCACATGTGCCGTCATTGGCGTAAGCGCTGGCTGGCCGCTCACCCGACCCCGCTCCGGTGCGATTGGTGTCTTCGCCCCATAACATAAACTCAACCGCGTGAACGCCCGTCGTCACATTGGCCTCGTTTGCTTGTGCGCCGTTTTGTGCAACGAGCAGGGTTTTAGTAATCGCCAAATCACCTTCGACTAAACCGACAATATGATTCTCATCTAGGGGCCAAGCGTTTACCTGTCCTTCCCAGTCATCCACGCTAGAAAGGCCACCATCATCGTCTAGGTTATTGCCTAGTGTAATCGCCGTGTCCCAACGCATAATCTCAGATTGTTGATACGGGGCTCTTGCCGCTTTGTAGGCAGCTTTAGCCAAGGCTAGATTGTCTTCAGTTGGTGTTTCAATAAAGATATCAACGGCTTCTTGCAGGGATGTGGCAGTGAGTAAGGAGTCGCTGTAGGCTTGATGTGCCATGACTACGTAGTTGTTTTTAACATCTTCAGCCGTTGCTGGTATTTCTACCACTTCTGGGTTGTCCGAGTTTGATCCGCCACATGCTACGAGGCCAACCGCTAACGCCAGCCCACCCACAAAAAACATAATTTGATTCATTGTTGATTTTCCAAGAGAAGATTAATATTATCAATAATAGTAATCATTATCATTTGTATTTGCAATAGTATTTGCCTACACTGCTTGCGCAGCGTCAGCCTCCGCACACTCACCAAGCTAGATCCCGCCCCGATGATCACTGAGATATACGACTTTTTACTCGCCCTCTTCGCGCCCATCGGCTATTTACTAAATCCACATAAGCGTATATTTGCGCTGTATCTATTCAGCAGTGTGCTTGTAGCTGTGTTTGCATGGCGCCTGGCGGGCGTTCAAAAGGCAGGGCTAAGACGATTTCTACTGCGTGGGATGTTCTCGCCCGCGCTATGGTTTACCCGTTCAAGCTGGGTCGATTTACAATGGACCTTGCTCAACCACAGTCTACGTGCACTCGTGCTGGTACCATTGATTGGCGGACAAATGGCGCTAGCATTAAAGGTAAACCGTTGGTTGATCTCGGTTTTTGGGGACGGTAATTTTATTCACTGGTCTGCGCCTACTACAGCAATTATTTTTACGGCGAGTATTTTTATCTTTGAGGATTTCAGCCGCTTTATTGTGCATTTTTTCTATCACAAAATCCCTTGGTTGTGGCGTTTTCACGCGATTCATCACAGTGCGCCAACATTGACCCCCTTGACCTTATATCGTGTACATAGTGTGGAAATGGTAATAAATAGCCTGCGAAGCTTAGCGATTGTCGGGAGTGTAAGCGGGGTATTTATGTATACCGTAGATGGACGTATTGGCATGGTGAGTATTCTTGGTGCAAGTATTTTTAATATAGTATTTAATCTGGTCGGCGCAAACCTTCGGCACAGTCATGTGTGGCTGGGTTTTGGTAGGTTTGAAAAATGGTTTATTAGCCCGGCACAGCATCAAATTCATCACAGCGCTGCACCACGTCATTACGATAAAAACTTTGGTGCAAGTTTGGCGGTTTGGGACAAAATTTTTGGTTCTTGGTTAGGCAGTAAAGGGGAGAGAGTTAGTGGCTTTGGCGTGGGGGAAGAGAACCCAGGTCATCAATCGTTTTTGCGGCAATGGAAGGGTATTCAGTAGGGGAGGATTACGAATCAGACTCAAACTAAGCCCACTTTACTTTATCGGCCTCGAAAGGTAAGGTGGGATAAAGTAGCATAAAATGAGCATTCAGGGGCTAGTTCATGACGATGATTAAAAAGAGTATCACTGTGACAGACCAGCAAGAGAGCTGGATAAAGTCCCAAATGGCAGCAGGTAACTATGGCACTGATAGCGAGTTGATTCGTGAAGCCCTGCGTGAAAAACAAATGCGTATGGCAGAAATAGAGCTTATCCGCGCTAAACTTATGGCAGCGGAACAGAGCGGTTTTGTCGATAAAACACCGGAAGAAATGCTTTCAGTATTCAAAGACCAAGCACGCAAAGATGGGATTTT
>NVXL01000246.1 GCA_002746115.1 Alteromonadaceae bacterium
CGTATTGTTGATTTTGGTGCCTTTGTTAACTTCTTACCAGGCAAAGATGGCTTGGTTCATATATCGCAAATTGCTCACGAGCGCGTTCAAAAGGTAAGTGATTACTTAGAAGAAGGCCAAGAAGTGACTGTTCGCTGTATGGATGTTGATCAACGTGGCCGTATTAAGCTTTCTATTAAAGAGATGCTTGAGAAGCCAGCTGAGCCAGAATCAAACGATGATTCGGATAACAACGGTAACACTTAAAACCTCCTTTGAGTTTTTAAGTGTTAATAAAAAGCCCGCGTAAGCGGGCTTTTTTATGTCTGACTTTATGTCTGAGAATATGTTTAAACGGCGAGTAGCACAGCAGATAATACGATAAGCCATCCCCCGATGGTCGAAGGCGAAATCTCGTGTAGCTGTGGCCAAATTAACGACATGCCTATGCTAAATAACACAAGTGCACTTATACGCTGGTATTTTTTACGTTTGGTTTGAGGTGCTGGTACTGATGGTTGTTTGTTTTTCTCGATACTGGACTGGGCTAGCTGCTTTACACTTTCGAGAGTGTTGACTAGCTCGTAGGGTATTTGGGGCAACTTTTCTAGCCAGTCCGGCGCGTAATAACGAAGCTCAGCGCCTATGGTTTTTGGGTGGTAGCGTGTTTTTATCCATTTTTCGAGGTAGGGGTGGGCGGTATCCCAAAGGTTTAGCTCTGGGTATAACTGTCGGCCTAACCCTTCGATATTAAGCAGTGTTTTTTGCAGTAAAACTAGCTGTGGCTGTATCGGCATATCAAACCGCTGTGCGGTTTTAAATAAGTTGATAAGCGCTTGTCCAAAGGAGATATCTTTTAATGGTTTTTCAAAAAGGGGTTCACACACGGTGCGAATGGCTGATTCGAAGCCCGAAATTGAGGTGTGTTTGGGCACCCAGCCGCTTAACACATGTAACTCTGCGACTTGGCGGTAGTCTCTGCGAAACATTGCGATTAAATTACGCGCTAAATAGTATTGATCTTCGCGAGTGAGAGAGCCGACGATGGCCATATCAACAGCAATATAGCTTGGTTGCCGTGGGTCATCGTAGGAGACGAACACATTGCCAGGATGCATGTCGGCATGGAAAAAATTATGATCAAATACTTGGGTAAAAAAGACCTCAACGCCGCGTTCGGCTAATAGCTTTAAATCGGTGTCTTGGGCTTTGAGTTCCGCCATGTTGGTGACCGGGATTCCGTAAATACGTTCCATCACGATGACGTTTTCACGGGTATAGTCCCAGTATATTTCGGGTATATATAACATGTTGGAATTGGAAAAATTTCGGCGTAATTGTGATGCATTCGCCGCTTCCTTGTTGAGGTTTAACTCATCAAAAATAGTCAATCGATAATCGGCGATGATCTCTACGGGCTTAAGCCGCTTGCCCTGGTGGCTAAACTGCTCAACGAAGGTGGCTATTAGGTGTAGTAAACCGATGTCTTTTTCAATAATTTTTTCAATGCCAGGGCGTACCGCTTTGATAATGACATCCGTACCGTCTTTCAATATGGCGGTATGCACTTGGGCAACTGATGCCGAAGCTAAAGGTTGATGATCATATGAGAGGAAGAGGTTTTCAACGGAATCCCCGAGAGCGTGTTCCACTAAGCCCCTAAAAACATCATTGTTAAACGGTGCAACGTTATCTTGCAATTGGTTAAGCTCTTCCACGATGTCGCTGGGGATTAAATCGGGTCGGGTAGAGAGTAGTTGACCAAACTTGACAAAGATTGGCCCTAGTTCTTCTAGTGCATACCTGAGGCGTTTGCCGCGAGCATCTTTGTTTTCTGGATAGAGGTGGAATGCCAATAAAAGAAGGCGTACAGAGAGAGGAGCATATTTAGCTTCTAATAGGCAGTCGAGACGGTAGCGTCCGATGCAATGAATGATTTGCAGTAATCGAAGTAAACTGGACACCGTGTTAACTACCTGTGAACATGCGTATAAACTGACGCATTGTTAATGATTAGGGTGGATTATCTGTTTTGTTTGTTTGACGTTGCGTCATTAAGCGCTGTACGCGAGCTGCAATTCGCTCCGTGTCAGCTTTTAATTCGTCAACATGTCCGTAAAACCCTTTCAGCTCTTTTTTATTCGCTGTAACCCTAGAGTGTTGATATGAGGGGAAGTGTTCATTGAAACTCTCCTGTATATCTCTTGCATAAGAGCGCGCAATATGGCCACCAATTTTTAAGTTGTCGGTAACGGTGGTGACAATATCTTCACCACTTTTACTCTCTGGCGCCGCGCCACTGGTATTGGGTGTGGTGTTGAAAATACTGTTAATAATCGAGCGGGAAATGTTTTCCCAGTCGAGACCTAGCTCTTTAAAAACCTGTTGGTAGGTTTCGAGTAGGGCGACTTCGCCACTGACTTTTAATCCTGTTTCTGCCAGCGTATGCTTTGATGATGTCATCAGGTTGATAAAGCTTAAGGCGCTACCTTCTATTTTGCAGTTAGCTTGAGCATCGTTGTGGGCACTGACAGAGAATTCCTGGTTGATCACTTGAAAGTTGAGGTTGAACTCGGGAGCTTGAAAGCAAAATGCCATCATTTTATATTCAAGGTCTCCAATCAACTCCTGAGTTTTTAATGAATGTCGCAGGAGGGTGTTAAGCGGCGTTTCGATGGCCATTGTTATGGCGGTGTTGAAAGCTGGATCTAGAGCCATGATTGATTGCCGCCTGTTAGGTTGAACATTTAGGGTTTAATGCCTTGGTGGACAGCGACAACACCACCCGTCATATTAAAGTATTTACTCTGGCTGAAACCGACCTCGCTCATCATCTCTTTGAGGGTTTCTTGATCTGGGTGCATGCGAATGCTCTCAGCTAAATAGCGGTAGCTATCGGCATCGTTCGTAATCAGTTTGCCAAGTTGGGGTAATATGTTAAATGAATATTTGTCGTACACTTTCTGTAAAATCTTGCTTTTGGGTTTAGAAAATTCAAGTACGAGCAATTTACCACCAGGCTTTAATATACGTAGCATGGACGCTAGAGCCAAAGTTTTGTCGGTAACGTTTCGCAAGCCAAAAGCAATAGTGATGCAGTTGAAGGTGTTGTCGGGAAATGGGAGGTATTGAGCATCGCACTGCACGTACTCAACGTTGCCCGCAATTCCCTTGTCGATTAGTTTATCCCGACCAACCGATAGCATTGAGCTGTTGATGTCCGCTAGTACAACTCTGCCAGTAGGGCCGACTCTGCGAGAAAATTTTTCAGTCAGATCTCCTGTGCCGCCAGCGATATCTAATATGGTATCTCCGGGAGATGCGTTTGCAAGTTCAATGGTAAAACGCTTCCATATTCGATGAACGCCCCCGGACATTAGATCATTCATTAAGTCATAGCGAGCGGCTACAGAATGGAATACGCTAGCAACGCGGTCGGCTTTATCCTCGACATTGACTTGTTGGTAACCGAAGTGGGTGGTTTTCTCTTCATTTGTGTCTGTCATGTCTGTGTCCTCGCATCGACCCATGTGACGGGGCTTTCTTGTCCCAGTTGTTGGGCCTTATATCGCTCAACGCTTTCCTGGTAGAGCTGCCAGTGATGCGCTTGGTTTTCACCGAGGTCACGCAAATATTGCCAGGTATAAATGCCCGAGTCGTGGCCATCATCAAAGGTGAGCTTTATGGCGTAATTGCCTTGCAGTTGCACATCAATAATAGCAACTTGGCCTTTAGCTAAAGCGGGTTTGCCGCCGTCACCGCCATGACCCCGAATTTCAGCGGAGGGTGAGCACACGCGTAATAGTTCAGCAGTTAAGGTTAGCGTTTTCTCGCCAAAGCTTAACTGTAGTTGCTGGGTGTTCCGCTGCAGTTTAATGGTGTCGGGCGGTGCTTGGTTCACATTGATACGTCTAAAAATGGGTTAAAGTTTAATTCAGGTTGAATTTATTGCGTAACCGCGCCGCCAGAGTTTAAAGGATAAAACGGCTTAAGTCCTCATTTTTACTAAGTTCACCAAGTTGTTTTTCGACAAACTCGGCGTCAATTACGATCTTCTCGCCTGAACTGCTGCACTCAAAAGAGATCTCTTCAAGTAGTTTCTCAAGTACGGTGTGTAAGCGCCTTGCGCCGATATTTTCGGTGTTTTCATTTACATCAAAAGCGGTTTCGGCAATTCGTCGAATACCGTCCTCGGAAAACTCAATATCAATTCCTTCGGCTTTGAGAAGAGCCTGGTGTTGCTCCGTAAGAGATGCGCTGGGCTCGGTAAGGATGCGTTCAAAATCTTCAGGGCTGAGTGCGCTGAGCTCAACTCGAATCGGCAAGCGGCCTTGGAGTTCAGGTATTAAGTCTGAAGGCTTGACGAGGTGAAATGCGCCGGAGGTCACAAACAGAATATGGTCTGTTTTGATCATGCCGTGCTTAGTGCTAACAGTACAGCCTTCGATTAACGGTAGTAGGTCACGTTGTACGCCGTCTCTTGAGACGTCTGCGCCGCTGCTACCTTCACGTTTGCAGACTTTATCAATTTCATCAATAAAGACAATGCCATTTTGTTCGGCGGCGTTAATAGCGTTGGCTTTGAGTTCTTCTTCGTTAATTAGTTTGCTAGCTTCTTCGTCAGTGAGTCGTTTAAAGGCTTTTTTGATCGTGAGCTTGGATTTTTTTGTTTTTCCCGGTGAAATTGATGAAAACATGCTTTGCAATTGGTTGGTCATGTCTTCCATGCCCGGAGGCGCCATGATTTCCACGCCGACTTGTGGTGCAGCTAGGTCTATTTCGATTTCTTTGTCGTCGAGGTCGCCTTCGCGTAACTTCTTGCGGAAAATCTGCCGAGTGCTCGATTCTTCCTGTTCGGGTTCAGCATCTCGAGCGGGAGGAATAAGGGTGTCAAGAATACGCTCTTCGGCCGACTCTTGAGCGCGTATCAGGACTTTGGCCATTTCCTGTTCGCGGTATAACTTGATCGATACGTCGACCAAATCTCGAATGATTGATTCGACGTCGCGGCCAACATAGCCGACTTCAGTAAATTTAGTAGCTTCCACTTTGATAAATGGCGCGTTGGCGAGCTTAGCTAAGCGGCGCGCAATTTCGGTTTTACCCACGCCTGTGGGGCCAATCATCAAAATATTTTTAGGGGTAATTTCGTTGCGTAGGTCTTCATTGAGTTGAAGTCGACGCCAGCGGTTACGTAAAGCGACGGCAACGGCTTTTTTGGCGGATTCCTGGCCAACGATGTGCTTATCTAGTTCGTGAACAATTTCACGCGGTGTCATAGTAGACATACAAATTTACTCTTTTACTCTGTCAGTATTTTGGTTTAATAAGACAACTGTTCTATGGTGTGGTTGTGGTTGGTATATACGCAGATATCACCCGCAATCCCTAAGCCTTTTTCGACAATGGTTTTTGCGTCTAGATCGGTATTGTCGAGTAATGCACGGGCGGCTGATTGGGCAAACGCACCGCCTGATCCAATAGCGATTAAGTCGTCTTCAGGCTGAATCACGTCACCATTACCAGTGACGATAAGCGAGGCGTCTTTATTTGCAACAGCGAGTAGGGCTTCAAGGCGTCGTAATGCTCGATCTGTTCGCCAGTCTTTTGCTAGTTCTACGGCTGCTCGAACTAGTTGGCCACCGTGGGCTTCAAGTTTAGCTTCGAAGCGTTCAAATAATGTGAACGCGTCGGCTGTGCCGCCTGCAAAACCTGCGATAACTTGGTCTTTGTATAGACGGCGAACTTTGCGGGCGTTGCCTTTCATAATGGTATTGCCAAGAGATACTTGGCCATCACCACCAATAACGACTTGGTTGCCGCGTCGAACGGATAGAATGGTGGTGCCTCTGTATTGTTCCACGGTAATTCCTTAACTAACTTGTAAGTCTTTGATATTGGGGAGTGCTACAGTATTTCAAGCACCGCTCACCGCAAAGGAGGTGTTTTGTTAGAGCTTTCGTTTTAGCACTAAAGCCTGATGATTGTTTGAGAGCAAGACGCTACGTGCTTTAGCCAGTTTTGATTTTGATTGAAACGGACCCACAAGTACGCGATGCCAAGTCTCGCCGTTACGCACAATAGCCGTTTCAGCGCTGGCATTAAGGTTTAGCAGGATGAGTTCCGCGCGTAAGCGCTCTGCGTCGGCGGAAGCTTTGAATGATGCTACCTGCAAAATAAACTCTACAGCTTCTTTTGCTTGATTTTTTTGGGGTTGGCTTTGCTTGACGCTATTTGTTTCGGGTGGTGGTGAGGTGTTCGCCTGAGTCTCTTTTAGCAGTTCGTAAAAATCAAAACGTGGTCTTTGTTTTTTCGGTTTTGATGGAGACTTGTTTGATGATGTCTTCTCGGTGGCGCTAACTTTTGGGGCGCCTTGCTGGGTGTCGACCTCAATCTCCGACAGCCTTATTAAGAACATGATAAAGGCGCCTAACACTGCGCCGGTAAATAGCCATACCCAAGCGGGTACTCGCGCTTCATTATTGTTGCGTTTTTTGCGAGCTGGGGTACGATTTTTTTTTGCGTAATCTCGGGGCATAGGGCAGGGGTATTTTGAATGATCGTCAATGACGTGAGTGTCATAAGTAAGATGGTCGTATTATATCAGTGAAAGAATCTATAGCGCACGGTATTAAGTGAAAAGATTGATACTCAATAGTGAGATTTAGATCGTGTTTTTTCTAATATTTTTATTGGCTTAGGGTAATATTCTAAGCTATTATCGAGATTATGTATAAGTGTGGGTTGCGTCCGCGTAAAATGCTTAATGTAACAAAATTTAACATGTTGCAAGCGCTCTTGGGTTTATCCTTCATTGTTTAGAGCGGCATTTTACATAGTAACTGGCAAGTGCTTGTATTTTGTTTAGGAAAATTATAGCAACGGCTATAACAACTGCTACAGGTAAAGCGTCTGTTTAGTCCTGGGGGCTGTTAAAAACGCGCTTTAAGCTAAAACGAGATAAAAATTATGAGAAGATGTGCGATTAAGACCCACTTGAATCATGTGAAAGCGTTTTCGCTGTTCATGGTGATGTTGCTTCTGGCTTCTTGTGGTGGAGCTCCTACCGGTAACAGTGGTACCGCGACAGGTTCCACTACTGCATCGGGGGGGGCGGTTGCGGTCAGTCTTGCGCTTTTTGATTTTGTAAGTGGCGAGGCTACAAATAGGGTTTCTGGCACCAGCCCTGGACGTTTACGGGCTACTGTCACTCTTGATGGCGTTGCTTTGGCCAATGAGGTTGTGACTTTTTCAACTACAGCCGGGCGCCTTGACCCTGCCTCTGCCTTAACTGATTCGCAAGGTATTGCTGTAATTCAGCTTGAGGATGACGGTGTAGCTGGAGCAGGTTTCGCCACTGCGATGGTTACTTTTCGGGGTGCTATCTCAGACGATGTTGTGAGTTTTGAGGTTGCAGGAACTGGTAGTACTGGTGGAGACGATGGCGGCAGCCCAGGCAATACGGGTAGAGCGACGATAGTCTTGACGCTGATCAATGCCGAGACCGGTATTTCTACGAACACAATTTCTACATCAAGCCCGGGGCAAGTCCAGGCTGCTGTAACTTTCGAAGGTACCCCTCTTACTAATACCGTCGTTACGTTTGCAACTGACCTAGCGGTGATGGAGCCTAACTCGGCTTTGACAAATGGTTCGGGCGTTGCGACGATTAACTTGAATGCTGGCGAGGCTTTAGGTGCCGCCAACATTGAGGCGACCGTGACGGTTCAAGGTAACCTCACTACTGAGGAATTAGGTTATCAAGTGGTTGCTGGTGATGGAGCAAGCTCACTCGTTATTGTTGTTGAGTTGGTTGATGTTGCGACTGGCCTTGCTATTGATACTATATCTTCTGTCGTGACCGGCTCTTTACGGGCAACGGTTACTTCAAATGGTATTCCGGTTCCAAATCAAGTCGTTACTTTTTTTACTGAGCTTGGCCAGCGTAACCCCGCTTCTGGAACAGCGCTGACAAATACGAGCGGTATTGCGACGATTGCGTTGGAAAGCGGTACCGAAAGTGGTGCCGATGTAGTAATCGCGAGCGTGACTGTGAGTAATGCTGAGGTGACAGATCAGGTGGCTTACCAAGTTCAAGCGGATGATGGTATGACGATGACCTTGAGCTTACTTGACGCTACTAGCACTAATCTAATTACCACTGTCTCGCCTATAAATAGCGGTGTACTACGTGCTGTCGTTACTTCAGCAGGTAACCCTGTACCTAATGTGGTAGTTGAGTTTGAGACTGATTTGGGAGTGTTTAATCCCGCTGATGGCTCAGCACTAACAGATGCGAACGGCGTTGCAGTTGTTGGCTTGGAGGCCAGTGCTAATGTCGGTGCGGATATAGTGAGAGTGACGGCCACCTTAGGCGTAGCAACAGCTAATGGTTCAATTAGTTATCAGGTGGCCGCTGGCGGTGACGGTGGCAGCGTGCTTGATGTGAATCTGACATTAGTCGATCCGGCATCGGGGCAGCTAGTCAATGGCGTATCTGCGACGAACCCAGGGGAGTTGCGAGCGCTAGTGACCTTTGGTGGGCAGGTGCTGTCAGGTGCAGTTGTGAGGTTTGACGCTGAAGTTGGGGTTTTGGGTTCTGCCGCTGCTTTAACTGATGACAATGGCTTTGCGACGGTAACGCTCGAAGAAAATGGAACGGCGGGGGCGGGTGTCGCAACTGCGGAAGTTACCCATTTAGATATTGTAGGTAGGGGAACGCTTAATTATCAAGTCTTGACCGGTGTCGGTGGCATCACTCCATTGGTTCTGCGCATGGGGAGCGGAACACCTATAGTAACCGACTTTCAAGAGGGCTTAATGGATATTGGCTTAGCTGCTTTGTCGGCAGGCGGTACTACCGTGGCCTCTGTTACTATTGTCGATCAAGACGATGCGCTTTATACCATCCCTGTTGATGTTAATTTTACTTCCGGCTGTGTCGGAACTGACGATGCCACTATTGATAGTGTCGTTACCACGGTCAATGGCGTTGCTGCGGCGACTTATTTAGCTCAGGGTTGTGTCGGAGCCGATACTATCACTGCAACAACGAATATTAGCGGGACAAATCATGTTGCTTCAGGTTCGTTAACGGTCGCTGCAGCTGATGTTGGTAGCCTAGAGTTTGTTTCTGCCACGCCTACTAGCATTACCTTGCGTGAAACTGGTGGTGCTGGACGTTCTGAATCTTCGGTTATTGTGTTTCGCGTTGTAGACACGCAAGGTCAGCCTGCACGTAATAGGGAGGTGAGTTTTGCGTTGAACTCACTCGTTGGCGGCTTGTCTCTCGACCCGGCTATAGCGACTTCGGATAATAGTGGTCTTGTCCAAACGACAGTTCAGTCTGGCTCGGTATCAACGGCGGTTAGAGTGACAGCCTCGGTGCAATCTGATGACGGTTTGACTACTCTGCAGTCGCAGTCGGATCAGCTAGTAGTGACCACGGGAATACCAGATCAAGATAGCTTTGATTTGTCAGCAAGTATTGGCAACCCAGAAGGGTGGGATTTCTCTGGTACCGAAGTGACTGTGACTGCACGACTAGCCGATCGGTTTAATAACCCTGTACCTGATGGCACTGCGGTGACATTTACCACCGAGGGCGGTTCGATTGACTCTGCTTGTACGACTGTTGGTGGTGCGTGTTCCGTCATTTGGCGTAGTCAGGAAGCCCGTCCTTGTGGCCAGACCTTGGGGCAGGCCGCTGTTATGATTGACGAAAGTGCAGGACCTAATGTTTGCGTATTAGAGGTTCCGGGGCGGACGAATCTGTTAACGCCTGAGCCTCCCGGTAACACACCGTTTGTGCAGCCCTTTGGTGGTCGCGCAACAATTGTGGCAACTGCCGTGGGTGAGGAGAGCTTTAATGATGTAAATGGTAATGGCATCTTTGATGACGGCGACTTCTTTAACGATCTGGCAGAAGCTTGGCGTGATGATAATGAAGATGGTGATCGTGATCCGAATGAGCCGTTCTTAGATTTTAATGTCAATGGTGATTATGACGGGGCTGATGGCGAGTTTAATGGTGTTTTATGTGATCACCCAGATTGTAGCTCGACACAATCTATTCATGTTAGAAGTGAAATACAGCTAGTAATGTCTGGCAGTGTTCCTTTCTTTGATCTGATACCTGCAGGAATAGATAGCGAGACCAACTTACCTTATGCGATTAATATCGTGCCTAATGGCATTGCTGAGGCGGCCATCGTCCTATCTGATTTGCATAATCAGCCGCTGCCTGCCGATACTGAAATTATTGTGAGTGTTAGTACTGGTTACCGCTTGTTAAGTGATTCCAGTTTTACTGTGCCGAGTACGAGTGCAAATCAAAGCATGTTGTTCCCTATCTCTATTGAGGATACTGCTGCAGGAGGAGCTAGAGGCGTTCTTGGTTTTGAAGTGGTTAGTGGCAATCGAGATGTTACGACACCTATTTCAATTGCAATTGATCCGCAGTCTGTTAATTTGGTAGCTGAACTATCCTCGGTTACTGCTGTAGAGCCTCCAGAATCGACATCGACGGTGGCTCAGGGGGATGAGATTATTTACCAGATCACTGTCACTAATAGCGGTAATTTCACAGCGAACTTGGTCACGTCTAATTTTGCAATTGATAATGGCTTTAGCGCGGTAGCAATTACTGCTAG
>NVXL01000247.1 GCA_002746115.1 Alteromonadaceae bacterium
AAGATTCGGGTGATAACAGAGTTACAGGGGCAATTTTAGCGAAAAAGTCTATATCACGCTGGCTCAAACAATAACGCTCGTCGCTATAAAAACTTTTAAATTCTTGCCCAACATGTGAAGCAAAAAAAATGTGCGGTGACACCGCTGGGTTAATCAATACGGCTTTATTGACTTTGCCCTTTTCGAGCAAGTACGTCGACCAAAATCCCCCTAAAGAACTCCCGACGGCATAAATGGTCTCGTCTTTGTATGTATCGACAAGCGTATCCAGTGCGGCTTTTGCAAGCTCAGGGTAAGACGATAGCGTAGGGCAAATAAATTTTATTTCAGGGTGATGCACGGCCAGCCAAGCTTTGGTCTGCTTAGCTTTAATAGAGTTCGGGGAGCTTAAAAAGCCATGGATATACAGCAGGACGGCCATTAATAACCTGTAGAGGAATAGTCGATGTTATAGCTCTTATCTTGAACACGACAGGTATCAGTCGCAAATGTGCCGTTACTATTTAAACGATAGTTACGATAGCCCGGCATGCGGTTATCAATCTTGAAGTAATCAACATTAGGTGCAAATTGCACACACGTTGAAGGGCTTGCCATCAATGGAACCCCCTTACGTTCAACGTAAAACTCTTGATGAACATGCCCCCAAGAAATACCTTTAACGTTATCAAATTTGTCTATCACTCGAAAAAACTCACGATGATTTTTTACTATGTAAGAATCAACCCAAGCACTACCAACAGCTACAGGTTGATGGTGGAGAAAGATCAGTGTCGGTACGTCAGGGTGCTGACTCAGCTCAGATTCTAATCGCTTCAACTCAGAGGGGTTAATCTCACCACCGTCTTCTTCCGGCACAGTAGAGTCTAAAAAAAGTAAATTCCAATTCGACGTACGGAACACGCGCTCAATCGGTGTATTACCAGCAACATCTCGACTAGCCAAAACCATGTTATCTAGCTCATCATGATTACCAGGCAACCACGCAAGCGGAACGTCAGGAAAATACTGTTTCGTGATAGATAGGAAGCGCTGATAAGACGCAAAACTGCCGTCCCCGGAAATGTCTCCGGTTGCGAGTAAAAGATTCGGTTTGGTGTGCGCACGCGCTTGCTCAAGCACATCACGGAGGCTTTCGTCGGTATTGAGCCCCAATAGACAATCCCCGGGCGCCCCCCCTAGGTGGCAATCGGTAATTTGCACTATTTCAAACGACCCTCTGTTAACAGACCTATGACTGTTCAGGGTAACCACCTTCACCCACTTATCCACCTTTTACACAGACGATGTAAGAACGAAGCGTTTACTGACAGTAATGACGTACAATTACTACTAGTATCAGCGAATACCTATTAGCAACAACTGCTAACAACGATACAACGCTGTTAAAACGCAATTTCATGCCATAAGCCTATACAAAAATAACTTACTTTACCGTGCTCTGCCTAACAAGCCCTGCAAAACAGGTGATTTTGGGGCGTTTCTTGCTGTATTTTAAGGCTCTGAACTCAGTTATGAGAACCTTGTCACAGTATCACCGGTAGAGACCCCGTGTTTATTACAGAAGCATAACCACTCGCCTAAGAATTGATTTAACGCCACCTTCTCATCAGGCTGATACATCTGGGCATTAGGGTAATGATACTCCGGTAACCATTGTTTGTGCTGATCCCAAGCTATAATTTCGGCCATACGTACATCGTGATATAGGCGGAGAATAATCCGTGCCGAGGGTAGAATATCATTCAGGATACAATCTCCCCAATGACGGGATTGCTCAACTTCAACCGTCGTTGTGTATGGCGCCTCATCGAGCAACTTTACGCAAACTTGGAGTTTTCCTGCGGCTTCACCGACAACAAAATTCCAACTTTCAACGCCATTTCGCATATCGGGTAGTAAACACAACAAGCGATGGAAATTTATTTCACATAACGCGTGATGACTGCGAATATCAACAGACCATTTACGAGGAGCTGCTTGAGGAGCCTTAGATTGCGGCTGAAATTGCGGCTTAAGACCTAGATTGACATCCCCCATGGAAGGCAGCTCGCCATCCTGCTGGATAATATCGTTAGTTCGCTTTACCTGCCCTAGACGATTCAATGACAACCCCGTAATACCATTAGCTTTGTACTTCTCTCAGGTTACTTCTATGCAACTGCAACCACTGTAAACCAATCAATGTCGCTGCGTTATTCAGTCGACTATTAAACATTACAGCAAAAACTTCCTCTGAAGGATAGCTATGGAGCAAAATATCTTCATTTTCTTCCTCCAAACCAAAAACACCTTCGCGGTTTTCTAAATCACATACGGCACAAAAAAGGTGGATTTTTTCAGAGCACGCTCCAGGTGTCGAGTAATAGCTCGTGATATGAATCAGCTCTGCAGAGTCGATTCCAGCCTCTTCCTTTAGCTCACGCGTAATCACTTGCTCAGGACTCTCCCCCTCTTCGACCATACCAGCAACAACCTCCAAGCACCATGGGCCAAATTCGGACTCCAAGGTGCCGATACGGAATTGCTCAATAAAACCAATGACGTCCGACTTTGGGTCATACAATATAGCGGCACAGGCATCGCCTCGAACGAAAACCTCTCGCTCAATCGTTTGCCCCCAAGCGCCACTAAAAAGTCGGTGCCGCAAGAGCAGTTTGGTCAAGCGAGTAAAGCCCTGAAAGACGGTATCTCTCTCAATAATATCAACATCTTTTAAAGAGAACTTACCCAACAGTTTATCTATCATTCACGACCTCTTAATTATAAAAACACTTAATGATCATCCCATTTTAAAATAGCGGTTAACATGTCTAATTTGGTATTATCGGTAATTCGCAGAGTAACTTCGACACCGTCGACCTGCGTCAGGGTTAGAACACACAGTTGTAATACATATTGCACCGAATAGCCTATACTTAAACAGATAACCCAATACCGTTTGTCTTATGGATATTTCCGCTTCCCGCCATATTGCTTTTGCTGCCCAACCGACTCAACCTCCGGTTAATCGGCAGAGCGCAACACAAAACCAAGACAAACTCAAAAATTCCGATCCGCTCGATAAAAATCAGGCTGGCTTAAAAACGCCTACCCAAGCAGATACTCAAAGTACCGACGCGGCTCAACAAAATACCCGACCGAACACAGTGCAGCGCAGTGATGCGCCAATCGCCAATGCCAATCAAACTCGCAGAGAACCTAACCCCGAGCAACGCGCTGCACAATCAGGGACTCTGCTCGCAAAAGGAGAGCCAGAAGAGCTACTCCCTTTTGTCATTGAACAATCCACACCTAAGTCTACTCGCGCTTTTCTAGAGGTTGCGAATCAAAGGGATCAGTTTTCAATTATCGATATATATATTTGACCGTAATTTCTCCTAAAGTATGCTTTAATCCCAATCCAGATCAAGCGCAAAGAGCTACTACTAAAAACTACTGCTAAGAACTATTACAGTAACTGCAGTCCAAGCTGATATTCGCGTTACACCAAGCCAAATAATATAGACACCTATTATTCATTAGGGATAAACATGTATAAGTTTTTCTTACAAAGCGCTGCCGTCGCAGCAATTTTAACCTTCGCGACAAGCACTTACGCTGAAACCCTCCTTGAAGTTTACCAGCAGGCACTACAAAACGATCACCAATATAGAGCAGCAGAAGCCGCCTACAAGTCAGGTAAGCTAGATAAAGCCATAAGCCGCTCCGGCTTGCTGCCACAGGTATCCGCGCAAGCAACCTGGCGCGATACGCTTAGAAGCGAACCATGGGAAACCGCAGAAACGAGAGTTAGCGCTACGTTGACCCAGCGAATTTTCAACTTAGCCGCTTGGTACAACTTCAAAATAGGAAGTATCAGCGCCAAAACCGCTGCAGCTAACTTTCAATCAGCCAAGCAGGAGTTGATTATTCGTACGGCGCAGACCTACTTCGACGCGCTTGAAGCAATTGATAATTTCGAAACCGCTAAGGCTGAAGAAAACGCACTCAAACACCAACTTGAACAAACCCAAAAGCGCTTTGAAGTTGGCTTAACCGCTATTACTGAGGTTCACGAATCACAAGCTGTATACGACTCTTCCGTTGCAGACAGATTGCTGAGTGAAGGTCAAATGCACATTAGCTTCGAGGCACTAGAGGTGATTACTGGGCGGCCTTATGATCAATTATCCCCACTTAAAGAACAATTCCCTATTGCACCACCAGAACCAATTGAGCGTAAAAGCTGGGTAGAGTTTGCCCTTAAGAATAACCTTTCATTACTCAACACGTCTTTATTGGCCGAATCCGCCGAACAGCGAGTAAAAGAGAAGAGCTCTGCTTACGCGCCAACCTTGGGTGGTTCATTATCGACGAGTAGTAGGAATGAGCGCAATGGCGTCAAAATCAATGAATCGACCGTAGGACTGACATTTGACCTACCTATTTTTACGGGAGGCAACACCACTGCAGCCTACAGAAAAGAAAAGCAAAACGCCATTCAAGCGCGTGAAAACTACTTGTTCGAGCGCCGTAATACAGTACAACGAGCCCGCACATTACACCTAACGGCACTCACCAACGTTGCTACCGTAAAAGCACGGATGCAGGCGATCACCTCCAATCAAAGCGCCTTAGACGCAACTCAAGCGGGATACGATGTTGGTACGCGAGATTTAGTAGACGTACTTAATGCGCAGCGTAATTTGTTCCGTGCGCGAAGAGATTACCTGAATACTTTATATACTTATGTAATCGACAATTTGCGCCTTAAGCAAGTCGCGGGCATCCTCACCAGTAAAGATGTTGAATCTTTAGACAGCTGGCTGGATAAAAACAAGAAGATCTCCCGGAACAACTAGCTTATTTATAGTTCTCAGGCGGTGGCGCCACACGGAGCACCTCGGACATCGACGTCATCCCCTGCGCCACCTTTTGTGCACCGGACAAGCGCAATGTGCGCATCCCGTCGCGCATCGCTTGCTTGCGAAGCTTCAGTAAATCAGTATTATCTTGGATAAGTTCCTGAACACCTTCGCTTAGACTCAAGATCTCGTAGATACCCTGCCGCCCCATATAACCGGTATTACGACATTGCAAACAACCTGCGGGCTCATATATTTTCTTAGGTGCGTTCACCTTCCAAGGGCGAACCAAGTCATCCCAGTCTTTGTCTTTGATCTCCGCCTCTGTTTTACAATGGGCGCAAAGGGTACGCACTAATCTTTGCGCCATAATGCCAATAACTGTAGCTTTAATTAGATAACCTGCAATCCCCAAGTCCAACAGTCTCGATACAGCCGTCGGCGCATCGTTGGTGTGCAACGTTGATATCACCAAGTGACCGGTCAGTGCAGCTTGTACAGCCATACGCGCAGTCTCTACATCACGAATTTCGCCGACCATAATAATATCCGGGTCTTGTCGCATTAAGGTACGAATACCGGCGGCAAAGTCTAAGCCGATATTGTGCTGTACCTGGGTTTGATTAAACGCATCTTCAACCATTTCAATCGGGTCTTCAATCGTACACACGTTAACCTCATCGGTTGCCAGCGCTCGCAGCGACGAATACAAGGTCGTGGTTTTACCCGAGCCTGTTGGCCCGGTTACCAACAAAATACCATGGGGTCGCCCGACCATATCTTGCCAACGCTTATAATCGTCCCCCGAGAGACCAAGCTCTTCAAATGATTTTAATAGTACATCCGGATCAAATATTCGCATAACCAGCTTTTCGCCAAATACGGTTGGCAAAGTCGAGAGCCGCAGCTCAGCTTCATCGCCTGAAGGCCTCTTGGCTTTAATACGACCATCTTGTGGTTTACGCTTTTCAGCCACATTCATACGACCAAGAATTTTTAATCGACTAACAATTGCCATCGCCACGGATAGCGGAAATTCATAAATATCATGCAGCACACCATCAATTCGAAAACGCATTCGAGAACGCTCTCGACGCGGTTCTATGTGGATATCACTTGCTCGCTGATCAAAAGCATAGTTCAGCAGCCAGTCGACGATATTGACAATATGCTGATCATTCGCCTCCGGATCCTTAAGCTTACCCAGCTCTAATAATTGCTCGAAATTGGTCGCGCCTGACGGACTACTAGCGTTGCCACCAGATTCAGCGCTCGACACTGATCGCGACAATGAATAGAACTCAACCCGGTAGCGTTCGATATCGGAAGGCGGTGCGATAACTCGCTTAATACTCTGCCTAACGGTCTGAGATAGCTGCTCCTGCCACTGAGTCAGGTAAGGCTCGGTTACAGCAATCACAACCTCATCAACATTAATGTCGACGCACAACAAGCCATGCCGCTTCGCAAATGCGTAGGACATAATAGCACTGGCTTCGGCCACAGGGACTTTCATCGGGTCGATGTGAAACAATTCTAGCCCAGAAGATACTGACAGCGATTCAGTTAACGCTTGCTCAGTCACTGCTTGACCCGGGGTACGTAGGTCTTGCAGGTTTTGAGTGGCAATATACTGAAAAGGGTGCAGCACCGCCTGTTCGCTCGTACGATTAGCTCCCAACATAAAGTTTGCATCACGTTGCTCAACAACACCGCTATCGACTAGCTCAAGCAGAATCGTCCTCAGATCCAAAGCGCGTTCAACAAAAAACTCAGAGGCCATGCCGTCTCCCAGAAACGTTGGAATGTTAATTCTAATGGCAGCCTACCCCGCCACCACTAATGTAGTGCTACAGTATATTAATGACTCTAGGGTATTACCCTGACTTAGAATAGCCAAAAAAACACAATTTAAGCTATTTGCCCGCTAAATTTGAATATTTTATATCACTCTAGTGAATAAGTGATCTCAATACCGATCTACAGCAGGCGCTAGCTTTATTAGCCTTGTGTATTTTTAAAACACATCGTATCAGTGTGATGGTATTATTCTACGACGTGACAATATTAGACGAGCGATAATCTGGAGTTTTTGTGGCTGATAATTCAGACCAAGCAATAAAATGGTTAAGGCATTCATCACCGTATATTAATGCTCACAGGGGCAAGACCTTTGTCATCATGCTACCAGGTGACTGCATCGACACGCCCAACTTCACCAACATTATCAGTGACTTAGCGTTATTGGAGGGGCTTGGCGTAAAGTTAATTATCGTACATGGCGCTCGCAAGCAGATCGAACAAGAACTCAAGTCTAGCGATACCAAGTCTGAGTTCCACCGAGGCTTACGCATTACGACTCAGTCCGACATTCCTAGCGTCCTTAAGGCTGTCGGTGCAACGCGGTTTATTTTGGAGTCAAGCTTCTCTGCAGGCTTACCAGATTCACCGATGTATGGCGCCAAGGTTAAGATCCGCGGAGGTAATTTCATTACTGCAATGCCGCAAGGCATTATCAATGGCATCGACTTTCAACACACAGGCAAGGTCAGAAACGTCGATATCGATGCGGTCGCTGACTTGCTAGAAGAGCAAAGCATCGTATTAATTTCCCCCTTAGGTTACTCCCTTACGGGTGAAATTT
Organism: Alteromonadaceae bacterium; assembly: GCA_002746115.1. Taxonomy (GTDB): domain Bacteria; phylum Pseudomonadota; class Gammaproteobacteria; order Pseudomonadales; family Cellvibrionaceae. The sequence goes on from NVXL01000247.1 coordinate 7,492, forward strand.
TTAACCTGTCATTTGCCGATGTTGCCGTCAAAGTAGCCATAGACATTCAAGCCGACAAGTTAATAGCCTATAACGATGACGGCTCTATTCAAACGGAAGATCAGAAAGCTTTCCGAGAATTAACCCTGCTTAGGTGTGAAAAATTTCTCGTTGCACAGCAAAACAATCAGTCCAACACCTACTTCTCGCTACGCGCATGCTACAACGCCTGCGACGGGGGCGTACCCCGCTCCCACGTCGTCTCTTCGCTAGAAGACGGCGCATTATTACGAGAACTATATACGCGCGATGGCTCTGGCACCATGGTCTACCGAGATCACTACGAGGGTATCCGCCGCGCGCGCATCGAAGATGTCGTCGGCATACTTAACTTAGTAGAGCCGCACGAAGAAGAAGGCGTACTTGTCAAACGCTCTCGCGAACGCCTAGAGACCGAAATCCCTTATTTTACAATTATGGAAAAAGACAGCCTCATTATCGGTTGTGCGGGCTTGTACCCCGTTGGCGAGACTCAAAGTGCTGAACTTGCCTGCCTAGTTATACACCCGGACTACCAGCAGAGCGGGCGCGCCAAAAAACTGCTCACACATATTGAAAAACAAGCTTCTAAACTGAAGCTTGACGCATTGTTTGTGCTCACCACTCAAACCGCCCACTGGTTTATCGAACAAGGTTTCAAAAGTACAGATATTGACTTCCTCCCCGAGCAAAAACGTTCACTTTACAATTTCCAACGCAATTCAAAGGTTTTTATCAAAAATATTTAAAACGGAAACTGAGCCAGGAAATAGCGTATAAAATGCGCCTGACTCAGCTCTTACGGCCGAAATCACTGCAAATCAATTAGTTGTTGCCTAAACTGAATACACCGTATTAATAAAAGCTGAGTGACACTGCGGCTGCAACTACTTGGGAATACCTGTATGAGAGCGCCAGGACAATTCAATCCAAAGGAATTGCGTCAAATTGACATAGTGAAAATCTATTCCACTAAACGCTGCTTGGTTATTGATGATTTCCCCGAAATTCGTGGTTCGCTCACCAGAACATTGAAAACGTTTGGTGCGAAGTCAGTGGAGACAGCATCCGACGGTGAAGAAGCCATTCGTCACTGCTCAAGCAATCGCTTTGATATCGTTTTGTGCGACTATAACCTTGGCGTAGGTAAAGATGGCCAGCAAATATTGGAAGAGGTTCGCTATTTACGCGTACTGCTAATGACCAGTCTATTTGTGATGATTACTGGCGAATCCTCCCGCGAAATGGTTCTCGGTGCACTCGAATGCCAACCAGATGACTACATTACCAAACCTTATACGCAAGCGTCCCTCAAACTACGCTTAAATAAAGCCATAATTCGACATGAAGCGTTACTGCATATAAAAACCTGCATCTCAAAAGGGGATTATCGCAAGGCGCTCGACTATTGCAATGACATGATTATTGACGGTCACCGATATGCGCCCGATTGCCTGAAAATAAAAGGGCAACTACATTTCTTGCTCAAACAACTCAAAGAAGCCCAAAAGGTATACAGTACGGTTCTCGGAAAAAAACCCGTCGTATGGGCCAAGCTCGGAATGAGTAAAACACTTTTGGAAATGGGTAAACTCGAAGCCGCTGAAGACATGTGCAACGAAATTCTGGAAGAAGATAGTCGTTACATTGAAGCGCACGACATGCTTGCAGAAGTTCACACTAAACGAAACGATTTAGTGGATGCACAAAAATCTATCGAGAATGCCACACGGATATCCCCAAAATCCGTACTCCGTCATCGTAAATTGGCACTACTATCGGAGCGAAATCATGACGATGAAACCGCATTAAAATCCCATCAAAACTCAATAAAGTGGGGACAAAACTCCTGCCACGAATCTCCCCAAGATTACTTTAATTATGCCCGTAAAGTCTCCGACATGGTGAAAGGTGAAACCTCAACCGAGTCAAAAGCACTCGTCAAACAAGCAAATACCTTTCTAGATCGCGCACGCAAACGTTATACAGGCAAGCCTGAAATCCAAGTCCAAGCGCAGATGGTGGAGACCCAGATACACGCGAGCCAAGGTAACGAAAAGAAAGCCAAAGAATCCTCCGACAAAGCGCGTGACATGTACAACAACTTGCCGACACCCGCCGTTGAAACCAGTCTTGAGTTCGCCCGAACCCTACACTCCATGAACGAAGAAGATGAAGCCCGGGAGCTTCTCGCTAAGCTCGCAGCAAGGCACGAAGGCAACGACGGTATCATGCAAATTATTGACGGTATCACCGGAGAGCCGATTACAGCTGAAGGTAAAGAACAAGCCTCACGCCTCACCAAAGACGGCATCAGCTCTTACGACGAAAAAGATTACAACGCTGCAGTAGAAGTATTCTTAGAAGCCCTAAATACCTACCCCAAACATGTCGGTCTCAATCTCAATTTGATCCAAACCATCACATCCGAAGCCGAGGCGCATGGCTTCAATGCCAAACACGAGCGAATTTGCACCCGATGCTTTAAAAGCGTCGGCAACATCGGCGAAGACCACAAACAGCATAAACGTTACGAGTTTTTGATAAAACAACTCGAAAAGCACTACCCAGAGTCACTGCTTAAGAAGTCGAGATAGTTAATCCACATCAAAATTTGCTATCCTTCCCGACTGTTTCATAGATGCGTCAGGGGATTTTACTGTGCCAAAATATCGCTCACGAACTACGACCGAAGGCCGTAACATGGCGGGTGCTCGCTCACTCTGGCGTGCAACCGGAATGAAAGACGAGGATTTCAAAAAACCCATCATCGCGGTGGTTAATTCTTTTACTCAATTTGTACCGGGACATGTCCACCTAAAAGACATGGGACAGCTGGTCGCACGCGAAATCGAAAAAGCGGGTGGTGTCGCCAAAGAATTTAACACTATCGCGGTAGATGATGGCATTGCGATGGGTCACGACGGCATGCTTTACAGCTT